>NZ_ACEP01000143.1 GCF_000173975.1 Anaerobutyricum hallii DSM 3353
AGGCTGTCTATTTCTAATCCGCAAATCTTTTAAAACATAAATTCTGACTTTACTGAGAGCGTCTCCTTTGCTGCGCAAATCAGAATTGTTTTCTTCTCGCTGTCGTGTTATTATGGACAAGACAATTATGAAGAATTTATACAGGAGATGATTACAATGGAATTTTGGGATATTTATGATGAGAATAAACAGTTAACTGGACGAATGATGAAGCGCAATGACTGGTGCTTAAAAGATGGAGAGTACCATCTGACCGTTCTTGGTGTTATCGCAAGACCAGATGGAACTTTTTTAATTACAAAACGTGTTATGACAAAAGCATGGGCACCTGGCTGGTGGGAAGTTTCCGGTGGCGGTGTGCAGGCTGGAGAGTCTTCTGAAGAAGCGGTACAAAGAGAAGTGAAGGAAGAGACGGGTCTTGATGTGCGTAATGCGGAAGGCGGATATTTGTTTACTTATAAGAGAGAGAATCCTGGTGAGGGAGATAACTATTTTGTAGATGTATATCGCTTTGTAATGGATATTGATGAGAATGATGTATCATTTCAGGAAGCAGAGATTGATGGATATATGTTTGCAACAAAGGAGCAGATTGAAGGATTTGCTGCGGAAGGTAAGTTTCTTCATTATGATAGTATTAAGCAGGCATTTTCGTTTGAAAAATAATGTTGTAGAGTGCATTTGAAAAAACAAAAGGCGAATTTTTTTGAGACATTTTATAGAATTTTTTGTTATAGAAAAATAGCGTGTTTTTAGATTTTGTTGAGAAAACGATTTGTCATATTAAGAATTTTATAAAGATATCCTGTTAATGATATTTATGTAAAAATATAATTAAAAGTTACTTTGTAAAGCAGCGTATAATTAGCGTAAAAATGAAGAGATATCTTTGTAATTAAGGCAAAAAGACTTGATTTTACGGATGCATTATAGTAGAATGGCAAACGGTTTTAAGATTGATTTAAGATTAGATTCAGGAAAGGAAGTGAAATACATGGACAGTTGTGATAGTGCGGGGCGAAGTATGATTTGCGGTGGCAGTAAGAAGATTTTGACATGGCTGAACGTGGATTTCATTTTTAGCTGTGCCTGATTTTGGATGTCTCTATATGATATTTTTTAAATATTTCTTTTTTCTCCACCGCGTGGATGGATTCCTGTACAGTTCGCACACAAATTCAGTATGTGAGAGAATCGCATACAGTGAATAGCTGGCTGATGAACTGCCGAATGGTTTTTGAATCGGTGTACCTGTAGTAGTGATATTTTTGAATAACTTATTTTCTTTTTATGAAAATTATGTTGTTGGCTATAAGGCGAGAGACAGTACACAGAAAGCGGTGGACTTTTTATGCCCTTTTTGGGGAAGAAAGGAGAGATATGATGGAGAAAATGTTAAAGAAACCGGATTATGCAAAAGAGATTCTTGCGATTATGCATGGCTCTTTTTCAAAAGAGGAAATGCTTGACCGAATTGCTGATTACCATGAAAATGATATTGCAGAGGCTTTTGAGCTTCTGTCAGAGTCCGAGAGAAAAAGCTGGTACCAGATGTTTGGGCCTGAACAGATTGCGGAGATTTTTTCGTATATTGATGACCCGGATTCTTATTTGAAGGAACTGCCTTTAGATGAGGCTGCAAAAGTGCTTTCTTTTATGGATTCCGATGATGCGGTTGATATTTTAGATGAGATGGATCATTCCACGCAGGAAAAACTGGTCGGATTGCTCGATGAGGAATCGGGACATGACATTAAGATGATTCTCTCTTACGAGGATGATGAGATGGGTAGCAAAATGACTACCAATTTCATTGTGATTCATAATAATCTGACGATTCGCCAGGCGATGCGTGAATTAGTACAGCAGGCAGGGGAAAACGATAACATTTCCACAGTGTATGTTTTAGATGAAAATGATAAATTTTATGGTGCGATTGATTTAAAAGATTTAATCGTGGCAAGACAGGAAGACAATTTAGAAGACATTATCAGTACCTCTTATCCTTATGTAAATGACCACGAAATGATAGATGATTGTATTGAGAGAATCAAGGATTACGCAGAGGATTCTATCCCGGTTCTGACAGAAGATAATTTATTAATCGGTGTTATCACAGCAATGGATATCATTGAGGCCGTTGATGAAGAAATGGGAGAAGACTATGCAAAGTTAGCCGGTCTTACTGCAGAAGAAGATTTAAAAGAAACAACAATTGAAAGTATGAAAAAACGACTTCCGTGGTTGATTATTCTCTTATTCCTCGGAATGGGAGTTTCCTCTGTTGTCGGTGTCTTTGAGACTGTTGTTGCCGTACTTCCTGTTGTTATGTGTTTTCAGTCATTAATCCTTGACATGGCAGGAAATGTCGGAACCCAGTCATTAGCTGTAACGATCCGTGTATTAATGGACGAGACATTAAGCACAAAACAGAAACTTGGTCTTGTAGTAAAAGAAATGAGAATCGGTTTATGCAATGGCCTTTTCCTTGGCGTTTTAGCATTTGTATTTATCGGATTCTATATCTGGCTGCTCAAGCATAATCCAGTTGCACATGCCTTTGTAATTTCCGGTTGCGTTGGATTCTCACTTATGACAGCAATGGTCATTTCAAGCATGGTAGGAACCCTCGTGCCAATGTTTTTTCACAAAATTAAGATTGATCCAGCAGTTGCATCAGGTCCACTGATTACGACAATCAATGACTTGGTTGCTGTTGTTACCTATTATGGATTAGCATGGCTGTTGCTGATTCATGTACTGCATATGGTTTGATTTATTAAAAAGACAGACGAACGAGACGAACCCCAAAAGACAATATCCCCCATATCTGTGGCCTCGGAGCTGCGAGGTCACAGATATGGGGGATATTGTCTTTTGGGGTTCTAAGTTTGCGTCTGCTATAGCTTTGAATTTTAATCATTTTGTAAGTTGTAAAATACAGGAAGGTAATGTATACTAAAGTTTGTTCGAAAATGAAGGAATCTGTTTCATCTGCTTTTTATATGGGAACTTTAAAAATGCAGGGGGATTTACGAAAGCATTATGCGAAACATCGGAAGAAAGGAAGCGCGTAGCAGGTGAAGGATGACGAGATGAAAAGATATTTAAAAATAGGAATTATCGGAGCGGCGATATTGGCATCGGGGATTTTATGTGCATTTGTATTATTTAAAATGCCAGTTATTATTTCCGTTTTAAAGGGGATTACTGAGATTTTGAAACCATTTTTATATGGAGTGGTATTCGCATATCTTCTGGCTCCTTTGTGTAATAAAATAGAAGAAAAACTATTTCAGATTTTCCCGAAAGCAAAGACAAAAGCAAGAAGATTTATCTGTTTTATAGCAATCGTAATATCATTATGCGTAGCAATTGCGGTTATATGGCTCATTATCATGATGATTATTCCGCAGGTATGGGATAGTGTTATGAAGATTATCCAGATGGTGCCGCAGAAACTTATTGTAGTAAATAACTGGATTGAACATATGCTTGAAAATCAGCCAGAATTACAGGCATATTTTGAAGAATTTTCAAGTCAGGCAGAAAGCAATATCGACAGTCTTTTAAATGTAGACACGATACAGAAAGTGCAGAGTATTATCAACAGCCTCAGCGTACAGTTATTTGGAGTACTTGGCGTTGTTAAAAATATTTTCCTGGGATTATTGATTTCGGCCTATCTTCTTGGAAGCAGAAAGCTTTTTGGGGCGCAGGCTGGACTCATTTTACACGGAGTATTTTCTGACAAGTGGGCAAAAATTATTGAGGAAGAAATCCGCTACACAGACAAAATGTTCAATGGATTTTTAGTAGGAAAAATTATTGATTCTGCAATCATCGGACTTTTATGTTTTGCAGGAACATCCATTATGGGATTTGAGGCACCGGCATTTATCAGTGTGATCATCGGAATTACAAACATTATTCCGTTTTTTGGTCCATTTATCGGAGCAATTCCATGCGGTTTATTACTTCTTTTGGAAAATCCAATGCATTGTCTTTACTTTATTATTTTTATTTTCGTATTGCAGCAGCTTGATGGTAATGTTATCGGACCGAAGATTCTTGGAAATACAACTGGTGTCTCAAGTTTCTGGGTATTATTTGCCATTTTATTATTTGGCGGAATGTGGGGAGTTGTCGGTATGGTTATCGGAGTTCCACTGTTTGCGGTTATTTATGACATCATAAGGAAACTGGTTTACCGCGGACTTCGCAAACATAAGAGAGAATCCATGATAACGGATTACGAGGAAAAATATCATAAATCCTGATTGCCGCAGGCAAAGAGACGCGCTCGGAGAATGAAATAACCTATATTTGTGGCCTCGTATCCAAACCTTGCTCCGAGACCACAAATATAGGTTATTTCATTCTCTGAGAGCTGACTGTGGATGCTGGCACAAAATCAGAAATTGCATTTTTATTTCCGAGGGTGTATAAATAACCTATACTATGCGATTTGAATTAGGAGGTAGTGGTATGACATATGAAGAGGTAATGAAAAAAGCAAAATCAGAGATTGGACCATACTGTAAAGTTTGTCCACAGTGTAACGGAAAAGCCTGCAAAAACCAGATGCCAGGCCCAGGTGCTAAAGGGGTAGGCGACGTTGCTATAAGAAACTATGACGCATGGAAAGATATCCGAATTAATATGGATACTATTTGCGAGAATGTAACACCAGATACAAGCATTGAGTTGTTTGGAGAGAAGTTTGATTATCCATTTTTTGCAGGACCTGTTGGAGCAATGAAGCTTCACTACGGGGATAAATATGATGATTTGACCTATAATGATATTTTAGTTTCTGCCTGTGCAGCAAATGGAATTGCAGCATTTACAGGAGATGGTACAAATCCAGATGTATTTAAGGCAGCAACGGCAGCGATTAAGAAGAATCACGGACAGGGGATCCCAACAGTTAAGCCTTGGAATATCGAGACAATCCGTGAAAAGATGGATATGGTGCAGGATTGTGGAGCGAAAATGGTTGCCATGGATATTGATGCAGCAGGACTTCCATTTCTTAAGAATCTTAATCCACCGGCAGGAAGTAAGACAGTAGAGCAGCTTGGTGAGATTGTCAATGCGGCAGGAATTCCGTTCATTGTAAAAGGGATTATGACAGTAGCAGGAGCAAAAAAAGCATTTGATGCCGGAGCAAGTGCAATCGTAGTATCTAATCATGGTGGAAGAGTTCTTGACCAGACACCAGCAACTGCAGAAGTATTGGAGAGAATCGTAGAGTGGAATCAGGGACGTATGAAGATATTTGTTGATGGCGGTATCCGTCAGGGAACCGACATTTTCAAAGCATTAGCAATGGGAGCTGATGCCGTACTTATTGCCCGTCCATTTGTACAGGCAGTTTACGGCGGCGCAGAAGAAGGTGTCAAACTATACATCGAAAAACTTGCCGCAGAACTTTCTGACACAATGGCAATGTGCGGAGCCGCATCCATTAAAGACATCAGCCGCAGTATGCTGTATCGTCCAATGTAGATATAGTTAAATAAGATTTTTGATTTCGGGCAAATGACATATGTGGTTTGTCCGAAACTACAGTGTGCGCAGATATTTTTGATTTCTCAAGCACACTCTGGAAATAGAATATATATATATATCTGAAGTTTATAATAATAAACTAACGAATTGAGTTATGATTAGATGCGAACATATAAAAAGATATATTAAGAGGATAAGGAATACAAAACATGAATAAAAAAGACACCGTAGTATTTGACCTTGATGGAACCTTACTTGATACATTAGAAGATTTAAAAAACAGTGTGAATTATGCAATGACACAGTGTGGCTATCCAGAGCATACTTTAGATGAAGTGCGAAGATATGTAGGAAATGGGATTCTTTTGCTAATGCAGAGAGCCATTCCAGGAGGAAAAGACGATCCAAACTTTGATAAGGCATTTACTTTGTTCAAAGAACATTATGGAAAGCACTGTAACGATACAACAAAGTCTTATGCTGGCATTATGGAGTTACTTCACACTTTAAAAGAAAATAATATCAAGATTGCAATTGTTTCCAATAAGGCAGACTTTGCAGTAAAAGAATTAAATGCAATCTATTTTAAAGATTTAATTCCTGTTGCAATTGGAGAAAAAGAAAGCGAAGGAATCCGAAAAAAGCCAGCACCAGATACGGTAATCGAAGCATTGAAACAGCTCGGAAGCACTGCAGAAAACTCCGTTTATATCGGAGACTCCGATGTGGATATTGAAACAGCAAGAAACAGCGGCATGGATGAAATTCTATGCGACTGGGGCTTCCGGGGTGAAGAATTCTTAAAACAACACGGAGCCAAAATCATAATCAAAAAGCCGGATGAAATTCTATCCCTCATAGGGATTGAGTAGCACCCCTCCTCAGGGAAACAGACGACCCCAGAATCCTAAGAAACTATATTTGTGACTTTCGTCGCAGCGGTTTGAATGTTCGCTTATGCGCTCGCATTCAAACCTTGCTCCCAGGTCACAAATATAGATTATTTAGGATTCTGGGGTCTGTTTATATAATGTACCCATAATTTGGATGAATGATTTTTGTTTCAATTCCAAAACTAAAATTATTGAAATGTTGTCACAATCTTCAACATTAAAATATCTGCGATTATCCTTAATTTTCGAGTATTTGCACATATTGCAACAACACAGCGGAGTAGAAGCCTTGGGATGGCAACGACTCGAAAATTAAGGATAATCGCAGATATTTTAATTTCAGAACCCCTGGCAACATTTCAATAACAGCTCACTTGGATTATTGAAACAAAAATCATCACAAAAATCTCCCTACATTTACCATCATATTTTCTCCCTATTTGCACACAATAGGATTACGGTATTCAAATCGAAGATTCATTACGGAGGTAGAGACAATGGCAAGTAATAAAAATTCTTCATCTAACAGAGTAGAAGTACCGGAAGCAAGAGACGCAATGGACCGTTTTAAAATGGAAGTAGCCAACGAACTTGGTGTGAATTTAAAACAGGGATATAACGGAGATATTACTGCAAGAGATGCCGGCTCCATCGGAGGAGAAATGGTTCGTAAGATGATCAAGAGACAGGAAGAGGAAATGGCTGGTCAGAGCCGCTAAATTTTCGCTGGTTCTTTAGAAGAGTCCCTTACTGAAATCAGAATACCGTAAGAATGAGCTGTCTGCCCTTGAAAATGAGGACAGACGGCTTATTTTGATGTTTTTTCGGTGGTTTTCTGCAAGTTTTCTATCAGTTTTTCGTCAAATAGTTATAGACAGTGAATATTTCTCATGCTATAATGTTTAAATGTGTTTTCATATAATTAAAATACAAAATGAGTTTACTATGAATAAACTTTAAATAAGGAACATATTAAGGAGGATACTAAAAATGAGCGTACAGGTTGAAAAATTAGAGCATAATATGGCCAAGCTTACTATCGAGGTAGAGGCATCTAAATTTGATGCAGCAATGAAGAAGGCTTATAATAAGAAGAAAGGCTCTTTTAATCTGCCAGGTTTCCGTAAAGGAAAAGTACCTATGTATATCATTGAGAAAGAATATGGCGCAGGAGTTTTCTACGAAGATGCAGCTAACGAACTTATGCCAGAAGCTTATGCAGCAGCATTAGAAGAGAGCGGTCTTGAAGTAGTTTCCCGTCCGGAAGTAGACGTAACTCAGATTGGAAAAGGACAGAACTTCATCTTTACAGCAGAAGTAGCTGTAAAACCAGAAGTGAAATTAGGAGAATATAAAGGCTTAGACGTACAGATGGATTCTGTAGAAGTAGCTGATGAAGAAGTAGAAGCTAAATTAAAAGAGGCTCAGGAACAGAATGCCAGAGAAATCACTGTAGAAGACAGAGCTGTACAGGATGGAGATATCATTACTCTTAACTATGCAGGTACTGTTGATGGTGTTGCATTTGACGGTGGTACAGCAGAGAACCAGCAGTTAGTAATCGGTTCCCACACATTTATCGATAATTTCGAAGAGCAGTTAATCGGCGTTGAAATCGGTGGAGAAAAAGACGTAGAGGTTACTTTCCCAGAAGAATACCATGCACCAGATTTAGCTGGTAAGGCTGCAGTATTCCATGTAGAAGTTCTTGGAATCAAGGAAAAACAGCTCCCAGAAATCGATGACGATTTCGCACAGGATACAACAGAGTTCGATACTCTTGAAGAGTACAAGAACGATATCAAAGAAAAACTTGCTACAGCAAAAGAAGAGCAGGCTAAATCTGCCGCAGAGAACGCTCTTATCGAGCAGATCGTAGAGTCTTCTGAGATGGATATCCCAGATGCTATGGTTGACTTCCAGGTAGACCAGATGGTAGATGAGTTCAAACAGAGACTTTCTTACCAGGGACTTTCTCTTGAACAGTATGTTCAGTTCTCCGGACAGAACATGGATGCTTTAAGAGAAAACATGAAGGGCGACGCATTAAAGAGAGTACAGGGAAGCCTTGTTCTTGAAGCAATTGTTGCAGCAGAGAATATTGAAGCAAACGAAGAAGACTTAAAGAAAGAATTTGAAAAGATGGCTCAGATGTATCAGATGGAAGCAAGTCAGATCGAAGGCATGATTCCAGAAGAACAGAAAGAGAACATGAAGAAAGATATCGCAGTCCAGAAAGCAGTTGAATTTGTACTGAATCAGGCAAATGTAACAGAAGCTACTGAAGAGCTTGATTTTGAAGAAAAATAGGAGTAACTTAAAGATAGTTACACATAATTAAAATTTCTGGTTGCTGTTTATGTAGAAACAGGAGGAATTATGAGTTTAGTACCTTATGTCATTGAACAGACAAGTCATGGGGAGAGATCTTATGACATCTATTCCCGTCTTTTAAAAGAGAGAATTATTTTTCTTGGTGAAGAAGTGAACGATACCACAGCGAGCTTAATCGTATCTCAGCTCCTTTTCTTAGAGTCTGAAGACCCTGAGAAGGATATCAGCTTATACATTATGAGTCCGGGTGGTTCTGTGACTGCTGGAATGGCGATTTATGACACCATGCAGTTTGTAAAGTGCGACGTATCCACAATTTGTATGGGTATGGCAGCCAGTATGGGAGCATTCCTTCTGGCCGGCGGCGCAAAAGGAAAACGTCTGGCTCTTCCAAATTCTGAGATTATGATTCACCAGCCATCCGGCGGTGCTCAGGGACAGGCTACAGAGATTGAGATTGTGGCAGAACACATTCTGCATACAAAAGAAAAATTAAACAGAATTCTTGCAGAGAATACTGGTCAGCCATACGAGAAAATCGTTCAGGATACGGAAAGAGATAACTATATGACAGCCGAGCAGGCAAAAGCATATGGTCTTATTGATGCCGTGGTTGAGAAAAGACAGTAAGATGTATTTTTGAAATCTCAGTATATCTGCTTCTAGTGCGTGTTTGGAAAATGCTTTCATAAAGATGCGTGTTATATAAACGTTTTAGGGCGGGCTGAAAGATTTCGGAAATACATGAAATAATAGGGTTACCACAGCTATCAATTATAGTTGTGGTAACTTTTCTATGAGACAGATTGCAAGCAGGAGTGAGGTGACAATATGGCAACACGATCCGACAACAACAAGCAATTCAGATGTTCATTTTGTAATAAAACGCAGGATCAGGTAAGAAAGCTCGTAGCTGGTCCAAAGGGCGTTTATATCTGTGACGAATGTATTGAAGTATGCACAGAAATCATGGAAGACGAGTTTGAAAATTTTAATGAAGACACACAGGAAATCAATCTGATGAAGCCAAAAGAAATGAAGGCTTTCTTAGATGATTACGTTATCGGTCAGGATGAGGCGAAAAAGGTTTTATCCGTAGCAGTATATAACCATTATAAGCGTATACTGGCAGGTGGAAGCTATGATGTAGAACTTCAGAAGAGTAACATCATCATGCTTGGACCTACTGGTTCTGGTAAGACACTTCTTGCACAGACATTAGCAAGACAGTTAAATGTACCATTTGCCATTGCAGATGCGACAGCATTGACAGAAGCAGGTTATGTAGGAGAAGACGTAGAGAATATCTTACTGAAGCTGATTCAGGCGGCAGATTACGATATCGAGCGTGCACAGACTGGTATCATTTACATTGATGAGATTGATAAGATTACAAGAAAGTCAGAGAATACTTCTATCACAAGAGATGTTTCTGGTGAGGGAGTACAGCAGGCTTTATTAAAGATTTTAGAGGGAACTGTAGCTTCTGTTCCGCCACAGGGTGGAAGAAAGCATCCGCATCAGGAATTCCTTCAGATTGACACGACAAATATTTTATTTATTTGTGGTGGAGCCTTTGATGGCCTTGAAAAGATTATTGAGAACCGTATTGGAAAGAAATCTATCGGTTTCCAGGCAGAGATTATGGAACAGCGAAAGAAGGACGTAGGTGTTTTATTAAAACAGGTTCTTCCAGAAGACTTTGTAAAGTTTGGATTAATTCCAGAATTCATTGGCCGTGTTCCTGTCAATGTATCTCTGAATCCATTAGACAAAGATGCTCTCGTAAAGATTCTTACAGAGCCAAAGAGCGCATTAGTAAAACAGTACCAGAAGTTATTTGAGATGGATGGTGTAGAGCTTAAGTTTACTGATGATGCCTTAGAAGCAATCGCAGAAAAGGCAATTGCGAGAAATACAGGAGCCAGAGGACTTCGTTCTATCATGGAATCTGTAGTAATGGATTTAATGTACACGATTCCATCGGATGATTTAGTAGAATCCTGTACAATTACAAAAGAGACAGTGGATGGAAGCGGTGAGCCGGAGCTGACTTATCATGACCAGCCAGTAACCAAAAAGACGGTTACAAGAAAGCGTCAAAAGAAAAATAACAACGAAATCGCTTAACATGTACTGTTAAGAGGCACAGGCTGACACAGGAGGGAGTTTTTTGTTACCTTTGTGCCAGCCTTTTTATATAATAGTACGATTTTCATATAAATAATGTAGACTGCTTTTTGTCAATAAAATGGTTAAATGAGACAATAGACAGTATTGCTCGCTGAAGATAACATAGTTTGATGAAAAGCTAATTATTTAGAAAAATATCATTAAGATAGTATATTACTAATTTATTATAAAAAATAAACATAAAAATACTCCGAAAAAGGAGGAACAAATGGAGAAACAAATATTACCTTTGCTTGCATTGCGGGGCAAGATGGTTTACCCAAATACTTCTGTGTATTTTGAAGTATCAAGGCCAAAGTCAATGGCAGCTTTAGAACAGGCGGTAAATCATGAACAACGGATTTTTCTGGTGAATCAGATTGACCCATCTTTAGATAAGCCGGAGGAAGAGGATTTATATACTGTAGGAACAGTTGCGAAGATTCTTCAGATGGTAAAAGCCGGACAGGGCGTATTGAGAGTATTTGTAGAGGGTGAGGCAAGAGCCAGAATCACATCTTATATAGAATTTGATGGATGTGTGAAGGCAGAAGTCGAAGAGATTCCTGATACAAATTACCCGGAAAATCCAGTGGAAGAGGAAGCATTTTTTAGAATGTTAGAAGAGGAAGCGCAAGAATTTTCCGAGAAGAATCCGGGATTTTTTGCACCACAGCTTCAAAAAGCCATTGATGAAAAAGAATTACTTCTACTGATTAACGAACTGGCATCCCAGCTTCCATTTGAACTTGGAAAGAAGCAGCAGATTTTAGAAGAGTCTGATGTGAAAAAACAGGTAGAGATGCTCCTTGCCATTTTGAAAGAAGAAGTGGAAATCAGTATCATCCGTAATGAACTTGCAGAAAAAGTAAAGAAAAATGTAGATAAAAACCAGAAAGATTATCTTTTAAGAGAGCAGCAGAAGGTAATCAGAGAGGAACTTGGCGAGGATGACATTGTCTCAGAAGCAGACGAATACCTCGAAAAATGTGAGGCATTAAAAGCCTCTAAAGAAGTAAAAGATAAAATCAAAAAAGAAATCAAGCGTTACAAAAAGATGCCTCCTGTTGCGGCAGAGAGTACAATGACGAAGAACTACATCGAGACAATGCTTGAAATGCCGTGGAACAAGGTTTCAAGAGATAGCAAGAGCCTTGAAAAAGCAATGGAAATCTTAGAGGAAGATCATTACGGACTTAAAAAAGTCAAAGAACGAATCCTTGACTATCTTGCTGTTCGTTTCCTTACGAAAAAGGGAGAGACACCGATTCTTTGTCTCGTAGGTCCTCCGGGAACGGGAAAAACTTCGATTGCAAAGTCCATAGCCAGAGCACTTCATAAGAAGTATGTTCGTATTTCTTTAGGTGGTGTGCGAGATGAGGCAGAAATCCGTGGACACAGAAAGACATATGTCGGAGCAATGCCAGGAAGAATTGCTGAGGGAATCCGTCAGGCAGGTGTAAAGAATCCCCTCATGCTTTTGGATGAAGTAGACAAGGTAAGCAGCGATTATAAAGGAGATACAGCATCTGCACTTCTTGAAGTGTTAGATGGAGAGCAGAATGTAAACTTCCGTGATCACTATCTTGAAGTACCTTTAGATTTAAGCGAAGTATTCTTTATCGCAACAGCTAATGACCTTACACCAATTCCAAAACCTTTGCGTGACCGTATGGAAATCATCGAGCTTTCCAGTTACACAGAGAATGAAAAGTTCCACATCGCAGAAAATTATCTTGTAAAGAAGCAGAGAAAGTTAAGCGGACTTACAAAAAAACAGGTAAGCATTTCTGATGAAGTTATCCGTGAGGTTATTCATTTTTATACAAGAGAAGCCGGAGTACGTAATCTTGAGCGTACTATTGGACAGCTTATGCACAAAGCCGCCCGCAAAATCGTTGAAGGTGAAGAAAAGGTCGATATTAAGAAAAAGTCTTTAAAAGAACTTCTTGGGCCAGCGCCATTTGAGGATGAAGATGAGAACTTAAAACCGCAGATTGGTGTTGTGAGAGGACTTGCATGGACCAGTGTTGGTGGAGATACGCTTTCCATTGAAGTAAATGTCATGCCAGGAAAAGGAAAGATGGAGCTTACCGGATGTATGGGCGATGTCATGAAAGAGTCTGCACAGATTGGTCTTAGTTATGTCCGCTCTATTGCTGAAAACTATGGAATTGACAGCGGTTATTTTGAAAAACATGATATTCATCTGCATATTCCAGAAGGAGCCGTACCAAAAGACGGTCCATCTGCAGGAATCACAATGGCACTTGCCATCCTTTCTGCAATTACAGGCATCCCAGTTCGAGGGGATATTGCTATGACAGGAGAAATCACTCTTCGAGGAAAAGTTCTTCCAATCGGCGGCTTAAAAGAAAAACTCTTAGCAGCTAAAACCGTTGGTGTAAAAGAAGTCCTTGTTCCAGCAAGAAATAAACGAAACGTTGTAGAACTTGATGAAGAAATTACAGATGGCATGAAGATTACTTATGTTGAGGATATGAATGAAGTGATTGAACATGCTATGAAAAAGTAACTACGATGTTTGAATAATTAAGTCATTGATTTCTATCAAAGATAATAGCTAAATAATCAATACATATTAAAATTTATGATTTAGATTAACTGATATATATATATTGAACCATGGTTTAAAAAGTTAGAGAAAGGAGGAAAAACATGGTTATAAAAAATGTAAACTTAGAAACTGTATGCGGAATTACAAGTAAGCTTCCTAAAAACACATTACCAGAAGTTGCATTTGCCGGTAAATCAAACGTAGGGAAATCATCCCTCATTAATGCCCTTGTAAACAGAAAGTCTTTAGCAAGAACTTCAGGACAGCCAGGAAAAACACAGACCATTAACTTCTACAACGTAAATGAAGAAATGTATATTGTAGACCTTCCAGGATATGGTTATGCCAAAGTATCTAAAGAAGTCGCAGCAAAATGGGGACCGATGATAGAAAACTATCTTCATACTTCTGAACAGCTTCGTATGGTATTCTTACTCATTGACCTTCGCCATAAGCCAACCAATAATGATGTACAGATGTACCGCTGGATCTTAAGCAACGGTTTCTCTCCGGTAATTGTAGCAACCAAAGCCGATAAAATCAAACGAAGCCAGCTTCAAAAACAGTTAAAACTGTTAAAAGATACTTTAAAAGTAATCGAAGGTGTTCCAATCGTACCATTTTCTGCTGTCACAAAAGCAGGAAGAGATGAAATCTGGGAACTGATCGAGGAATATGCATTAGCTGAAGAATAAACAAACGGACGAACCCCAAGAGAGAATAGAACCTATATCTGTGGCTGGATAAAGTTTGTCTGTTTTAGTTGACGAAGACATAGATGGGTTCTATACTATGGTATGGTTTTGTCCGAGTTGTCACTGCCTGCGGCAACTCGGTATTTTCAAAACCCTGATTAATTGATATAATAGAAGCGGTTTTTTACAAAAATTTATGAGGTGATAAACATGCGGATAAAATCAGTAGCAGTTCTCGGAGCCGGAGCAGTAGGCTCATATATTATCTGGGGACTTTCAAATCGTAAGGATATTAAGCTTGGCGTAATTGCGGAGGGAGAGAGAAAAGAACGTCTTGAGAAAAATGGATGTTTGATTAATGAAAAAGTGTATCATCCAGAAGTGTGGACTCCAAGCGAAGCTAATGGAGTTGACCTTTTGATTGTTTCTCTGAAGTATGGAGCTTTACCGGGGGCTGTTGACAGTATTAAAGAAGCAGTTGGAGATAATACAATTATCATGAGCCTTATGAACGGAGTAGACAGTGAAGAGATTATATCTGAGAAAGTAGATGCATCTCATATTTTGCACTCGATTATTAAGGTAGCTTCTCATAAAGAAGGAACAGGTTATTGTTTTGATCCGGAGACTACGATTGGAATAATCTTCGGAGAGATTTCTGCGCCATTTGAGAGTGAGAGAGTAGAGGAGATTAAGGAGCTTTTTGCAGATACAGGCTTACATTTTCGTGCGACAGAATATATTCGTGAGGAGATGTGGAGTAAATATCGCTTAAATATCTGTAATAATCTTCCGCAGGCGATTCTTGGAGCGGGAGTTGGCTGTTATAGCGACAGTACACATATGAAGGCAATCAGTGACGGACTTAAGAAGGAAGTCGAGGCTGTTGCAGCGGCAAAAGGAATTGATATGAGCAAGGTAGATATAAAGTCCGCCCGGGGAAGTGCGGTTCCTCCAACAGCACGTTATTCTACATTGCAGGATATTGATGCCGGACGTCA
Organism: Anaerobutyricum hallii DSM 3353; assembly: GCF_000173975.1. Taxonomy (GTDB): domain Bacteria; phylum Bacillota; class Clostridia; order Lachnospirales; family Lachnospiraceae; genus Anaerobutyricum; species Anaerobutyricum hallii. The sequence goes on from NZ_ACEP01000143.1 coordinate 15,188, forward strand.
TACGGAGATAGATATGTTTTCCGGAGCGTTAGTGCGAATGGGAAAAGAACTTGGCGTTCCAACACCATATAATGAATATACATATCATATGATAAAGGCATTGGAGGAGAAGAATGATGGGCTTTTTGATTATGATGGGAAAAATGCAGAAACGACCTGCGCGAAATAACTTCTGATTTGTAGAATTTGAAAAATAAACAGACGAACCCTCCTCCTCTGTAATCTATAAAAATGCTTCGTTTCACTGCGTCCAAGCTGCTCATCCGCAACTTGAACTTGCTCTAAGGCGCATTTTTATAGATTACAGAGGAGGAGGGTTCTGTGTATTTCAGTCCTACAAATCAGTTGAAAAAAATTTGGGGATGGGGACAGAAGAAATAGTCTCTCTTTGGGAGCGTCTCCTTTGCCTGCGGCAAATCAGAAATTAATTTTCTGGGGTGGGAGAATATTTTCAGTGTATTAGTACATACTTAGTATACTATATGAAAATTTTGAAGGAGAGTGAAATGTATGAAAAAAGAATTTAGTAATCAGGAATACGCAGAGAAGGTAAAAAAGCTGACCCCTAAATTCAGCTCATTTTCAAACTGCTGGCATGCGTTTGTATCTGGAGGAGCGATATGTGTTTTGGGAGAGTTGATCCGTCAGATCGCGTATAATAGAGTTGGTGTGAGTGAGGAAAATTCATACATTGTAGTAAGCGTTTGCCTTGTATTGATCAGTGTTGTGTTGACGGGTTTTCAGCTTTATGAACCTTTGGCAAAGTGGTGTGGTGCGGGAACTCTCGTTCCAATTACTGGTTTTGCAAATTCTGTTGCATCACCAGCAATTGAATATCAAAAAGAGGGACAGGTTTTTGGAATTGGAGTGAAAATTTTTACGATAGCAGGTCCGGTTATTTTATATGGAGTATTTACAAGCTGGGTAATTGGATGTGTTTATTGGATATTTTTTTTATAGTATGTTGCATATAGTAGATGGTTATAAATTATTGTTATGGAAAAATCACTTCAAAAGTTGTGCCGGAGTTCGCATTATTTTTAACTAAAATGCTGCCGTTATGCACCCTTACAATCTCACGGACAAGTGCAAGACCGAGTCCCACGCCGCCAAGTTCCCGGCTTCTGGATTTATCCAGACGGAAAAAAGGTTCAAATATCCGTTCTTTAAGTTCTTCGGGGATACCGTTTCCAGTATCTTCAACTGTAAGATGAAGCTGACTGTTTTGCTGTGTGGCGTTTACTGTGACTGTTCCACCGGAAAAGTTATATTTTATGGCATTTTCGACAAGATTATATACAAGTCGATAGATGAGAATATCACTTCCCATTAAGAGTACATTGTCGCATTTTTCGATAAGGTTGATTCCTTTTTCCTGTGCAAGAGGTTCTAAATCAGCAAGAACCTCTTCAACAAGAGCAGATATTGCGATTTCTTCATCTCGTGCTATTGTTTGAAGCTCGCTCATATCAAGAAGCGTTCTTACCATTTTGCTGAGCCGTTCTGTTTGTTCGGTAATCATGCTTATAGTTTGTTGTGCAGATGTATCATTATTCGGATGCTTTGAGGAATTGTACAAATCTATCTGAAGCTGCATCACAGCAAGCGGTGTACGAAGCTCATGGGCAGCATTAGCGGTAAATTGCCTTTGCAGCTTAAATGCTTCTGACAGTCGTTCAAGCATTTTATTGTATGAAACACTAAGCTGGTTCAGTTCAGAGAATTTATTTTCTTCTATTCGGGAATCCGACAGGTTTTGTGCCTGCACTTCTTCAATTTTCTTTGAGAAATCACATAGTGGTTTTAGTGCATGGCCACTTATAAAAAATGTAATCACACCTCCAAGAAGAGATAACAGTGTTGAAAATAGCAGACTGCTTTTTTTGTAGTCAGCTTTATTATTATATACCTGAATGGAAAAATTCTTTGCAAAATTGTTCCACTCTTCATCTGGAATACTGATATAGATTTCATCTGGATTCTTCTCATTATTATCTTCGCTTTTAGCATCTACAGTATTTTGCAGAGAATCGATATAGTAGACTCCGTTTTTGTAGATAAATATAGTAAGGCTTCCGCATATCATTGCGATTAGTAAAGTAGTTATAATAGTGAGTCTCCACTGAAGCGACATTTTTTTCATGACACACCCTCCACAAGCTTATAACCTTCGCCAATCTTGTTTACGATGGGATCATAACCGAGCACTGATTTAAATTTTTTCCTGAGAGATGACATGTGTACCCGGATAGAGCCGCTAAAACTGTCTATGGAAGCATCCCAAACATGTTCAATCAGTTCTTCCTGACTTACAGGCCTGCCTTGATTAAGAAGTAAATATTCTAAAATACCATTTTCCTTTCTGGTTAAAGGTACGAGTATTCCTTTGGCATATGCTTCCCGCTTTTTCGTATCAAACTTTATGTCTTTGCAATGCAAGCATATATCTTTTTGTACAAATTTACGTCTTGTAAGACTTCGGATACGGGCTTCTAGTTCTTGTATATGAAAAGGTTTTTCCATGTAATCATTAGCTCCGGCATCTAATCCTTCCACCTTATCTATAATCTGACTTCGTGCGGATAAGATAAGAACCTTCGTTTCTTCGTTTTCTTTTCTTAGTTCTCTTAGAATATCCATTCCGTCCATGCCGGGAAGATTAAGATCAAGCACAATTAGATCATAGTCTTCCGTCAAAATATAATCAAGAGCCTCATATCCATCATAACAGGTATCTACTTCATAGCCTGATTCGTACAAGCTTTTTGAAATGGTATCACATAATTCTTTTTCATCTTCAACAATTAATAATCTCAAAATAATCTCTCCATTCGCTTAACAGAAATTTTACACCACTTATTGTATAATACGAGAGTCACAAGGTCAACAAAGACAATAATAACAGTATACTTAAAAGTTTGTATAGAAACAATTTTAAGTATCTAATGAGTAAGGGGGTAATAAATATTTTGAAATGCAGGAAAATATCACAGTTTATTTTACTCATCGCCGGTGTGAGTATGATGAGCTATGGCGCTGTTAGAGGCGAAGCTGCCGTTGTGCTTGGTAAAGCAATAAAATTATGTTTGGAGTGTGTAGGAATTGGATAAAAAAACAAGTTTAATATCAAAAAAAATAGCCAGCCTGCGTGGCGGGATACAGGCGGCTGCCACATTGCTTACCAATATACATCTTCCTAATTTGTTTAAGGGAAAAATATATCAGGGAAATGCAAAAACAGTATGTGTGCCGGGATTGAATTGTTATTCCTGCCCTGCAGCGACAGGAGCCTGTCCGATCGGAGCTTTTCAGGCAGTAGTTGGTTCATCGCAGTTTAAATTTACATATTATATAACCGGATTTTTTATTTTACTTGGTGTAATGTTAGGAAGATTTATATGTGGCTTTTTGTGTCCGTTTGGATGGTTTCAGGATTTACTTCATAAAATCCCGGGGAAAAAGTTTTCCACAGAAAAATTAAGATTATTAAGGTATCTTAAATATATGATTCTTTTCGTTTTTGTTATATTTCTTCCAATATTTATAACAAATTCGATTGGAATGGGAGATCCGTTCTTCTGTAAATATATTTGTCCTCAGGGAGTTTTGGAAGGGGCAATACCGTTATCACTTGGCAATACGGCTATTCGGTCGGCACTTGGTAAGCTGTTTTCTTTTAAACTTATCATTTTAATTATGGTAATTCTTTTAAGTATCCTGTTTTACAGACCATTTTGCAAATGGATCTGTCCACTTGGAGCGATTTATTCACTATTTAATAAGATTTCATTTCTCAGCATAAAGGTTGAAGATGATAAATGCGTTGGATGTCATCAGTGCACAAAAGTATGTAAAATGGATGTTGATGTTATAAAGAGTCCAAATCATCCGGAATGTATACGATGCGGTGCCTGTATGAAAGCTTGTCCAAAAGATGCAATCCACTATCAGTTTATAAAATTTAATGACAAATAAAAGGAGGTTTTTTATTATGAAAACAAGAAGAACTATTATCATGATTCTTACACTTTGCGTAGCGTTATCATTTACTGCATGTACAGGAAAGGGAGATGTTGGAAAAGCAGACTCTTCATCTGTATCAGAGGGAACGGAAAAGACAGAAGATTTGCAGGCGAAACTGGATGATTTATACCAGCAGGAAAATGAGATTTTTGAAAAACATAAAGATGTCTGGGAAAAAGTATTTAGTAAGATGTCCAAAGCAGATGCCGGCTCGGATAATTATGCCGAATACCTTGCTTCCACAGTGGAATCAAACAAAAACTCTTTTACGGATGATGAATTAAAAACATTAAAAGAAGATATTGAGACAATCCGTGGAATTGAAGAGCAGATAACAGAAGTCGACAACAAATTAGATACATCAGGTGCTTCTGATTCCAAAGATGATGATACCATTGCTTTTAATAATGTTTCAGGAAAAGATTTTGATGGAAATGACGTTGAGGAAAATCTTTTTTCTAAAAATGCAGTAACGGTTATGAATTTCTGGTTTACAGGCTGCAAGCCTTGCGTTGCCGAATTATCAAAGCTTAATGAATTAAATGATGCGATAAAGTCGATGGGAGGAGAAGTTGTAGGGGTTAATACCGATACATTCGATGGAAAAGAAGCTACAATTAAGGAAGCAAAGAAAATACTTGAAAGTCAGGGAGCAAAATACCGAAATTTCGCATTGGATGCTAATTCAGATGCAGGAAAATATGCCTCTGAGATCATGGCATTTCCGACAACAATTCTTGTAGACAGAAAAGGTAATATTGTAGGAGAGCCAATGGTTGGCGGAATTGATAATCAGGAGAATTATGATACGCTTATGAAGCGGATTAAGTCCGTAATAGAGGCGGATAGTGCAAATAAATAATTAAGTTATCCTATACTGTTTGTTTAAAAAAGAATAAAAATATTTTACAAAGTCATTCACAGTAATATATAATACAAAAGAAATGTAAAAGAGAAATCTAAAAAAGGTAATTGATTGGGAGTACAAAATAATGGAAGACAGAAATCAGTTAGATAGGATATTTTCTTATATCGACGAACAGAAGAATATGGGGAAGACGGTTGCCGAGGAAGATATAGAAGAGAAGAATTATAAGGCACAGGAATTGTGGAAGGAGAAAGTCTGGAGGGGATATGCTGAGCTGAAGAAAGCTGGTTTTAAAGGAGGAGATAGCCTTTTTTTGATAGCGGCTTATTTTGCAGGTAAGCCAGATAAGACGATAACTCCACTTTTAAGAAGACTTCAGATGGTTATGAAAGAGAGAGAAGATTTAATTAGTGGAGGAATGCTGGCAGCTTCTTATTATGGTATGGAGGAACTTTCTATGCGTATTCCTGTTTTAGAAGAGGGAGTCAGGAATTTGTATGCAGACCAAAAAGATATAGAAGCTCTTACTGGAAGTATAATGATTGCAGATGGAGGACCTGCCGAAGTTGCCAAGGCGATACAGTGGTATATGTTTTTCGTCAAGAATGGATTTGATGTGAAGAAACGCCAGATGGCAAGGGTGATTGGACTTTTGGCAGTAATTTCTTCTTCCCCTGTGATGGTCGGTAGAGAATTAATGAATAGAACCAATGAGAGTATAGGAAGATATGAGAATGAACAAAAAGATAAAAACTATATGCAAGATACTTTTTGTGAACAAGTATGTACTTATATCAAGCAATTACAGAGAAAAGAGCAGGAAAAAGCAAAAAAACTTGGAAAGACAAGTTATAGGATGCTTACTGGGGAGAAGAATGTTACAGTAGTAGATTATACACAAGAGGAAGAAGTGAGCTTGAATGGAAGCAATATGCTTGTAGGTATGGAACAGGAAGTAGGATTAATTCTTTCAGCAATACATATGGGAGTATAGTGCTAAGAGAAAGAGAGAATATACAATGAAGAAAAATTATAAAATGACGATTTGTTATGATGGAAGCCGATATTATGGGTGGGAGCATCAGCCAGACAGAGATACGATACAGGGAAAGCTTGAGAATGTTCTTACAAGAATGTGTGGAGAGTTTATTGATGTTCTTGGTGCAGGCAGGACAGATGCCGGGGTACATGCCAGAGGGATGGTTGCAAATGCAGTTTTTGATGCTACAGATAAAGAAAGAGGCGGGAGAGAGAGGACTCCTGATGAGATTCGGGATTATATGAATCGATATCTTCCTGATGACATTGCAGTAAAAGAAGTGAGAGAAGCTTCTGAACGTTTTCATGCCAGATATAAAGCTGTAGGGAAACTGTATCGTTATACCTGTTATGATGGACCAGTTAAGCCTGTATTTCAGAGAAAATATGTGGCTGTATTAGAAAAACGTCCAGATGTGGAAAAAATGCAGCAGGCAGCCGCATATCTGGAAGGCAAGCATGATTATAAAAGTTTTTGTGGAAATCCTCGTATGAAAAAGTCTACAGTACGTGTTGTAGACAAGATTGAAATTACGAGAAAGGGAAGTTTTATTTATTTTGATTTCCATGGAACAGGATTCCTTCAGAATATGGTGCGAATACTTGTGGGAACACTTCTGGAAGTTGGTAAAGGGAAGATAAAACCAGAACAGATCCCAGAAATTCTTGAAGCAAAGAACCGCCAGATGGCAGGACCAACAGCACCGGCACAGGGGTTGTGTCTTATTAAAGTGGATTATTGATTTCGGGGATTAGACAAATAGGTGTTGGCTAAATAGACGAATACTGGAAGGAAAATAATCCCTATCTGTGACTTTAGTCGCGGCGCGTTGAATGTTCGCTTATGCGCTCGCATTCAACGCTTGCTCCGAGGCCACAGATAGGGATTATTTTCCTTCCAGTATTCTGTTTTTCAGCAATATTTAATGAGTCAAATTTAGAAATCTAGAAAGTTTCGCTCTTTAATAAGTCTGGGATGAATTAAATCAGAATACATAAATTCTTCTGATTTAGAAAATACTATCTTTCAGTAAGATGATGAATCAAAGTGAAAGAAAGGTGGTATTTTATGAAGCAAATGCAGGGAAAGCAGAGTATTTTATTTCAAAATCCAGTAAAGATACTAAGCCATGCCTGTGTGGGTGGTAAAAAAGAGGGTGAGGGACCGATAGGGAAACATCTGGATTTGATTGTAGAAGACCCGATGTTTGGTAAAGAAAACTGGGAAGAGAGTGAAAGTTGTTTTTTGAAAACTGCTGGAGAGATTGCGCTGCGAAAGGGAAAAAAGAAGAAGAAAGATGTGAGAATGGCTTTTTGTGGTGATTTGTTAGGGCAGCTTATTGCTTCTTCTTTTGGAATTGCAGAACTTGAAATTCCTTATTACGGTGTATATGGAGCCTGTTCTAGTATAGGGGCTGCTTTGTCTATAGGGGCGATGGCAGTGAATGGAGGGTTTGCGGATTTGGTGTTATCAGGGTGTTCGAGTCATTTTGCGAGTGCAGAAAAGGAGTTTCGTTTTCCTCTTGGCTATGGAAGTCAGCGTCCATACAGTGCGACGTGGACGGTAACTGGAGCGGGAGCCTTTTTATTAAATGAGGATAAAGGCGATGTGCAGATTCGGGGAATTACAACGGGGAAAATAAAGGATTATGGTGTGCAGGACCCGTTTAACATGGGAGCGTGTATGGCTCCGGCGGCCGCCGATACGATTTATCAAAGTTTTATAGATTTTGAGATGGAATCAGTAGATTTTGATAGAATTATTACTGGAGATTTGGGAGCAGTGGGGCAGAAGTTACTTTTTGAATTGCTTGACGAGAATCATAAAGATATTAAGAAAAATCATATGGATTGCGGAATGCAGATATTTGATGAAGAAAGTCAGGATACCCATGCAGGAGGAAGTGGATGTGCCTGTTCTGCATTAATGCTTTCAGCAGTGATATTGCCGAAACTTGCCAGTGGAGAATGGAAAAGAGTGTTGTTTGTACCGACAGGGGCATTATTATCGCAAGTGTCAGCAAATGAGGGAAGAACGATTCCGGCAATTGCACATGCAGTCTGGTTAGAATCCGGAAAGGAGTAGGGGAAAAGGATGATATATTTAAAAGCATTTGTTGTAGGAGGCCTCATTTGTACTTTAGTACAGATTTTTCTTGATAATACGAAGTTAATGCCCGGAAGAGTGATGGTGTTATTAGTAATAGCAGGAGTCATTCTTGGAGCTGCAGGATTATATGAACCTCTTATAAAATGGGCAGGCTGTGGTGCAAGTGTCCCGCTGTCTGGATTTGGATATAACCTGTCAAAAGGAGTGATAGAAGCAGTAAAGGAAGAAGGGGCAATCGGTTTATTTAAAGGCGGGTTAAAAGCTGCTGCTGCCGGAACAAGTTCTGCACTTATCTTTTCTTATATAGCCTCACTTATTTTCCAGCCAAAAATGAAAAGATAATGCTTTGCTTCATTTTAGCCGTTTTTTAAATTCTTGAATAGAGATTCCTTCTATTTTCTGAAATACTTTCTGAAGATAACTGCTCTCGTTAAAGCCTAGCATAAAGGCAACGTCAGAAGTGTTGTGTGTGGTAAAGATAAAGTTAATCTTGACCATTTGAATCTTGCGAAGACGGATATATTCCATTGTGCTGATGCCGAACTGGTCACGAAAAATACGACTTAAATATCCCTGGCTAATCATGCTGCCTTCTGTAATCTGGCCTAAAGAAATTTTTTCTTTGATATGCTGCTCGATAAAGAGGAAAACGCCCTCTAAAATACTATAACGCCGTATGCTTTTTTGTTGGTAGATATAATCCATTATTTTAAAAAGCCAAATTTTCATGATTTCGCCATTAACAAGCCAGGTATCAGGTAAAGGAAATAAATCCGTGATTTCGTTACGCTGATCCGCATACTCAAGAGAATCTAAAAGGCCATGTCCAATCTCGATAAAAGTCTTTTTTAAAGATTCAATACTTGCATTCTGGCTGGAGAAAATCTCATTAATGATAGAAGAAAGGCCAGCATAGGTTTCTGAAAAACTCTGAGAATTAGCTAATTCCAAAGCCTGAGAAAGCTGAGGGCAGACACTTTTATAAGTAGAAGGAGAAAAATTCTCCAGATAGGTGCTTATATCAAGAAAAGATACTGGCTTGGAAAAGTATTTTTTGATATGTAATTCCATTGCTTCTTTGGCAAAATGAAAGTCGGAGTAGGCAGAGAGGATGCATATTTCTGTCTGAGGGGAGTCTTCTTTTATCTTTTTGCCAGCTTCAATGCCGGTCATGCCAGGCATAATGATATCCATAAAAATAAGATGTACAGGATAGAGGCGGCAGATGGCAATCGCTTCAGCGCCATTTGCTGCTTCCCCGATAATCTGAAAGTTTTTAAAGCGTGAAATCATGGCACGCAGTGCATTTCGCATTAATGTGTCATCGTCTACAATTAATACATTGTACATTACATAATCCTTTCCTCATGAGAGATTGGTAACTTGATTATATCATGGATTTTAGAATTGTTCTGGTAACTCTCTTTGATTTCATAATTATTGCCAAAAATGCTGTAGAGTCTCTGTCGGATATTGCTGATAAGAGAGCGAAACGTATCATTATCCGGAAAGTTTTTGAAAGAAGAAGCAGGATTACTTTCTTCATTATCCGGGTTATAATCCGATACTATATCGATCGTGGTATATCCATTTTCACAGGAAATAGAAATGGCAATATCAAGGTGTCCAGTATTTACTGTGATCAGTGAGGCTGCCCGGTCTAAAAATGGAAAAAGAATATGCGAAGGTATTCTAAGCATATCTATTTCTTTTTTCGCAGTAATAGAGTAGGTAAAGGCATCTTCATATTTGATTTTTAGCATGTTAAAATAGGATTCAATCTGCTTTAACTCATCGGAAAGTAAGATATTATCTCCTGTAGTGCACAAACTGTATTTCAAATACTGAGCCAGAGCGACAGCCATCTGGTTTGTTTTTGGTGCATTTTCTAAGACAGAAAGATTTGCAATGTCAGTGAGCAGGGACAAAATAAAATGAGGGGTCAATTTTGCCTGCATATAATTTAATTCTTTCGTCAGGGAAGAATTTTCATATTCTAGTTCATTAATTTTAGAAGTCAGCTTTTGTTCCTGTATTTTGTGGGAATCATATTGCTGCTGGCGAAGCATTTCATTTTCGGCAAGCTGGTTTACCATCAGGTAGATAAGTTCAGCAATATCTGAAAATTTTTGGTATTCATAAGTTGGTAATTGCGCAAAGTATTCATCAACCTGAGCCTGATCTTCCTCAAGATATTCTGGCTGAATAAGACCAGAGAAGCGTGGAATATCATCTGGGGCATCGTTACATCTGACCTGGCCGGAAAGAAAGCCGCCTAAGAACTTTCCATGAACGATGATTGGAATAGCAACTTCCATCAATCCACAAGGACAAAAATAGATGCAGTATTTACGGGTGATAGCAGAACGGACAATACCAAATGCATCAGAGAGATTGCACAATTTTCCATTATTTCCACGCTCTCTGGTAAATTTGCAAAAAGGGGTAAATCCGGTCATGCAAGTAAGTGGTTCCCCGCGAAAATCGGCAGTAACAAAACCGAGTCCGGTAACTTTTGAAATGATAGACTGCAGATTTTCTAAAGGTTCTTTACCAAATAATTCAAGGATACCGACATCTGTATCGAAATTTCCTCTATTTTGTTCGTCATTATTAGAAAATAAATCTTTTTCAGTGTACAATGTGCTCTCCCTTCTATAGTAATTTCATAAAATACTGTAAAAAGATGATGTGGCATAGCGCAGTAATTTACGTTATAGAGTGCTTAGTTTTTGTAGTATTTTATAGAATTGCTGTAAAACCCTCAAAGGGGTTGCCACAGTAAGAGGGTAGGATAAGGTCCTCCTGTGGCAGCCCCGGAAATTTTATGATGCAAAAGGATTATAAATATTAAAAATCAATAAGTTTCTAAAATAATTTTTGAAATAAATTTCTATTCTCGTTTATTTACTCAGTTAGTGCCAATTAAAATTTAGAAATGCTGCTCTGTTCTGCTGATGATGTCATCCTGAACTTCTTTTGCAAGTTCAGTAAACATTGCACTGTATCCAGCAACACGAACAACTAAATCTTTATAATTTTCTGGATGTGCCTGTGCGTCAAGAAGTGTTTCTTTATCAACAACGTTAAACTGCACATGCATACCTTTCTTCTCAAAGTAGCTTCGGATAACAGCGGCAAAGTTCATAAGACCCTGATCTCCGGCGACTGCGGAAGGAAGGAATTTCTGGTTGTAAAGAGTACCGTTAGAAGCAACTTCATGGTCAAGTTTGGCAACAGAAGCGGCTGCGGCTGTAGGGCCTTTTACGTCCTTACCAGCTCTTGGGGAACATCCATCAGCAAGAGGTTTCTTAGCAAGACGTCCATCAGGAAGTGCTCCAACATCTTTACCGAATAATACGTTAGCAGATACAGGATAAATACCAGCCTGGAACTGTCCACCACGAGGGTTTCTGTATTTTTCAACTTCGTAGCAATACATCTGTGCACAACGTCTTGCAATCATATCAACTTCGTCAATATCATTACCGAAGCAGTCTGTAGCATCCATCATAGCACGAATACGCTCATATTTTTCATTGTTGCTTCCACAAGCAGGAGCGGCAGTAGCAGCGCTCTTATTGATATTAATGCCTTCTTTACCAAGAATCTTGCAGATCTGGTCATATAAATCTTTTTCGATTTCTGTTTCTGCAGATGCAGCACAAGGAGCAACTTCACCATCAACAGGGTAACCGAAGTTTGCATCCATAGCTTCTTTTAACTCAGCAAAAGTGATATCTTTGTCATCAAAGACATGTTTCTTGATTGCGTATACAGAGTCACCACTGTCGGCAACACCGAATGCCTGAGGACCAGTAAAGTTGTATTTAGCACCACCAGCACAGATTCCCTTCGCATCGGAGATACAGTCAGCAACAAAGCTTGACAGGAATGGAAGTTCTCCACGTTCCATATGAGCGTAATCTACACAGTTATCTGCTTCTGCTACATAGTATACAAAGTATTCAATCTGTTTCTGGAATGCCTGCATAAAGTCTTCTAAAGTCTTAAATGTATCAACTTCTCCAGTCTTAGGTCCGATCTGAAGGTCGCCGATTCTACCATTGTTGATAGTGATTTCAAGAATCTTAGCAACGTTTACGAAAGCAGCATCATGCCAGCCCTGTTCTTTTCCTGGTACAGATGGTTCTACACAGCCGATAAGACCGTAACCACGGGCATCATGAAGAGAAATTCCACGGTTTGTAAGAGCTGGGATAATAACTTCATCGTTGTACATAGCAGGAAGACCATAACCAAGTCTTGCAAGCTCACATGCACGATAAAGGAATTCATCAGGTGTTCCCTGCCATACACGGATGGAGAAGGAAGGTGCGCTAAGACGAAGGTGAGCAACGGTTTCCATCATCATATAAGATAATTCATTTGTTGCGTCCATACCATCTTCTGTCTGTCCGCCGGCACCGATGTTCTGGAATACCTGGAATCCTGCAAATGCCTGAGCAGAAATCTGATCACGAACTTTGTTAAGGTCATTTAATTTTACAAATACACAGTCTAATAATTCCTGAGCGAAATCTTTTGTGATAGCACCGCTTGCTAAATCTTTTTCAAGATATGGGTACATATACTGGTCGAAACGTCCTGGAGATTCAGAATGTCCGCTGGACTCTACCTGAAGAATCATCTGTGTGATGATGAAAGACTGACAAGCTTCATAGAAGTTTGTAGCACCATTTGCAGGAACCTTTTCACAGTTTGCGGCAATCTGAAGTAATTCAGCCTTTCTTGTTGGGTTTGTCTCAACAGCAGCCATCTCTTTTGCTTTGTCAGAGTAACGTTTTGCAAAGTTGATAGCAGCAGACAATACGGTGATAATAGCCTTGCAGAACTGTGTTTTCTGAATGAAGTCAGGGTCGTTGCAGTCGAAGCTTTCGAGTGCTTCTACAGCATCCTGAATAATTGCCTTGTAACCACGACGGATAGCTTTATCATAATCAATGATAATATGTCCAACACCACCAAAGAAGTAGTTACCTACAGTAAATACACCGTTAGCGATACATTCTTTTGTTTTTTCGGACATATAGCTAGAAGCAAGGTCACTGATTGTCTTATCTTCCCAGTAAGGAAGAACTTTTCTTAAAGTAGCCTTATCTTCTTCAGAAATCTTAAATGGGTCAGCCATTCTGGTTTCGATGGTATCGAACTCGTCCATAACCCATTTGTAAGAGTTTTCAGGGAAAAGCTGACAGGAACGAACAGCTTTTGTAAGGGTACCAACTACAAGCTCATCGTCTCGGATTGTAACAGTAAGATTGTTTAAAATGTTCTCGAGAGCTTTAGCACGACGCATAATCATTGGAAGTCCTTCTGTTGCCTGATAGGACTCGGTAATAAGTACGGCACGTTCAGCCTCGATACATGGAACTGCATCAACAATCATACTTCTAAGACGCTCAACTCGATCAGTTGGTTTTGAAAAACCTTTTGCTAACATAAAATTCATCCTCCTTTAAACTTTGTTCTCATGGTTTTCCGGTATCTATGTATCCGTCGCACGAAATACATAATATAATTATATTTTTAACAGAAGGAAAATACCAATAAGGAACAAACCAAAAAAAGGATTTTCAAAACTAATTTAAGTTTAACTTTTTGCAGGAAAAACAGAGTAGTAATAAAAAGTATATTTTATTGGAAAATATGAAAGTGAAAGAGAAAAGAAAATGAAAATATCCCATGTTAGAGGAAAAAATATATCTAACATGGGATATTCTTGTAGGTTTAACTTTGGTAAGTTCCTTTTAGTTTAGCAGTTTTTTGATTTGCTTTTCAATGTTATTGATAGAAGTGTCTGTAGTATCATTCCCTGACTGCTGTTGTTTCTGTTGTTTTTTTAATTTCTCTTCCTGTTTTTTCTTTTTCTTCTCTAATTTTTTCTGATGCCATTCTTCCGTGTGAATATTGCACTTATTGTTGATATCAATATTCAGGAAGTAAGGTTCATCATCCGTCTTATGAGAAGAGTGTTTTGGACGAACACGGAAAATCTTTGTGTAGCGGAACTTATCTGGGCAGAACTTCTGTGCAACTAAATGAGATTTTAAACAGAAAGTAACTGCGATATGCGCATCACAACTATCTTTCGGAACGGTTCCCGATGCAAAATATTCTGTGCGGACCATTGACTTTTCAGGATCTTTTGAACAAACATTAGGAAGAGCTTTCTTGCCGGATTTGATACAGATCTCCGCTTTTTTAATATTTTTATTGGAAGGAAAACTTTTCACTTTTTGTTTCTTTTCGCTGATAATGCGATCCATAATCTTTTTCCAGATTACTTTATGGTAATCTTCATCATTATCAAAAGAAGTGTTATAGTCATAACCTGTCCAGACAGATGCCGTGTAGTATGGCGTATATCCGCAGAACCAGTAGTCATAGTTGTTAGAAGTAGTACCTGTTTTGGCGGCAACGGCCATATCTGAATCAAGCTGCGCAGCCCGGCCGGTTCCTTTTTTAACAACATCCTCCATCGCATTTGTAAGAAGCCAGGCGGTTGATTTCTTTATTACTTTGCGAGATTTCTTTTTGTTACTTAACAGAACATTGCCATTACTGTCTTTTACAGTCGTATAAAGAACAGGGGTGTTATAAGTTCCCTGATTGGCAATGGCCGCATAGGCGGCGGTCAATTCCACATTGGTTACACCATCTGTAATTCCACCAAGAGCCAGAGACTGGTTTACATCACTTTCATAAGTACCATTTGTACTTACCCGATTATTTACTAAAGTTGTAAAACCAAGTTTTTGCAGAAAGTCAAAACCGACCTGAGGAGTCAGGTCTGTGAGGGCTTTTACTGCAACAATATTGTTAGAATCTATGATGGCATCACGGACAGTTGTAAGTCCCTTATAACTTGTTGAAACATAGTTTGTAACTTTTTGTCCATTCTCATACTGATATGGGGCGTCATCAAATACCGTTGCCAGTGTCATACTTCCTGTATCAATAGCGGGAGCATAAGTAGATAAAATCTTAAATGTTGAACCCGGCTGCCGCTTTACAGATGTTGCGCGGTTTAAGGCGAGATCGTCCTGCTTTTGTCCGCGTCCGCCTACTAGAACTTTAACCTGGCCTGTTTTTTGATCAATGAGAGAGTAAGATAGCTGGGGTTCCATAGAATAATGTATGGATTCGGCCTTCTTTTTGTCTCCCTTTTTCATTACAGACTTTCGAAATGCTTTTACAGCGGCTTTCATTTCCTTTTTTGAATTATAAATCGTTTTATAAGTTGGATCTTTTTTCTTTTTGCGGAAATAGGAAGCAACATTTATTTCTGTATAAGTACTGGATGAAGAGTCAGCATGCGTTACCTGAAGTTTATATTCTAAGGAAAACTTGGTAGCTACCGGATAATTATCTGGATTATTAATAACAGAATCTGCAATCTTTTGTAGCTTTGTGTTTTGTGTAGAATAAATTTTCAGGCCACCGCGATAAACAAGCTGGTAAGCCTGCGATTGCGTATATCCCTTTTGTTCCTGAAGATCAGCGACAATCTGGGTGATAAGCGCATCTGTAAAATAGGAATATACAGAATTTTTGTTTCCCTTGGCGGTATGGCTCTTAATCTTTGCGTAAACGTTATCCTCAGAAGCCTGCTGGTATTCTTTCGCAGAAATATAATTTAATTGATACATCTTTTTTAGAATTAGTTTACGACGTGCATCATTCGCCTCAGGATAATCTACCGGATTTAAGTAAGTCGGATTTTTTGTGATTCCAGCTAAAACGGCACATTCTGATAAGGTGAGGTTCTTTGCTGACTTGCCAAAATAATATTTGGAAGCGGTTTCCACCCCAAGGTTACCTTTACCTAAATTAATGGTATTTAGGTAGTCGGTAAGAATCTCTTCTTTCGGCTTTGTTTTTTCTGCATTAATTGCAAGATACTGTTCCTGAATCTTTCGTTTAATCTTTGCAATGATATTACTTTCACCGCCAGCTTCAAATACATTATTCTTAATAAGCTGCTGTGTCAGTGTGCTGGCTCCCTGTGAGGTGGAACCATTGCGCAGATCTGTCCACAAAGCACGCAAAATCCCCTTAAAATCAACACCGTCATGTTCATAAAAACGTTCATCTTCAATAGCAATAAAAGCATTTTTCAGATTATCCGGAAGCTCCTCAGACTTTACCTTAATCCGATTAGAGGAATAATCATGAAGAGGCTGCACTGCTTTATTATTATCGTCATAGATAATCGTAGAAGAATATTTTGGTGAAAGAGAGACATTTTTAGGTGCACTGGCAATAATACCTTTAAAGGAGCCGTAAGCTAATCCGGCTCCACTGACACATATCGCACAAATAAGAAATAAAATAACACGAAAAGCAACTGCCGAAGCGGTTGTTCGTCTTCTTTTCTTTGGGGATGAAAGTTCTTCTCGTTTCTTTTTTATAGATGGTTCATTATAATTCATAAGTATATCCTGTCATATGGATGAAAAAGTTATCTTACCGGAACGATTTCAATCCAATATCCGTCTGGATCATTGATAAAATAGATTCCCATAGAAGGATTTTCGTAGCAAATGCATCCCATCTCTTCATGTTTCTTATGAAAAGCATCATACTCATCTGTCTTGAATGCAAGATGGAATTCTTCATCTCCAAGGTTATAAGGCTCTTTTCTGTCGCGCATCCAGGTCAATTCAAGAGTAAAGCCGGTACGTCCGTCTCCAAGATATACAATCTTGAAGCTTCCGTCACTGGAATCCTTTTCGCGGACAACAGAAAGACCAATTGCTTCTTTATAAAAAGCGATACTCTTTTCTAAATTAAGAACATTAAAGTTAAAATGGTTAAATTCAATCATGGTAAACCTCCTTTGTACATGTCAACTATAAATTTGCCTGTAACTATTGGAAAATGATTCACAAAAAGACCTTCCGAATATATATACTGTTTGTGAATGGAGTCACTATAGTTACGATTGCTATGATTTGTATTATAACATAGAAGCACGGGCAGGGCAAATTTGCAAATTTACAAACTTCTGCTTTACAAAAACGAGAAAAATTATATAATAAAAATGGAGTTTTGCGTAATTACCAGAAAGTGTTTGAAAAATGCTTACAGCAAGATGTATGTTACATTTGCAGGAGAGTGTCAGAATGATTTTTCAAGAATGCTTCAAGATGCAATATTTCAGAAGAGAGAAAGGAGAGGAAAGATGAAGAAAAAGAGAATGCTACTACTAGCTGCAATGTTTGTTTTTACATTTGCCTTTATCCGTTTTAATACAGTGGATGTACAGGCTGCCAGCAAGTATACGATTTATGTGAACCGCAGAACAAATCTTGTTAACGTAATCAATTCAAAAACCGGCAAGCTTGTAAAAGCAATGTATTGTTCTACTGGAAGAAATTATAGAACAATAAGAGGTACATATAATACAACAGCAAAGTATAAATGGAGACCATTGATTCACGGGGTTTACGGACAGTATAGTACAAGAATCCACGGAGCATACCTGTTCCATTCTGTACCTTATTATAGTATCAATAAAAGTCAGGTATCCACAAAGGAATATAATAAGTTAGGACAGCAGGCTTCTGCAGGCTGTATCCGTCTGGCTGTGACAGATGCCAAGTGGATTTATGATCATTGCCGTCTTGGAACAAAGGTAGTAATTGGAGAAGGACGTACATTAAAGAAGCCGACTCGCCCAAAAGTAAGGGTATCTACTAAAAAGAGAGCTGGATGGGATCCTACAGATCCAGATTCCCGTAATCCGTACCGTCCAAAACTTACTTTAAAGAAAAAGGCAACAAAGACGATTGTTTATGGAAGTACATTTAATATAAAAAATATGGTAAATGTCAGTTCTTCCTATGCTTCATCCGATGCATTGTTAAAGTCGATGAAGGTAAAGGGAAAGGTAAACACAAAGAAGGCAGGTACTTATAAAGTACAGTGTACCATTACTGATCCATATACAGCAGTAAGCGTAACAAAAACATTTACCTTTAAAGTTGGAAAGAAGCCAAAGCAGACGACAACAGAAAAGAAAGCTCCAACAGAGTTAACTACAGAAGAAAAAACAGCAGAATAATTTATGCTAACTATCATCCACCCGTCAGTTAAGAACTGAAGGAATTGGATATAATTATATTATATTTTATGATACAGGAGGAAAAACCTATGGCAGAACCTTATAACCATAGAGCCATTGAGCAGAAATGGCGTGACAAATGGGAAGCAACCCCAATCAACGTAAACGATGGAAAGAAACCAAAATATTATTGTCTTGATATGTTCCCGTATCCATCAGGAAGCGGACTTCATGTAGGACACTGGAGAGGGTATGTAATCAGTGATGTATGGAGCCGTTACAAGATGCTTCAGGGATATTACCTGATTCATCCAATGGGATGGGATGCATTTGGCCTTCCAGCAGAGAACTATGCGATTAAGATGGGAACACACCCTAAAATTACTACAGCTTCTAATATTAAGAATATTAAGAGACAGATTAATGAAATCGCAGCTATCTATGACTGGGATATGGAAGTAAATACAACAGATCCAAACTTCTACAAGTGGACACAGTGGATTTTCGTAAAAATGTTTAAAGCAGGTCTTGCTTACGAAAAAGAAATGCCAATCAACTGGTGCCCTTCCTGTAAGACAGGTCTTGCTAATGAGGAAGTAGTAGACGGATGCTGCGAGCGTTGTGGTTCTCCTGTAACAAAGAAGAACTTAAAACAGTGGATGCTTCGTATCACAAAATATGCAGAC
Source organism: Anaerobutyricum hallii DSM 3353 (assembly GCF_000173975.1). GTDB lineage: Bacteria > Bacillota > Clostridia > Lachnospirales > Lachnospiraceae > Anaerobutyricum > Anaerobutyricum hallii. The sequence continues at coordinate 34,003 of NZ_ACEP01000143.1, forward strand.
CGTCTGTTAAATGACCTTGATAAGCTTGACTGGCCTGAAAAGGTTAAAAAGATGCAGACAGACTGGATCGGTAAGAGTTACGGTGCAGAAGTTGACTTCCCTGTAGAAGGAAAAGACGAGAAAATCACTGTATATACAACAAGACCAGATACACTCCACGGAGCAACATTTATGGTATTAGCTCCGGAACACGCAATGGCAAAAGAACTTGCTACAGATGAAACAAGAGAAGCTGTAGAAAAGTATATCTTCAACGCTTCCATGAAGTCTAACGTAGATCGTCTTCAGGACAAAGAAAAGACTGGTGTATTCACAGGTTCTTATGCAATCAACCCATTAAATGGAGCAAAAGTTCCAATCTGGTTATCTGACTATGTACTTGCTGACTACGGTACAGGTGCGATCATGTGTGTACCTGCGCATGATGACCGTGACTTTGAGTTCGCTACAAAGTTCAACATCCCAATCATTCAGGTAATTGCTAAAGATGGAAAAGAAATCGAGAACATGACAGAAGCGTACACAGAAGCTGCCGGAACAATGATTAACTCTGGTGAGTGGAATGGTATGGAATCTTCTGTACTGAAAAAAGAAGCGCCTCTCATGATCGAAAAGATGGGCATCGGAAGAAAAACTGTAAACTACAAGCTTCGTGACTGGGTATTCAGCCGTCAGCGTTACTGGGGTGAGCCGATTCCTATCGTACACTGTCCAAAATGTGGTGCAGTACCAGTTCCAGAAGAAGAGCTTCCATTACTGTTACCAGAGGTAGAAAAATACCAGCCAACAGGAACAGGAGAATCTCCACTTGCTGACATTACAGAATGGGTGAACACAACATGTCCATGCTGTGGCGCTCCAGCAAAGAGAGAGACAAACACAATGCCTCAGTGGGCAGGTTCTTCCTGGTACTTCTTACGTTACGTTGATAACAAGAACGATAAAGAATTAGTAAACAGAGAAAAAGCAGATAAGTACCTTCCAGTAGATATGTACATTGGTGGTGTGGAACATGCCGTATTACATCTGTTATACTCCAGATTCTATACAAAGTTCCTCAACGATATTGGGGTAATCGACTTTGATGAGCCATTCAAGAAGCTCTTTAACCAGGGTATGATTACTGGTAAGAACGGTATCAAGATGAGTAAATCCAAAGGAAATGTCGTATCTCCAGATGATCTTGTAAGGGACTACGGATGTGACTCCTTAAGAATTTACGAACTCTTTGTAGGACCACCAGAACTTGATTCTGAATGGGATGATAAGGGAATCGAAGGTGTAAACCGTTTCCTCAAACGTTTCTGGAAGCTTGCTCTTGACAATAAGGATAACGATGTAAAGGCAACACCAGAATTAATCAAAGTACGTCATAAACTGGTTCATGACATCACAAACCGTCTGAACAGCTTCAGCTTAAATACAGTAATCAGTGGATTCATGGAATACAACAATAAACTGATGGAACTGTCTAAAAAAGGCGGCGTAGATAAAGAAACATTGGAAACATATATCATCTTATTAGCTCCATTTGCTCCACATGTTTCCGAAGAACTTTGGGAACAGTTTGGACATACCGATTCTGTATTCCACGCAACATGGCCAGAATACGATGAGGAAGCTATGAAAGACGATGAAATCGAGATTCCAGTACAGATTAACGGAAAGACCAAATGCACAATCGCCATCAATCCAGATGGAGATAAGGACGAGATTCTTGCAAAGGCGAAAGAGGCACTTGGGGATAAAGTCAATGGAACAATCCGTAAAGAAATCTATGTACCGGGAAGAATCGTAAACTTGGTTGTTAAATAGTAATTTGCCGTTAGGCAAGACGGACGCTCCCACCGGGAGACGATATCCTATATTTGTGACTCTATCACTGCGGGTTGAATGTTCGCTTAAGCGCTCGCATTCAATCCTCGCTCTAAGGCCACAAATATAGGATATCGTCTCCCGGTGGGAGCTGTTTTTTGTTGGACGGAAATTACTATTTAATGTTGGGGTGCTTTGGGAAATCGCCAGAAGGATTATTAAGAAGAACCCCTAGAAAATTTATTGATTTTGTTCCGTTGTGCTAAACGCTCCATTTTGCCCAATAAAGCAGAAACTTGCTCTCAAAACCTCCACTGGAGCTTTTTTCTTTGAGGGCATCTATTTTGCCTGCGGCAAATTCTTATTTAACATAATATAGCAAGAATTCTCCTTCCTCTGCAGGTGGGAGATGAATTGCGTAAAAATAAAAAGAGAACACTTGTTCAATAATGCAATCCATGGTATAATAGAGTCAGTAGAAAAGGAAAAATAAATCATAATGCGCATTCAGTATATATGATGTACTATCATCTGATCATGGTAGTGAGATATCGAAGAAAAGTCATTGATAATCCAATTTCAGAAAGAGCAAAAGGGATATGGGAACATATTGCTCCAAGGTATGGGATTGTTCTGGAAGAATGGAATCATGACATTGATCATGTGTATGTAATGTTCCATGCACAGTCGAGAATGGAACTTAGTAAATTTATCAATGCCTGAAAAAGTGCCAGTAGTAGACTATTGAAAAAGGAGTATCCGGAAATCAGGGAAAAGCTTTGGAAAGAAGCCTTTTGGAGTCAGAGTTTCTGCCCTGCTGACAGAAGGAGGGGTTCGGGTATAAGTAATCCATCAAGACATTGAAACCCAAGGAGGGAAAAAGTATTGAACATAGCATGTCGTTTCCGAATTTATCCGACAGAAGAACAGAAGATACTTCTTGGCAAAACATTTGGCTGTTGTCGTTTTCTGTATAATCAGATGCTCAATGATAAGATCCGGGAGTATGAAAAGACGAAGAAAATGTTAAAAAACACACCGGCCATGTATAAAAAGGAATATCCATTTCTGAAGGAAATAGATTCGCTGGCGCTGGCAAATGTCCAGCTTCATTTGGAAAAGGCCTATAAGAATTTTTTTCGGAATCCCAAGATTGGATTTCCAAGGTTTAAGTCAAAACATCATTCCAAAAACAGCTATACAACGAATGTGGTCAATGGAAATATCCTGGTGGAAAGTAAGCGGATTCGGCTTCCTAAATTAAAATGGATCGCCATGAAAAAACACAGGGAGCCAGCAGAAGGCCTTCGCCTGAAATCAGTGACGGTCAGTATGGAACCATCCGGAAAATACTTTGCAAGCTTATTTTATGAAGGATACAGCTGTGAAAACCAAGCTGCTGAACCGGATTACAGTACTGCAAAGATACTTGGGATTGATTATGCAATGCAGGGGATGGCAGTGTTTTCAGAAAAGGTTGAGACAGAAGAAGCAGGATTTTTCAGAAAAAATGAAAAAAGACTGGCAAGGGAGCAGCGAAAGTTATCAAGATGCGTACGAGGAAGTCATAATTATGAACTGCAGAAAAAGAAAGTTGCCAGATGTCATGAAAAGATACGAAATCAGCGAAGGGATCATCTGCACAAACTTAGCCGAAAGATTGCAGACGGTTATGATGCAGTTGCAGTGGAAGATATCGATATGAAAGCAATGGGTCAGTGCCTGCATTTCGGAAAAAGCGTACAGGATAATGGATATGGAATGTTTAGGGAAATGTTAGACTATAAGCTGGCATGGAAAGGAAAGAAAATGATAAAGGTAGACCGTTTCTTTCCTTCTAGTAAAAAATGCTGTAAATGTGGAAGGATAAAGAAAGAGCTGAAATTATCCGAAAGAGTCTATCACTGTGCGTGTGGAAATAAGATGGACAGAGATCGTAATGCGGCAATCAACATACGTGAAGAAGCAAGAAGGATGTTGACAGCATAAACTGTCCGTATCTGGACAAGCTGATAATAAGAAAATATACCCATGTCCGGGCAAAAGAATCGCGGGGCACGCGAGGATAGCTTGTAGATACTTGGCTCAGTAGAGCCATTGAGCAAGAAGCCCCCACTTCAAAATCTATGATTTAAGTGGTGGGAGCATGTCACAGAATTCCCCCTTGATTTTGGTTGGAAATAGTAGTAAAGTTTTACTTGAATAACGATTATACTATTTGAAAGAAGGGTTTAAGTTGAGTAAAATCGAAGAAGTCCGTACTGCAATGTACGCAGCAATGAAAGCAAAAGATAAAGAAAGAAAAGATGCATTATCCATGCTTCTTGGTGCTTTAAAGGCGAAGGCAATCGATAAGAGAGAAGATTTAACAGAGGCAGAGGAGAACAGTATCATTGCAAAAGAAATCAAACAGTGCAAAGATACGATTGAGATGTCACCTGCTGACCGTACAGATATTATCGACCAGTGCAAACTGAGAATCGCTGTTTATGAAGAATTTGCGCCAAAGCAGATGAGTGAAGATGAAATCAAAGCAACAATTCAGTCCGTACTTGACGAACTTGGAATTACAGAACCAACAGGTAAGGACAGAGGTAAAATCATGAAGGACCTTATGCCAAAGGTAAAAGGTAAGGCTGATGGTAAGCTCGTAAACCAGATGGTTGCCTCGATGTTGAAGTAATTGCCGCAGGCAAAAGAGACGCCCCCGAAGAGAATCTAACCTCTATATTTGTGGCCTCGGAGCAAGGTTTGGATGCGAGCGTTTAAAGCGAGCATTCAAACCGCCGCGACTAAAGTCACAAATATAGGAGTTAGACTCTCTTCGGGGGCGTCTCTTTGCCTGCAGCAAAGTCCTATTTAGCTTTTGCCAGTAATTCTTCCCATTTTCTATCAACCTCTGCCTGGATTCTTGCGATTAATTCTTCTTTTCCGGGTTTGAATAAATGTTTGAATCTTCTCTGTGGGCGTAAGAAGTCTTCGATTGGCAGTTTTTTCTTAGGAACATAGTTTACGATCCATTCGCCGTCAATGACCTCAAATAATGGCCAGAAGCAGGTATCTACTGCAAGCTGACAGATTTCTAAAATGTCTGGTGTGTTGTAACGCCATCCTCTTGGGCATGGAGCCATGACATTTAAGAAAGCAGCCCCTTCTGTGTAGATTGCTTTTTCTGCTTTTGTGTGCAGGTCTTTGAAGTTCTGCACAAAGGTAGTCTGTGCAACATAAGGAATATTATGTGCAGCGATTACCTGTGTTAAGTCTTTTCGATTCTGTGCTTTTCCGTCAGATTCGGAACCGACAGGAGTAGTTGTTGTGTCAGCATACATTGGAGTTGCGGAGGAACGCTGGATACCGGTGTTCATGTAAGCGCCATTATCGTAACAGACGTAAACCATATCATGATTTCGTTCCATTGCACCGGATAAAGACTGGAATCCGATATCGTATGTACCGCCATCACCACCGAAAGTGATGAATTTATGAGTGCTTTTTTACTTTTCCTTTTTTCTTTAAAGCACGATAGGCAGCTTCTACTCCACTGCAGGTTGCTCCGGCATTTTCGAAAGCATTATGAATAAAAGAATCTTTCCATGCAGTGTATGGATACATGAAGGAGGATACTTCAAGGCACCCGGTTGCACAGGTGATAACCGCTTCGTCTTCTTCGTGAAGTCCACGCAGTACATTTCTTACAGCGATAGTTGCACCACATCCGGCACACATTCTATGGCCCGGGGATAAACGTTCTTCTGTGCGAAACACTTCTGCAGTACAGCTTCCGACGATGGTGCATCCCGGAGTAAGATTCTGCCATTTTACATCAAGTTCGAGTTTGTTGATATCTGATATCATTATTGTACCTCCTGTAAAGCAAGGGAGAGAGCCTTCATATTACCCTCGATCACCTCTGGTTTTGAAGCAAATTTATGTGCGTACGACTTCTGCATCTCTGCAAGGAAAGCTTCGTCATCCATAACACCGGATACTTTTACGATAGCAGCAAGCATCGGTGAATTTGGAAAATACTTTCCAAGTGCTTCTAAGGAAATCTTTCTGGCATCAATTGTGTATACGCGGCCTTTATAGCCATTTAATTTTGGTAAAAGTTCTTCTTTTGCATGTTTTGTATTGATGATGATTGCCCCTTCTTCTTTCAGGCCTTCTGTTACATCGACAGAATCTAAAAGCGTTTCATCCACAACAACCACATAATCAGGGTCATAAATATTAGAATGGACGCGAATCTGCTTATTGCTCAGACGATTGTATGCAGTAATCGGCGCACCCATTCGCTCTGGACCATATTCAGGGAATCCTTGCACATACATTCCAGTACTGAAAGCTACATCAGCAAGCAGAAGTGCCGCGACCATGCCAGCGGATTTCAATTAAATCTTTCATGTTATCCTCCAATTTGTATTCTGTGTACTCTCAAAATGTTAAGTAATCGCAATTATATATCCGTTTTAGATTGTGTTTGAAAAATAAAAAAGCATTTTCAAATACGTTCAGATAGTAGAAATTCTGAGAGTACATTTCTTCCTAAGTAAAAGGAAATGTGTTTCTATAAAAAACTCATGTCCGTACTACACGGAAAAAAGACGTAAAAAATATAAACAATGGTAATCGTATAAAAAATCATTGTTTAAAATAGCCTTATATATGAATTTTGTTAAACCTATGTACTACCATAAATCCGACAAAAAGAAAATGAAATAAAAGTTGAGAAAAATGTCGATTTATGATAGAAACGAATCGATTATAACAGACAAACTTTCATTTGTGAAGTCTAAAAGAGAAAAAAATTCAAAAATTAAGTTACCAGCCTTCCGGCAAGAAGATGCATGCCTTTAAGGATACCACTGAAAAGTTCCACAGAAGGGAAGGATGTTACTCTTTGATAACACTACTTCCCCTGCGGTTATTTTTAAAATAAACATTTAAAGTATTCTGTTGATTCCCTGTTGCAAGAAATATGTCAGACAGGCGTTTACAGCCATGTGCAGAAAGCTGTTTTCTGAGCCATTCCTCATCTTTTCCGGAATGTAAGAGATTCTCATAAAGAATTTTCCCATCCATGATATAGGTTGGAAGCAGCCATTCTTTGTGCGGCGATAAATTCAAATCCGACGGTGAGACAGGACGATGCTCCGATTTTGCAAGAAAACTGATGCGACCATTCTCTTCAAGAATCGCCGTCTGTAATTCCTTCAAATCAAAAAATCCATTTAAACGGCATTGCACAAGAAATTCGGACAGATCAATATGTCCTTTCTTAAAATTTCCTTCATATAAATGCCCATCATTAAACAAAATATAAGGCGAACCAGAAATAAAATGCCGTATCTTCATATTTTTTCCCGTAATAAAAGCAAGAAAAGCCGTTAGTAGCCCATAAACAATCATAGCTGTAAGCGGTTCTAAAAAACTCGAATCAGGAGCTGTAGCCATTTCAGCAGCAATCGAACCAATTGTGATACCACTAATATAGTCAAACATGCTCATCTCTGACATTTGTCGATAACCGATTAATTTTGTCAGAAGAAAAAGGACAACTAGAGAAAAAACAGACAGAAAAATAACATATAAAATATCCATAAAACCTCCTTGGAGAATTTGTGCTTTGGGGCTGGCTAAAGAGACGAACCTTCCAGCATACTATATGGCATTTACTCTGTAGTCGCTGCGCGCAAAATGCCTTTAGGGCATCTTGCACTTGCTCCGAAACCGTAAATGCCATATAGTATGCCAAAAAGTTCTGACTTTGGCATGTTGCAAAGCAGAAATTCTAGTTGTGTGAAATGCAACAGCAAATTTGAGTACTACTTAAGTTCTAATTAAGATGTGAAATTGAGGTAAAAAATATACATTTTACGGTAGAAAATTTTCGTGGTAAAATGTTTATCAAATGAAAGAAAATATGTCTTTTTAAAAATAGTCTATTTATTTTATTACTGTAGGAAAATGTGGATAATACGAAATTTAAGATGCCATTACCTTCAGAATACAATTACAAATAGCGAAAAAATTTTTGATACCAATAGTATAAATCACTTTACTAATATTGCAAAAGTGTTGAGAGGAGGAGTTTCAGAGCTAATAGGTAATTACGAATATTTGCGCATATTGCCACAGCCTAGTGAAGTCAAAACCTTTGGGATGGTAATGATTCGCAATTGCTTTACTAATGTTATAAAAGTATTTAAGGGAGGAGTTTCATACCAAACAGGCAAATACGAATATTTGCACATATTGCCACAGCCTGGTGAAGTTAAAAACTTTGGGATGGCAACGATTCGTAATTGCCTGTTTGGTATGAAACTCCGGTCTAAATATTTTAGAAAGGAGTATATTTTGAGCAAAAATTACAGAGCAGAACTCGTTGGTCTTTTTGGTAACCCAGTAGATGAAAATCCTACCGGCCCCATGATGGAGGCAGGTTTTGCAGCACAAGGATTAAATTACAGATACATTACCATGAAGGTAGAAAAGGAAAACTTAAAAGATGCAATTGCAGGAATACGTGCCATTGGCATGAGAGGATTGAATCTTACGATTCCACACAAGATTGCAGTCATTCCATTTCTGGATGAACTTTCTCCAGCGGCAAAGATTATTGGAGCAGTAAACTCCATTCGTGTACAGGATGGGCAACTCATTGGGGAAAATACTGATGGAAAAGGCTTTGTCACATCATTAATGGAGACAGGGATAGAACTAAATGGACGGATAATAACTGTACTTGGAAGCGGCGGCGCAGCAAGAGCAGTAGCTGTAGAATGTGCGATTTCAGGAGCGGAAACAGTTAATATTGTTGCTCGCAATGAAGAAAGAGGTAAAGAACTTGCCGATTTAATTTCTGAAAAAACAGAAGCGCAGGGAGTTTATTTTACATGGAAAGGAAGCGTACCTATTCCAGAAGGCACAGAAGTTCTCGTGAACTGTACTAATGTGGGGCTTTATCCTGATGAAAATAAACCAGATATAACATATGAAGATATCAGGAAGAACATGACGGTATGCGATGTTGTATTTAATCCACCAGAAACAAAGTTCTTAAAAGAGGCGAAAGCTCGCGGAGCAGCTACCGTCAACGGACTTGGTATGTTAGTAAACCAGGCAGCATTAAATTATTGTCTCTGGACAGAAAATATGGCACCGAAAGATATGATGAAAGAAGCACTTTTACGAGAGTTTAATTTGGAAAATGAAACTGTACAGGAAGAGAAAACTATACAGAAAAATATAGCGATACAGGAAAAGGTAACAAAAGATACAGTAAAAAATATGAAAACAGATATAACAGATACAGTCAATATAATGGAAAATACTAGGAGAACCCCAGGGCGTTTTCAGGCAACACAAGGAGAAGAGAATATCATGGATGAACAAGACAGAAAACTAATAGAAAAAATGATGGAATATTACGCCGGAGACCCCAAAAGAGTACAGCATTTTCTCAAAGTCTACGAATTTGCAAAATTAATTGGTGAGTCAGAATCCCTTGATACGGAAACAATGCATATCCTCCGAACCGCAGCGATTGTTCATGACATCGGAATAAAAATAAGCGAAGAAAAATACGGAAGTTCCAATGGAAAATATCAGGAAAAAGAAGGCCCTGCAGTAGCAGAACCGATGTTGCTTGCACTGGGATATGATGAAGCGGTCATCGACCGGGTACTTTTCCTTATTGCCCACCACCATACATATAACGAGATAGAAGGACTAGACTACCAAATCCTTGTGGAAGCTGATTTCTTAGTAAATCTCTTTGAAGACGGAAGCAGCAGGGAAGCAGCCCAAAAAGTACAGAAAAATATTTTTAAAACCAACACCGGAACGAAATATCTTTCTGGCTTATTCCTTAATTAAATAGTAATTCAATTGACAGTTTTCCCTCTTTGGTATATGATAAACTTACATTATTTTACTTGCTAAAGGGCAGATGCCCGATAAAGGAGGAAACATGGTTTTTGGAGTAATTTTAGCCGGAGGAATCGGCAGCAGAATGGGAAATGTTGAGAAACCAAAGCAGTATCTTAGCGTTGGTGGCAAGCCGATCATTCTTCATACATTAGAGAAGTTTTATGTGAACAGTAAGTTTGAGAAGTTAATCGTACTTTGCCCTTCTCAGTGGATTAATCATACGAAGAATCTGGTTAAGAAGAACTTTAATGATTCTAGTAAGATTGTAGTGATTGAGGGTGGTTCTACCCGTAATGAGACAATCATGAATTCTATTCGTTACATTGAAAAAGAATATGGTCTGGATGATGATACGATTATCGTAACACACGATTCTGTTCGTCCATTCCTTACCTATCGTATTATTGAAGATAACATTCGTTATGCGCAGGAATACGGTGCCTGTGATACCGTTATCCCAGCCTCCGATACTATTGTAGAAAGTGCAGGACATGAGATTATCAGTAACATTCCTGACCGTTCTATTATGTATCAGGGACAGACACCGCAGTCTTTTAAGGCAAAGAAGTTAAAAGAGCTTTACGAGGGACTGACAGAAGAAGAAAAAGAGATTCTTACAGATGCCTGCAAGATTTTCGTTATCAAGGGGCAGGACGTACATTTAGTAGAGGGAGAAGTTTTTAATATCAAGATCACTTATCCATATGACTTGCGAGTTGCTGAAACTTTGATTAAAGGAGAAGAGAAATAATGTTAAATACAGTGTATCGTCTGGTAGCACCCAGGAGATTTGAAGTAGCATTTAACGATATTGATTTAAATAGTGATAAGGTAGTTGTGCGTCCAACGCATTTATCTATCTGTCATGCAGACCAGCGTTATTATCAGGGAACACGTCCGGCGGATGTTATGGCAAAGAAGCTGCCGATGGCTCTGATTCATGAGGCGATTGGTGATGTGGTGTATGATGCGACAGGAGAATTCAAGCCGGGTGAACTTGTTGTTATGATTCCGAATACACCAGTGGAGAAGGACGATGTTATCGCTGAAAATTATCTGAGAAGTTCCAAGTTCCGTGCAAGCGGTTTTGATGGATTTATGCAGGATAATGTCGCTTTAGACAGAGACAGACTGGTGCGTTTACCGCAGGATATTGATCGAACTGTAGCTGCATTCACAGAGATTGTCAGTGTTAGTGTACATGCCCTTCGTCGTTTTGAACGTTTTACTCACGCGAGGAAGAATGTTGTAGGTATCTGGGGAGATGGTAACTTAGGTTACATTACCGCAGTATTTTTCCACTATATGCATCCAGATACCAAGCTGGTTATCTTTGGAACGAATGAAGATAAGCTGAGTGGTTTTACTTTTGCCGATGAGACCCATCTTGTATGGGAGATTCCGGAAGACCTTAAGGTTGACCATGCGATTGAGTGTGTAGGTGGTGACGCTTCTCAGAAAGCAATTGATCAGATGATTGATATTATCCAGCCAGAAGGAACAATTGCCCTTCTTGGGGTATCAGAATATGCGGTTCCAATCAATACCCGTATGGTATTAGAGAAGGGGCTTCATCTTTATGGAAGCAGCCGAAGTGGAAGAGCCGATTTTGAGAAAACAGTTGAATTATATCAGGAATATCCAGAAATTCTCGGTTACCTCAGCAATATCGTAGGAGCGCAGGTTGAAGTGAACTCTATTGCAGATATGACAAGGGCATTTGAGATGGATATTAATAAGATGATGGGTAAAACCATTATGATATGGAACAAGTAGAAGCTTTGATGATTATAGAAATTCAAAGCTATAAAACTGAAAAATGCAGGAATTAAGAATTAAAAATGCATATTGACATAATTGACATATATGATATACTTAATTCATAAGTTGAAGGAGCAACGATTTTCGTTGCTCCTTTTTGTTGTTTCGTATACTTTTTAAGAGATAGATTTAGAGCGTGTTTCAAATATGCTCTGGAATATTGCAAAATAGGGCAGAAAAATTTTTGCAGACTCTTATATGAAATAACAGAAAAAGTCTTTTGTAGACGAAAATCTAAAAAAAGAGAGGAGCAAAAAGTATGCTAAAAATAAGTAACATTGTATCACAGATAGACTCTTTTGTATGGGGACCAGTGATGCTGGTTCTTTTGGTAGGAACAGGAGTACTTTTAACAGTTCGTTGTAACTTCCTGACATGGAGAAATCTTCCATGGGCATTAAAAAAGACTCTGAGTAAAGAGGCGCGAACAAAGAGTCGTGGAACAGGAGATGTTTCCCCGTTTTCCGCACTTACAACCGCCCTTGCGGCAACAATCGGAACCGGAAATATCGTAGGTGTTGCAACTGCTATGGTTTCTGGTGGAGCAGGAGCATTAGTATGGATGTGGATATCTGCCTGTTTTGGGCTTTCTTCTAAATTTTCTGAATGTATGTTAGCGATTAAATACAGAGAGGTTAACGAAAAAGGCGAAATGTCCGGAGGACCAATGTATACTATGAAAAAAGGGCTGAAAAATAAAAAGCTAGGTGCAGTACTTGGCTGGCTGTTTGCCCTGTTTGCAGTAATTGCTTCCTTTGGTATCGGAAATATGACACAGGGAAATTCTATTGCAACATCCGTTCACGCAACCTTTGGTGTGTCAGTAACAGTGGTTGGCGTTGTGATCACAGTACTCGCACTTTTAATTATTATTGGAGGAATCAAGACCATTTCTAAAGTTTCTTCCGTAGTAGTTCCTGTTATGGCTATTTTTTATGTAGCTGCCGGAATTATCGTCATTCTTGGAAATATACATAACCTTCCAGCAGGAATCTCTATGATATTTAAAATGGCATTTAGTGTGAAAGCAGTAGGTGGTGCTTTATGTGGAAATATCGTAGCATCCATGATGAATGCAGCACGTTACGGTGTAGCCCGTGGGTGTTTTTCCAATGAAGCTGGAATGGGTTCTGCTGCAATCACAGCCGCAGCCGCAACAACGGATAATCCGGTAAGGCAGGCTTATATTAATATGACTGGAACTTTTTGGGATACGATTGTTGTCTGCACGATCACGGGTCTCGCCATCGCAAGTTCTGGTGTGCTTGGACAGATTGACCCGGCAACAGGACAGCTTTATGTTGGCTCCGCATTGACCATCGCTGCATTTTCCACAGTACTCGGAAAAGTTGGTGGATATCTCGTAACAATAGGTATTACATTATTTGCTTTCTCCACAATTCTTGGATGGGAATATCATGGAGAAAAAGCTTTTGAATATCTGGTAGGAACCCATAAACTGAATATGGTTTATCGAATTATTTTCTCACTGGTTGCTTATGTTGGTGCAACACAGACTTTGGAACTTGTATGGAACTTTTCAGATATTGCGAATGCGTTGATGGCGATACCGAATTTGATCTGCATGATATTGTTAAGCGGAGAAATAGCGAAAGATGTGAAAGCATTCCAGAAGATAATCGATAGGGAAAGATAATTTCTGATTTGCCGCAGGCAAGAAGACCAAAGACATAGAAATATCCAGAAAATTAAACTCTATAGGATTGATACATAAACTATTATCATAGTAATACAATAATTTATGGTTAGGTTACTACTTTTTTATGAATTGGAAATTTAAAACTGTTTATAGCTTTATCTCTTGAAAAGTGAGATGTTTTCATTGAAAACGCGAAAAAACTACAAAAAACTGTAAAAACAAATAAATTTTTAAACCAATTCCAGTAATGGTTTAAACGTCAGTCCTTTAGAATTTTAACTCCTCGGAATGCCGTAACCATCTGACGCCT
>NZ_ACEP01000142.1 GCF_000173975.1 Anaerobutyricum hallii DSM 3353
TGCAGGTTGAATAACTCGCTTACACACGCTCGTATCCAAACCTTGCTCCGAGGCCACAAATATAGGTTATTTTATTTACTGAGAGCTGTCTTTGGCTGCCTATTCAAACTCAGAATTTATTTTGAGAAAGATTTGAGGGAGACTTCAACGGGTTGTGATTTTTTGAGGGATTGAAATACTGGAGGACTGACACTTATCTTATCATTTTAAATCATTTGATATTATAACTATCTTTGGAAAATTTCTGGGATTTAGCCATTCGCCTTATAACTTTTTTGCTTTCTTTAGAGCGTGCTTACCACAAATTACTTTGTTTTTTCAAAAAATAAATTTATAAACACACTCTAGAAAGTAGTGACCATAAATAACTATACGATTATGGCACTGGTTCAAGTGTCAATCCTATAGAATTTCATTTCCCGGAACTTCTACATATTCTGTCCTCTTCCCCAAATCTCTCCGACTGATTTTCTGAGCTGTCAATGCACAGAACTCCTGAAGCTAAATAAAGCATATTTGTGGCCTCGGAGCAAGGTTTGGATGTGAGCGCTTTAAGCGAACATTCAAACCGCAGCGACTAAAGTCACAAATATGCTTTATTTAGCTTCAGGAGTTCGTCTGCTCCGCAGCTTCACAAATCAGAATTCTGTTTCCATCCACTTTTGGGCTTCTTCATCCATCGGGACGAGTTCTTTGTCATTAATCGATGGTTCTTTTACAAAGATCATTTTCGTTCCGGCTTCTGCCTTCTGAACATAAGTTGTTCCCGGAAATGTAACGAAGAAGTCTCCTGCGTGATATTCATAAATTTCTCTCGTATCTAAGTCCATATACTGAGTTCTGCCGGAGATAACATAGGCATACTCTTTTGCTACGGAGTGTCTGTGTGCTGGCTCGCCAGTGAATTTATCATAGACGGTCAGACCCATCTCTGTAGTCTCTGACTTTACAAAAGGGATATGCTGTGGTCTCTTTAAGTTTCCGACAAAGTACTGTCTTCTCTCGGTTTCAAATGCTTCTGCTATTTCTTCTGCTTTGATTGTCATAAAACGACTCATAATCTTCCTCCGTGGCTATGTAGCCATAAATTCTTTCTTTTTTATAAAAGTACTCAGAGTAGAAGTACCTGAAAATCTCTATAAATAAAAATCTTAAAATAGTGTTAAAGCGTGTTCGAAAACTACTTCTTCAAACACGCTCTAAAATAGAATTAAGATATTTTTCTATTTATTATACTTTGCTGCTTCTTCCTCAATCATATTCACTCGTCTCTCATGACGGCCGCTTCCGATATATTCTGCATCAAGCCATGCATCTACGATTGCTTTTGCCATTTCGCTTCCAACGATTCTTGCACCGAATGCAATGATGTTTGCATTGTTGTGTTCTTTTGTGAGTCTTGCAGATACCGGCTCACTTACAACTGCTGCACGAACTCCATTTACTTTGTTGGCTGCGATGGAGATACCGATTCCTGTTCCACAGATTAAAACACCTGCATCTACTTCACCGCTTGCAACAGCATTACCTACTTTTGCCCCGTAGACTGGGTAATCGCAGCTTTCGGAAGAATCTGTTCCGTAGTTCACTACTTTGTAGCCTTTTTCTTCAAGATATGCTTTGATTTCATTTTTCAGGTCTACTGCTGCGTGATCATTACCGATACCAATTACTTTTACTTCTGACATAGTTAATCCTCCAAGTTAAAATCTAATATACCCGCGAAGCATACAGGTAACGTATCCTCCGCGGGCTTATTAGTTATTTACAATATTAATATAATACTATTTTTTGTTGTTATGGTCTACTGTTTTATGTACAATTTCTCTCATCTGTGGCCATGTTTCCATGTATCTATCCATATAGAACTGATACTCTTTGTGTGCTTCCATGTTAGGGATATACTCTTTATCTACACGGATCATGCTGTCTGCTGCTTCCCAGAAGTTAGGGTAAATACCAACACCAACTGCTGCGATGATACAGTCACCAAGACATCCTGCACTCTGGCTCTCTACTGTTGTGTACATTGGAACACCGATGATGTCAGCATGCATCTGCATCCAGAAATCAGACTGTGCTAAACCACCACAAGCGTAGATTTCTTTTACATCATATCCAGCTTTCTTCATGCTGACGATACAGTGATTTGCACCGTAAGCAACACCTTCATATACGGCTCTTGCCAGGTGAGCAGGTGTTGTACCAATGGATAAGCCCCAGAACATTCCTCTTGCCTTGGAATCTGCATAAGGAGCTCTGTTACCCTGGAAATAATCCATCATAACAAGACCATCACATCCGATAGGTACTTCAGATGCTTTTTCTGTGATGAGATCATAAATATTCATGTTACGGTTTACTGCTTCCTGCATCCATGCTGCTGGAAGTAAGTTATTCTTAAACCATGTCAGGATAGACCCTGCTGCTGTCTGTCCACCCTCTAAAAGACTGGTTCCATCATACATACAGTTCGGATATGTTCCGTTTACACCGTCTACATGGAATTCTTCTTCGGAAAGACCTAACAGACAGGTAGATGTTCCACCAATTAATGTCATACCGTTTGGTCTTACACCACCAACGCCAAACATACATGCATTACAGTCTGCTGTACCTTCTACTACAACTGTCTTTTTGCTAAGACCAAAGATTTCTGCAGCTTCTGCACTGATATTACCAACAACTTCTCCTACTTTTAATACTGGTTCTGGGAACTTATCAACAACATCATCAAGTCCTACTGCATTATAGAAGTCTACTGGATATCCGCCATTTTTATCATCATAATTCCAACGGAATGCTGCAACGGACATACTTACTGTTTTTCTTCCTGTAAGCTTCCAGTTCAGCCAGTCTTCAAATTCCATGATTGTCTTAGTTTTTGCCCAGTTTTCAGGCTCGTTCTTCTTAACCCACATACACTTTGGAACCATAGTGTCTGCTCTAAATCCTGGTTTATAGAACTTCGTTGCATCATATTCTTCGCGAATAGTATCGATGAAGGATGCTTCTTCTGTCGCACGAACATCCATCCAGAGAATCGGCGGACGTACAGAAGTATCATTCTCATCTAAGTACACTAATGTGTTTGTTGTAGCATCACAGGTAATCGCTGCGATATTATCTGCTGCAATACCAGCCTTCTTGATACACTCAGGAATTGCTTTCTTTAATGCCTCAAACCATTCGTAATCGCTCTGCTCTGCCCATCCATTTTTAGGATAAGTAGTTCCATACTCTGCAACAGCATACGCACGATTCTGTCCTCTGAAATCGAATAACGCTACTCGTACACTACCGGTTCCTGCATCAATACCCATTAAATATTCTGCCATTTTGTAACTCCTTTCATCATTAAAGCATACTTTCTATGCTATATTGTTTTACCCAATACCCACTCTTATTTTTCAACTCAAGCGCATGTAAGATCTGATAGATTATTCTTCATTTTCAAAGTCAATGATTCTCTGTACTTTTGCAACAGATCTGCAGTTAGGATCCCATTCTACAGAAAGATATTCTTTAACAAGCTGTTTTGCAAGTTCGATTCCGATAACCTGTGAACCCATAGTAATAATGTTTGCATGATTAGAAAGCTGTGCTCTCTGAGCCTGGTATACATCATGAATACATGCAGCATAAGCTCCTTTTACTTTGTTTGCTGCAATAGAAACACCAATACCTGTTCCACAAACAATAATTCCTCTATCGTATTCTTTTGCTGCTACAGCTTTTGCTACTTCGATTGCTGTATTAGCATAGATAGGATCATCGCTTCCTAAATCTGCTACTTCATGTCCAAGACCTTTTACATACTCCATTAACTGTAATTTAAATTCTGTTGCGTTAGGGTCACATCCAAATACTATTTTCATTTTTAATTCTCCTTTTTCCGCAGAAAATCTGCTTTTTTATTTAATATTTTATACTATAAATTCTCTGGAATCAATTAGCAAAAGATTATCTTATAAATATCTTCTCATTTCACCTAAAGAATCATAAATACAAGTCGGTTCTACATCAGATTCTGCTACAGTCTGCATATCCGCCTCACCAGTTAAAACGAGGAATCCTTTTGCTCCATTGTTAACACCTGTTGCCACATCTGTGTATAAACGGTCACCCACAAATGCCATCTCTTCTGCTTTATATCCAGTGATTTCTGCAACCATATCCACAGTCTCTTTCCATGGCTTTCCAAGGAAACGAGGCTTCACTCCTGTTGAATCTGTGATCAGGCTGCACATTGCTCCACAGTCTGGCATAAATCCGTATTCCGTTGGGCAGTTGGTATCCATATGCGTTGCGATAAAAGGAACACCATTCCTTACATAATGACAGATTCTGTCTAACTTATGATAAGTTAATGTCGTATCAAAGCTCTGTACCGCTACATCAGGATCTTCTTCCACAAGATGAATTCCTTTTTCTTTCCAGTTTTCTTCAAGAACAGGGGTACCATTTAAATAAACCTTTGCTCCCGGATAATTCACTTTCAAAAACTCTGCACATACATCTCCGGCTGTTACTACCTTGCTCTCATCTACATCCAAGCCCAGTTTATGAAGCTTCTCCACATAAACAGATGGAACACGGGAAGCATTATTTGTAAAGAAAATATAATCTCTGTCTTCAGAAGCATCTACCTCGTGTATGAAGTCCAGCGCTCCATCAATCATGTGATTTCCTAAATATACTGTTCCGTCCATATCAAGGACAAATAGTTTAACGCCTTTTAATGCGTCTTCCTTTTTCTGCATAAAATCTACCTCTTACCTGTTATATACACTCCCTGAATCTTTATATCTAACTTTTTCAAGTCGAACGTCCGTGAGACTTGGCGCGTGATTCTGGTCAGCGAAGCTGACATGTTCCTATCAGAATCACTGCGCATCCTCGCGGAGCGTTTATCTCAGTCGGGAATTGGACTCCCACTGAGACAAATTTGCTATTACTCACCACCTG
>NZ_ACEP01000141.1 GCF_000173975.1 Anaerobutyricum hallii DSM 3353
AGTGTCTCTCTTTGGGGGCGTCTTCTTGCCTGCGGCAAATCAGAAGTTCTTGATTTTGTAGGAGAGGTGTGTTAGAATGTACACAAACAAATTTTCGGAACATATGTTTATGAAGAGGTGATACTATGACAGAAAGAGAGATTCCTTTGGAGAGAAAGTTAAAGATTTTAGCAGATGCGGCGAAGTATGATGTTGCGTGTACTTCGAGTGGGTCAAGTCGAAGAGGGAAGAAGGGGCATCTCGGGAATACGGTATCTGTGGATATCTGTCATACATTTTCTTCCGATGGACGGTGTGTTTCTCTTTTGAAGATTCTTTTTAGTAATGATTGTGTTTTTGACTGCAAGTATTGTCCGAGTCGTGCTGCGAACGAGAAGGAAAGAGCAACATTTACCCCGGAAGAGATTTGCAGGCTTGTGGTGGAGTTTTATCGTCGGAATTATATTGAGGGGCTGTTTTTAAGTTCTGCGGTGGTGAAGAGTCCGGCATATACGATGGAGCGAATGTATGAGGCGATTTATATGCTTCGGAATAAGTATCATTTTAATGGTTATATTCACGTGAAGGCGATACCAGGGGCACCGGATGATATTATATATGCACTTGGATTTTTAGTAGACAGAATGAGTGTGAATCTGGAATTACCTACTGCCGAAGGCTTGAAGAGACTGGCACCGAATAAGAAGCCAAAGAATCTGATTCGGCCGATTCAGCAGATTCAGAGAGGAATACAGACGCAGAGAGTAGCACTTGGTAAGGATAGACGAATGGAGCGGGCGAAGGGAAATCAATATTTGTCGAATAGTATATTTAATGAGAAGAATACTTCCTCTGTTGAGGAGAAGTCTGTATTTTCTATAATGGAAGATGCGCAGAAATCTGTTAAGAAGAATGATAATGTAAATAGGCGACAAAATGATCCGGAACTTCCAGCAATTGGAACCGCACCCCCTCTTTTGAGGGAACACCGTTTATATCAGGCAGATTGGCTGCTTCGGTATTATGGATTTCAGGCGGATGAACTCCTAAGTTCGGACCGGCCGAATTTTAATACATTTATAGATCCGAAGTGCGACTGGGCATTGCGACATCTAGAATACTTTCCTGTAGAGATTAATCAGGCAAGCTATGAACAGCTGCTTCGTGTTCCGGGAATAGGGAATAAGTCCGCAGGGCGAATTGTCAGGGCAAGAAGACAGGCGGCACTTGATTTTGAAGATATCAAGAAGATGGGAGTTGTATTAAAGCGGGCAGTTTATTTTATAACCTGCAGAGGTAAGATGAAGTATCATACACCGATAGAAGAAGACTTTATTACCCGCCAGCTTATTGGGACGAATCAGAAAGATAACTGGAAGATAGAGCATCCAACAACATACAGACAGTTATCTTTATTTGATGATTTTAATTTGACGTGAACTCCCCATCACCTAAAGAAAGCAGAAATGATATGGTAGTTTTTACATGTAAAGATAGATTTGATGATATGATGACCTGTATTTATGAAGCGTGGGCATCCCATCTTGGACATAACAATATAAAGTTAAGAACAGAGCCGCTTGGAACAATGGAACTTTTTTGTGAATACCGTCATGTGGAGGCAGATAAAGAGAAAACAGAGAGTGTGATAAGAACGATTCAGCAAAAGATTTCCTTTCATGCATATCAGATGGTATATCATGCAGCGATGGCAGCAGATGAAGAGGAGAAGCTTGATAGTATTTATCGTTTTTTAATATTGGGATTCCATTATGGCAGGAAGATTCTCGATTCGCTACAGAATCCGATCGTAATGAAAATATTTGAGTTAGAACGAAAAGCAAGTAATGAAGCACATATATTTCGGGAATGTATTCGGTTTACCGAGATGAATCATCACATACTTGTGGGGATAATTTCTCCCAAATGTGATGTCGTTACCTTACTTGCACCACATTTTGTGGATAGATTACCTTCTGAAGACTGGATGATTATAGATGATAATAGAAGAACAGCAGTGGTACATCCGGCAGACCAGCCATATTATCTGACATCTCTTTCCGAAGAAGAAATGTCAGAATTCCTGGCAAGAGAATCTGCAGCAAAGGATACCGATAGTATGACTGCACTGTGGAAAACATTCTTTCAGACGATTGGGATTAAAGAACGTAAGAATCCCGTATGTCAGCGCAATCTTATACCGCTCTGGTACAGAAAGCACATGTCAGAAATGCAGGATTAATTATAAGTTTGCGGCATTTTGCAGCATGAAGAACATAAATTAATCCTGAAAGAATCAGGTTTCTAACGAAAAATTGTTCCAAAGTTTTCCTGATCGTAGATTTTAAGTAATTCCTGTACGCCTTCTTTTACTTCATCACGAGTGAAGTCTGCTGCTTCAAGTTCAGCATCAGCCATACGGTTTAGATCATAATAGAAGAACAGACCGACTTTTAATATGTCCGGATTAATTGGATTAGCATATTCATATAGAATATCTTCTGCATCATTAATATTGCCATCGTTGATCATTTGCTTTAACTTAGGATAGAGCGTATTTTCCTGAAGAAGACCTTTTTCAGCATCAAGCCAGCATCCAGGTTTGATTCCATAGGCAATTTTAAGATAAGTTTCTATTAATTCATTTGTTAAACGTAAGTCAAAATCATCACGAAGCATGTTATAAAACCTCCTGTTTTTTATAATGCACTCACAGACTCTTCTCACAAAAGTAAGGATGTGAAGAATCCCGAAGTACATAGCATTATTAAACTTTATAATTATACACTAGAGTTCGCGGAAATTTCAATATTTATCTTATGGCAATCAAGTAAAATCCTATAAAAGTTCAGAATTATAAAAATGATTTTAATCTATGTATTTTGTCATAGAATCAAAATCATTTTTTTGTTATAATATCTTTGCCAAAACAGGAGGAAAAATAAAATGGTAAAAATAGATTTAATTACAGGGTTCTTAGGTTCGGGTAAGACCACATTTATAAAAAAATATGCAAAGTATCTTATAGATCAGGGATTAAATATCGGTATATTAGAGAATGATTTTGGGGCAGTAAATGTCGATATGATGTTACTTCAGGACATTGCAGGAGAAAAATGTACATTGGAAATGGTAGCAGGTGGATGCGATAAAGATTGTCATAGAAGAAGATTTCGCACAAAACTTATTGCAATGGGAATGTGCGGATATGACAGAGTATTGATCGAGCCGTCCGGAATTTTCGATATGGACGAATTCTTCGATGCCCTTCATGAATCTCCGCTTGACAGATGGTATGAAATAGGAAATGTAATTACAGTTGTAGATGCAATGCTTGAAGAGAACCTCTCAGAAGACGCAGAATTCATCCTTGCATCGGAAGTAGCCAATGCAGGCATTGTTTTATTAAGTAAAGCGCAGGAGGCAGCAGAAATCGATATAGAGCGCACAAAAGCACACCTTAATAAAGCAATGGAATCTGTCCATTGCGACCGCCGATTTGAAAAAGAAATCTTTGCCAAAGATTGGAATAAACTTTCTGATGCAGATTTTAAAAAAATTCAGTCAGCAGGCTATGCTGGTGCAGATTATGAGAAAAAAGACATTGCAGAAGAAGATGCATTTCAGTCATTATATTTTATGAATTTAACTATGCCGGTAGAGAAACTTGAAGAAAAAGTAAAACAAATATTTAACGACAAAGAATGTGGGAATATCTTCCGAATAAAAGGCTTTATGCAGACAAAACCAGATCAGTGGATCGAACTTAATGCCACACATCAAAATATTACTATACAATCGATAAAAAAAGGACAGGAAATCTTCATAGTAATAGGAGAAAAACTAAACAAAGAAAAGATAACTACTAATTTGATGGGGACACAGACACCGCTCTGCTAGAAGATATTGAGCTGAATTGTATGGAGTATTCTAAAGAAAAAAGAATGGTTATAAGTTTGATTTTGTTCCGTTGCGCTAAGCATTCCATTCTGCCCAGAAAAACAGGAACTTGGGAAAAACGAGTCCCAAGTTCCTATGGTCAGAATTCCATAGCGCAAAGTCATAAAATGCAATACTTATAACCATTCTTTTTTCTTTATCATAGTATTCTTACAATTCAGCATAAAATTTTGTTTCAGCGCCTGTCTGTTTTTAATAACAAATAGCAAATTAGTATTTAGATTTACAAAAATGTGATACACTATGAATAGAAGTATTTATAAAGAACAGGAGGGAGAAAATGGGTACATTTTTTAATCCGGGGAATGGAAGTTTTACACAGGATAAGAATAGTGAAATTTATATTGATAAAACAGAACTTTTAAAATTTTTAAACAAAAAATTAGGAACGAATGGAAAATGTATCGCTGTTAGTCATGCCAGACGTTTTGGTAAGTCCCATGCTGCCGGAATGATCGATGCTTACTATAGTCTGGGTAGTGATTCCTCAAAATTATTTGAAAATACTAAGATTGCATCAGATCCAGACTATGAAAAATATCGAAATAAATATAATGTGATCCATTTGGATATTTCATCAGTTTGGGATTATCATAAAGAAGATTTAATAGAATCGATAGAAGAACGTGTTTGTGAGGACTTTCAAAAAATATATGGGGATTTATTAAACTATAAGAGAGATTTTTATTTGCTGATACAGGATATTTATTTGCTGACAGGAATTCCATTTGTTATTATCATTGATGAATGGGATTGTGTTATCCGAAATAGCCACGATCAGGCTTTAGTCCACAAATATTTGCAATTTCTACATTCTTTGTTTAAGTCAGAAGAATCGAAAAGCTTTTTAGCACTTGGATATATCACGGGAATATTACCAATTAAGAAGATAAAAGATGAATCTGCTTTAAATAATTTTCAGGAATATACGATGTTAGATTCCTATCCAATTACAGAATACTATGGTTTTACTGAAAAAGAAGTTAAAGATTTATGTAAAGATTATAGTATGGATTTTGAAACAGTGAAAGCATGGTATAATGGGTATCTGATTGATGGAGAGCATATGTATAATCCTAATTCTGTATCACAGGCATTAGAAAGGCATAAAATAGATTCTTACTGGAGAAATACCTCTGCTTTTGATACAATAAATACCTTTATCACCATGAATTATGCTGGGTTAAAAGATGATGTTATGAAAATGTTAACTGGTGGTAAAGTTCGCATAAATACAAATACATTCCAAAATGATTTTTCTATAATAACGTCAAAAGATGATGCATTAACAGCTTTAATTCATTTGGGATATCTTGGATATGATGCAGATAGAAAGAAATCATTTATTCCAAATTATGAGGTGGCAACGGCATTTGAATTAGCATTGCAGACAGGTTCATGGAAAGAAATTGCAGAATCAATTTCTAAGTGTGATGAACTATTAGATGAAACAATTGATGGTAATGCCGAAAGAGTGGCTGAACTTATTGGACTTGCGCATGAAACATATACATCCATATTGAAATACAATGATGAGAATGTATTGAGCTGTGTCCTCACAATGGCATACTTTACTGCACCCGCTTACTACAATGTAATTAGGGAGATGCCATCAGGAAAAGGTTTCGCTGATTTTGTCTTTCTTCCAAGAGCAAATGCAGGAAACCGTCCTGCGATGATTATAGAATTAAAGTATAATCAATCCGCAGAAACAGCGCTCAAGCAGATTAAAGAAAAACGCTACCAGGGAGCTTTGTCCGGATATCAGGGAAAGATTCTCTTAGTTGGAATCAATTATGACTCAGAAAAACATCATACCTGTATGATAGAGGAGCTGTAAATCTTCAGAAATTTAAATACTAATTGCCGGGGAGACAGACGCCGCTTTAGCTCAATATCTTTTGCTAAAGCGGCGTCTGTCTCCCCATCAAATTAGTATTTAATCGTCTACAACCTGAACTTTTAACATATTTGTTGTTCCAGAACGTCCGATTGGTACACCAGAAGTAATAACAGTAACGTCACCTTTTTCAAGGAGTCCATCTCTCTTACATGCATTGATTGCACGTTCGAAGAGTACGAATACTTCCCATTCTTCTCCAAGAAGGATTGGGCGAACACCCCAGGAAAGGTTTAACTGACGGCATACTTTCTCATCCATAGCGCATCCGATGATGTCGCATCCTGGACGGTATTTGGAAATCATTCTTGCAGAGAAACCACTCTTAGTTACAGTGATGATTGCCTTTGCGTCGAGGTCGTAAGCTGTGCTGCAGGTAGCATGGCAGATAGCGTCTGTGATACCTGGGTCAGTGTATTTAGCCATATCATTGAAACGTTTGCGGTAGTTGATTTCCTTCTCTGTACGTTCAGCGATTCTTGCCATCATCTTAACAGCTTCTACAGGATAAGCACCTGCTGCTGTCTCACCAGAAAGCATAGTAGCACTTGTTCCGTCGTAGATAGCGTTAGCTACGTCAGTAGTCTCGGCACGAGTAGGACGAGGGTTCTTCATCATGGAATCGAGCATCTGTGTAGCTGTGATAACTACTTTACCTGCTGCGATTACTTTTTTGATAATCATCTTCTGGATGATTGGAACTTCTTCTTCAGGGATTTCTACACCCATGTCACCACGGGCAACCATGATACCTTCGCAGGCCTCGATGATAGAGTCGATGTTATCAACACCCTGAGAGTTTTCGATTTTAGCGATGATACGGATATCTTCGCCACCGTTTGCCTTTAAGAACGCTTTCATTTCTTTGATATCGTCTGCTGTTCTTGTGAAAGAAGCTGCAACGAAGTCAACGTCCTGTTTGATACCGAATAAAAGGTCTTCTTTATCTTTTTCACTCATGAATGGGATGGAGAGTTCAACACCAGGGATGTTAACACCTTTACGGTTAGAAATAGTTCCGCCATTCTCTACTTTACAGTGGATATCCTGCCCCTTGATAGCCACTACTTTTAATCCTACAAGACCGTCATCAATTAAGATGCTGGAACCAACATGGATATCTTTGTGTAAATCTTTGTGAGTAACACTGACAATATCCTTTGTTCCTTCTACATCTCTTGTAGTAAGACAGAAGTCCTGTCCCATCTCAAGAGTAACTCTTTCGTCTTTAAATGTTTTAAGACGAATTTCTGGTCCTTTTGTATCTAACAGACATGCAACCGGAAGGTTATGCTTTGTGCGTAAAGCTTTTACTTTATCTATTCTTTTCTTCTGATTCTCGTAAGTATCATGAGAAAAATTAAGACGGGCAACGTTCATACCAGAGAGCATTAACTGCTCTAAAACATCACCTTTATCCGTTGATGGTCCAAGGGTACAGATAATCTTGGTTTTTCGCATAGTAATAAGTCCTCCTATTTCCTTGGGTTAAAATTAGTATTACCATTCTATTTTAATAATTTCGATTGATTTGTCAACGGGTATTTCAAGGTATTTATGAGAAATGAACGTAAAATCTTCTTAATATACACGAATCAGACTGGAAATACTGTTAACTATGGAAAGTCTTTTCAAAATGTTCAAGGCATCGGTAAAATACAGTTCTTTTACTTCATCGGTAATAATAACCAGTTCGGCATTGCCATTTTGGCGGGACTTTTGAATAATCTGGGCGATACTTACCTGACTTGTTCCGAATACGCTTGTGATATTCGCAAGAACACCTGGTCGGTCAGCTACCTGCAGACGGAGGAAGAAACGGGAATAAGTATCCTGAATATTTTTCACTGGAAGTTCTTTGTAGCAGGAGCAGACATGAAGATTAGAATGTTTTTCAACGATATGTCTTGCAACTGTACATAAATCCCCGGTTACCGCACTGGCAGTCGGACGTTTGCCTGCACCACGGCCATAGTACATTGTATCATCGGATGCAGTTCCGTGAACAAATACAGCGTTAAAGGAATCATTTACTGTTGCCAGAGGATGATCCTGTGGGATTAAAATTGGAAGAACTTTTACTTCGATGCCGTCCTCATCTTTTCTTGCAATGCCGACAAGTTTGATGACAGAATTAAATTCTTTTGCATAGAAAATGTCTTTTGCGGTAATATTGCGGATTCCCTCAATATAGACATCAGAGAAGGTAACGCGAGAATGGAATGCGATGGATGCCATAATAGCGATTTTACGACCGGCATCAAGACCGTCAACATCAGCAGTAGGATCGGCTTCAGCATATCCTAAATCTGTAGCTTCTTTTAACGCTTCGTCATAGCTCATACCACTCTGTGTCATACGGGTAAGAATATAGTTTGTTGTACCATTTACGATCCCCATAACTTCAGTAATATTTTCACTGGACATACTTTGTTTTAATACTTGAATGATTGGGACACATCCTGCAACGGCAGCTTCAAACTTGAAATCACAGCCATATTTTTCGGCAGAATCTAAAAGTTCATGCCCATGTTCAGCAATTAAATCTTTATTTGCTGTAACAATCTGTTTTCCAGCTTTCATTGCTTCAAGCAAATAAGACTTTGCAGGTTCAATACCACCCATAACTTCAATAATAATAGAAATATTGTCATCTTCAATAATTTCATTCCAGTTATCTGTAAGAAGGGGAGAAGGGATACCTTCTCGTTCTTTCGAGGCATCACGCACAAGAATTTTAGTGATTTGAATTTGTGTACCACAAATATGAGAAAAATCTTCCTGACGTTCCTGGACAAGTTGATATACACCACTGCCGACAGTACCGGCACCTAATAAAGCGGCTTTTACAATTTTGTTCTGAGCTGTTTCCATATGTTTCCTCCAATTTTATGAATGATGTTTTAAAACCCTCAGGATTAGAAAATCCTGAGGGTTTTGTTTAGTTAGTTTGTTTAATTAGTTCAGTTGTCAGAACTATCTGTCAGTTCTACGACGAAGAACGATAAATGCACACATAACAAGTGCAAATACACTTACAACCATGTAAAGAACAGGGTTTGAAGCATCACCAGTTTTGGATGATTTGGATTTTTTGTTCTTTTTAGTAGTTGCTTTTTTAGTGTTTGCTTTTTTCTGTGTAGTTGTTTTCTTAGTAGTTTTTGTAGTAGGATCTGTATTTTCAGATGGATCTACACTTGGAGTTTCAGTTGTAGTAGCGGATGAGTCGTCTGCTGGAGTTTCAGTTGTAGTGGCGGATGAGTCATCAGCAGGAGTTTCTGTTGTACCTGGGTCAGGAGTTTCTGTTGTACCTGGGTCAGGAGTTTCTGTTGTACCTGGGTCAGGAGTTTCTGTTGTACCTGGGTCAGGAGTTTCTGTTGTACCTGGGTTAGGAGTTTCTGTTGTACCTGGGTTAGGAGTTTCTCCAGAATCTCTCTTAAGGATATGGAAATGATCTGTTCCATCAGGAGTCTCAGCTAACTTATAGTTAGGATTGAGAGAAGATGTATCTGGGTAGATATCATAGTAACCAGCTTCTTCGCCAGCTTCACGTGTAAGCTTAAGTCCAAGAGAATCACCATCTAATACACCCTCAGCTTTATAAGTAAGTTCAGGATCTTTGTCACCAACGTATTTTTCTTTATAGTCGATGTTAACCTTAACAGCCTTTGGATGAATAATAAAGAATGATTTTGCAGCAGATGGACGGTGTGTTGCATCTCCAGGATACGTTGCGATTGCAATGTATGCACCTGCCTCAACAGGAGCAGTGAATCCGAGGTAAATATACTTGCCGCCATCAACTCTGATGTAAGTTACGTTAGCTTTAGTAACTTCATTGTTATTATCATCGTATACAGTTGCATCTACAGCAAATGCAGAACCATCATATGTACAATCTACTGGATTGTTGATGATAATATGAGTGTTAGCTCTTGTGATTGTATATGTTCTTGAAATTGGTGTAGCAGAGTAAGCTGCGTCAGTAACATATAAAGTTTCTGTATAAGTTCCTGCTTTGTAGGAAGGTGTGCTGGAAGAGTATCCTTTACCATTCCAAGCTATTCCAACGTAAGAAGCCTTTACAGTAGCTTTTTTGTCGCTTGCATATCCACCAAAGTTAAAGCTGCTTGCTTTGCTGACAGATAAAACATGTCCTGGCATAGACTGATTGAAGTGTAATGTTACAGTAGAAGGCTTTGTAGCCTCATCTGTATCCTTCTTTCCTTCTGGAGTAGGACCATCAACTACTGGCTTGTCAGGTTTAACACATTCTGGGTCTGTAGCCTTTTTCTCAGAAGTCTTTGTCTTTTTAGAAGTAGTCTTCTCTTCAGAAGTCTCTGCTTCTGTCTTTTCAGCAGCAATAGTCTTCTCCTCAGGAGCTTCTGTCTTCTCAGCGGCAGTAGTCTTCTCTTCGGAAGCCTCTGTTTTTTCAGTTACAGTTGTTGCGTCTTTAGAAACTTCTGTCTTCTTTTCAACTTCAGTTGCTTTCTCCTTAGGAGCTTCTGTAGTAGCTTCGCTCTCAGATACTGCAGCAACGTCTCTTGCGAATGAAGAAACTGGTGCGGTGCTTAATGCAACGGAGCAAGCAAGAGTCAGTGCTAAAAGATTTTTGTAGATTCTTTTTTTCATTTGTTCCTCAACATCCTTTCTTAAATTTGCCGTAGTTCTTTTGAAATAAAAAATTACGAAAGTTATATAAAAGTATAGTTTATTATAGCAGAGGTCTTGGAAATAAGCAATAAATAAAGTAATATAAAAATGTTTTGCAAGCGTAGTTTTTTGATTTCAAAGGAAAAAATATGATACAATAATTTGTAGTATTGTTATACAAAAAGAGAAGAATAGAAATAAAAAAATTTTAACCGGACAAAAGGTATGTATTGATAATTTAATTGTATAAAAAATATAATTAAAATATAAAAAATGAGTTTGTTTTGAGAGAGTATGCTTGAAAAAATATTACATATAAAAAAGAAGCAAAAACAGATGTCATCTTAAAATATTATCAAAAATATAAAAATAGATGAGAAAATTTTTGCTTCTTTTTTATCCTTTTCTAGCAAGAAGACTCCGACCTCTAAGGGACACCACTGAAAAATTAACTTTGCATACAATATATAGCACTGTAAAGTTAACAAACATACTTTATTTCGTATTGATTTACACGAAAAAAGACTTTTTCAGTGGCATCCTATAGGTGGGGGAGGACGTCACAAATCAAATTTGCCGTATTTTTAAAGTATGCTGAAAATTGTAACGCATATCTTGCAGAAAGCATTTTTCAGACATGCTCTAGAATCCAAAGAGTTTTAAATCTTCTTCAACAGTTCCAATTCCTGCAATACCAAAAGTATTTACAAGAACTTTTGCCACATTTGGGGATAAGAAAGCTGGAAGAGTTGGTCCAAGGTGGATATTTTTCACTCCAAGATAGAGAAGGGCAAGTAAAACAATAACGGCCTTCTGTTCGTACCAGGAGATGTTATAGAGGATTGGAAGTTCATTAATATCTTCAAGTCCAAATACTTCTTTTAATTTGAGGGCAATAACGGCGAGGGAGTAGGAATCGTTGCACTGTCCGGCATCGAGTACTCGTGGAATGCCACAGATATCTCCTAAATCAAGTTTATTGTATTTATATTTTGCACAGCCTGCAGTAAGGATGACGGTGTCTTTTGGCAATGCTTTTGCAAAATCTGTGTAGTAGTTTCTTGATTTCATGCGACCGTCACAACCAGCCATAACGACAAACTTTTTAATTGCGCCGGACTTTACAGCGGCAACAATATCATCGGCAAGGGCAAGTACCTGGTTGTGGGCAAAGCCTCCAACAATTTCTCCATGTTCGATTTCTTCTGGTGGAGTACAGTGTTTTGCCTGTTCGATAATTGAGGAGAAGTCTTTTTCTTCACCGATTTCTCCAGGAATGTGTTTGCAACCTGGATATCCGGTTGCACCTGTTGTGTACAATCTGTCTTTATAGCTGTCCTTTGGTGGAACGATACAGTTTGTTGTCATGAGAATTGGACCGTGAAAGCTTTCAAATTCTTCTTTCTGTTTCCACCATGCATTTCCATAGTTGCCGACAAAATTTGGATACTTTTTGAAGGTAGGATAGTAGTGGGCTGGAAGCATTTCAGAGTGTGTGTATACATCCACATCCGTCCCCTGTGTCTGTTCGAGTAGCATTTCAAGGTCGCGAAGGTCATGTCCGGAAACAAGGATACCCGGACGGCTGCCAACACCGATGTTTACTTTTGTGATTTCTGGGTTTCCGTAAGCAGAAGTATTGGCATTGTCAAGAAGAGCCATACCTTCTACACCGTATTTTCCGGTTTCTAAAGTAAGCGCGATTAAATCATCGACAGATAAACTATCATCAAGAGTTGCGGCAAGGGTACGCTGCATAAATGCATCAATTTCTTCATTATCCTGTAAAAGAACATTTGCATGCTTGGAGTAAGCGGAAAGTCCCTTTAATCCGTAAGTAATCAGTTCACGAAGGCTTCGGATGTCCTCATTTTCTGTAGAAAGAACACCGACAGCTGCAGCTTTTGTATCAAATTCCTCCACGGAGCCGTTCCAGAGAGCTGCTTCTGGGAGTACATCTTTATTTGTTAGTTTAGAAAGGAGCAAATCTTTTTCGGAAAGCGTTTCCTGAATCCGGGCGATAATTGCTTCTTTGCTAAAGTTGGCATTGGTGATTGTAGTAAATAAATTCAGTGTAATCATGTGATTGACTGCTGGCTGAATCTCTACTCCTTCCTGTCTTAAAGTAGTAGTTACCGCAGAAATTCCTTTTGTAACATAGACCAATAAATCCTGCATGGCAGCGATATCGGGCTGTTTTCCACAGACTCCAACGCGGGTACATCCACTGCATCCGGCAGTTTCCTGACACTGATAACAAAACATTTGGTTTTCCATAAAAGTTAATCTCCTTTTTACTCTAATATACTTTTTAAATCTTAATAGGCTGGTATTATGGTGTATCTCCAACGTATTCACGTAAATGGTGCTTATAGCAACTTTTTTAATAATAAAAAGATAGTGCTAAAAAATTTAAGTGAAGCTGACAAAAAATAACTTCATAAAATCAAATTGAAAAGATTTTAAGAGTACATTTTTATAAATTCTATTATGAAGGAAATACAACAGTAAGAAGCCACTTAAAGTCTTCTTTTGCGTAAACAGAATGAGGCTTTTTCGCTGGCATAACAAGGGTATCCCCTGCCTGTAAAATATATTCTTTGCCATCAACAGTGAACTGACCGGTTCCTTCAAGAACGAGAACCATTGCATCACCGGTAGAATCATGTGTAGCGATTTCTTCATCTTTGGAAAATGCGAAAAGAGTCACACTCACATAATCGTTCTGTGCTAAAGTTTTGCTGACAATCTGTCCTTTATCGGCAGAAATCTGGTCAGTAAGATGTAAAACTTCTTCATGTGAAATATTTTTGATATAAGCCATTGTTATCCTCCTTTAATTGACTTTCTATACGCAGTATAATATAGTTGATTTGATAAATATGTTGTTTTGACAACAAACGGGGAGAAAAAATATGGATTTTTATAAATTATCGAAAACAGTGCTTTTTCAGGGGGCAACGCCGGAAGAAACAGAGCAGATGTTGTCCTGCTTAAAGGCGGGCAAACGCAAATATAAAAAGGAAGAAATGATTTACCGGGTCGGTGAAGTCGTATCCTGTATCGGCATTGTTTTATCAGGAAGTGTTTTAATAGAAAATGATGACATCTGGGGAAACCGCAGTGTGCTAGAGCGGGCCGGTGAAGGAGAAATCTTTGCAGAAACCTATGCCAGTATCCCAGACCAGAAAATGTTAGTTAATGTCATTGCGGCAGAAGATACAGAAATTTTATTTTTAAATGTGGGAAAAATGCTCCACCTTTGTTCCAATTCCTGCATTTTCCATAATGAACTCATAAAAAATCTTTTACAGGTTTCCGCACAGAAAAATCTCGCCCTGTCCCGAAGAATTTTTAACACTTCCTCCAAATCTATCCGGGGAAGACTGCTATCCTATTTATCGAATCAGGCAGTACTATGTAACAGTAAAGAATTCGATATACCATTTAACCGCCAGCAGCTTGCAGACTACTTAAGCGTAGACCGTTCCGCACTGTCCAAAGAACTTGGGAAAATGTCCAAAGAAGGATTGATTTATGTGAAAAAGAGTCATTTTCGTCTGTTATCTGTGCAGGAATTATTTGAAGAAGAGTCTTAGAATTTGTTTGAAGAATCAATTAGTAATCTGTACTCTTCCTGATTTGTGGGATATTTTACTTTATTCAGTTGACGTAGTCCATGATGAACTACTGTTGCTTTGGTGAAAGTTTCCATGAATATAATACACATTTTGTAGAAAGTATTTTCTAAATCCACTTCACCTTTTGAGTAAAAATGAATGTCTGGAAAAATGTTTTATGGAATATCTGTTAAGTGACAGAAAAAATGTTTTGTTAAAATTGTCTATACATTTACAAAATATTTTTAAAAATTAATAAAAAAATTCTTTGAAAATAAAAATATTTGTGAATCTTTTTTCTGACAGCAGTGCTATAATTGCACCGTAACAAAGAAGAGGTTATTTAAAAAGAATAACCGTAAAAAATACTTATCAGACCTGATAAAGTAGGGCCTCTAAGCATCAGACATTTTGGAGGAAAAGACAAATGAATACTTTAAGTGCTGAAAAAAGAGATATGCAGATCAAGGCAAAAAAGCTTAGAAGGGAAGGATTTGTTACAGGCAATGTGTTCGGTAAGAACATGGAAGGCTCCATGCCGCTGAAAATCGAGAAAAAAGAGGCAGAAAGAATCTTAAGAACCTGTAATAAGGGAAGTCAGTTAATTCTCACTGTTGAAGGACAGAAAATGCCAGTCTTATTAAAAGAGATTGACTACAATGCAATGAAACATGAGATTGTAGAAATGGATTTCCAGGCATTAGTAAAAGGTGAAAAAGTACATTCTGTAGCAGAAGTTGTACTCTTAAATCATGAGAAAGTAAAATCTGGTGTCGTAGAATTATTATTAGAGGAAATCAGTTATGAAGCATTACCAGAAAATCTGATTGAAAAAGTTGAAATCGATTTAGATGGTAAGACAGCAGGTGATACTATCAGAGTAAAAGATTTACCAATCGCAACTGCAGAAGGTATCCATCTGAAGACGAATCCGGAGGAGACAGTTGTACAGGTAACAGAAGTACACAATGCTCCAGAGGAAGAAGAGACTGAGGAAGCTGCTGAAGAATAAGCGGTGTAGCTTGTAGATAATAAGATATAAAAGGCTCCAGTATATTATATATACTGGAGCCTTTTATATATGTAGGTTATGAGCTGCACCTGATTTTTACTAATTAATTCAACTAATTAATTCAACTAAATCCAGTCACTGTCAGCCCACGAAGAGAAACGATAGCCTATCGTTTCTCTTCGTGGGTGTCTGTTGGTTAATGAATCAAATCATAGTATACCTTGCCGTTTTGTTTAGATTTGCTTATCATTTCCTGTCGTTCCATATAAGGCAGCAGCGAATCCAAAAACTGATTTGGATTAGTGACTCCGATTCGCTGTTTACTAAATGGCTGGCTGGCGGTTAAGTCTTTTACACAGTCAGAGAGTTCCTTTTTTGTCATTTTCCCATTGCGTTTTAATTCTTTTTTTATCCGGCTGATTCCCTTAGAGGTCAGGAGGTTGTTTAAATCCTGATTCTGGTGCATGGAACGCCACAATCCCCAGCCGTAGATTAACATAGTGGCTACGGCAAAGAGTAGGATATAGGGGAGATAATGTATCAGATTTTTCAGTAATTCCATGGGTGCTCCCTTCTTATCTTAATTTTTTATGTGATTTTTGTTAGCCATTTTATTTGTAGTTTATATCTTTTTTATTTTAATTTTTCTGAATAAGTAATTAAATGATGGTCTTTCAAAATTTCGAGAAATTTAATAAGGCGGGAGAGTGATTTTTCCATTTTAGGGAAATGAGCATCGAGTTCCTGGGAGAGTGTGTGAATGTCTTTTTTATCATCAATAATGTTCCAGACGAAGCTGCCGTAATCGTCAAGGTCGATAGAACTTACTTTTGGACGGTGGAAGAATTTCTGGGCGATTTTGTTAAAGAAACCTTCCCAGCGAATGAAGACGGTAATGTTTCCCTTGTCGTTTGTTTCATATTTTATTTCTGGATTTTTTACTGGGATAAAATCAAGGTAGTTTTTATCTATTTTCTGTTTTGCCATAGGGACTCCTTTCATATATTTGTAAATATGATTATAACGGTTAGAATATAGTTCGTAAAGTGTATAAATAATTTTGGCAGTGAAAGAGGTTCTCTCACTGCCAGAAATGAAATATGTTTTGTAATTTAATTGTTAATTAGTTTTGTTGTTCTTTTTTACACATAAGAAGTATAAATAAGCAAGTAAAATGATGAAAATAACTAAGCTAGCAATCTGTGGAAGGGCAACAGGGGAAACAAACTTAGAGTCAACTTTTGCTACCGCACAGATAGCAAGGATAACTCCCATGAGTCCCTCTCCGGCAATCAGACCGGAAGTAAATAATGTTCCACGTTCAATGCAAGCTTTCTTTTCTTTTTCTTCGTTTTCATTTGCTGCTTTACGGCGTTCAAGAATCCAGCGAACTACACCACCAGCCATAATACCGGCACTCAGTGAGAATGGAAGGTACATACCAACAGCAAATGGAAGTACTGGAATACCAAGAATCTCAACAACGATAGCGATGAATACACCAACAAGGATCAGTGCCCATGGAAGTTCTGCATTCATGATACCTTCAACGAGCATCTTCATCATTGTAGCCTGTGGAGCAGGAATTTCGTTAGAACCGAATCCCCATGCAGCATTTAACAGATATAAAACATATCCGATTGCAGCGGAAGAAGCGATAACACCGATCATTTCACCAATCTGCTGAAGTTTAGGTGTAGCACCTACGATGAAACCTGTCTTTAAATCCTGTGAAGTATCGCCGGCGATAGCAGCAACGATACAGATAATACTACCGATACAGATGGAACCGATCATACCTGTAGTTCCTGTAGTTCCTGTAGCTTTTAAAATTAAAGTAGAAATAATTAAAGTAGCAATTGCCATACCGGAAACTGGGTTGTTAGAAGAACCGATTAATCCAACCATACGGGCGGAAACAGTTGCAAAGAAGAATCCGAATATAACAACAAGAACTGCACCAAGGAAACTTACAGGGAAAATTGGAAGTAACCAGATGGCAACAGCAATAACAGCGATAATACCAAGAATAATCGGCATTGGTAAGTCGCGCTGTGTACGAGAAGCATCAGCAGTAGCGCGGTTTTTAGCCATGCTGCCTATTGCCTGTTTAAATGTACGGACAATGAGTGGTGAAGTCTTGATTAAGCTCATGATACCACCAGCTGCAACGGCACCGGCACCAATGTACTTGATATAAGTTCCCCATAATGATCCTGGAGCAAGAGTAGAAATTACTTCACTTCCAGGGAAGATGGTAGCATCTTTACCAAATAATGCAATCATAGGCATGAGTACAAACCAGCTTAAAGTGCCACCTGCGAACATGTATTTTGAAATCTGAGGTCCACAGATGTAACCAACACCGGCAAGGGCAGGAAGAACCTGAATACCTACGGAAGAGCCGGCATATGCCTGAATATCATAACCAATTTCACTAGGGAAAAGTTTAACTCCATCAGCGATGAATTTGTAAATAGCAGCGATACCAAGACCGGAGAATACGATACCAGCTTTGTTACCACCTTCTTCTCCGGCAAGGAGAACCTCTGCACAGGCAGTTCCTTCAGGGAAAGGAAGAACACCATGTTCTTCAACGATAAGAGCCTGACGAAGTGGAACCATGAAACAGACACCAAGGATACCACCAACAAGTGCAACTAAAAAGATAGTTAAAATACTAGGAGAATCAATCTTACCTTCTTTTGCCCATAAGAATAAAGCAGGGAGCGTAAAGATTGCTCCGGCAGCAACAGACTCACCGGCTGAACCGATTGTCTGAACAAGGTTGTTTTCCAAGATAGAATTCTTACGAAGAATGATACGAATAATACCCATGGAAAGTACGGCTGCAGGAATAGATGCGGAAACGGTCATACCAACTCGAAGTCCAAGATATGCGTTAGCAGCACCAAAAATAACTGCAAGTAAAATACCAAGAATTAAGGCTGTGACTGTAAATTCCGGAACTACCTGGTCCGCAGGAATATACGGTTTAAAATCGTTTTTGTTTTCCTTCATTACGTTTATCCTTTCTTTTTTACAATTTCCTTACAAAAACATAACAATTATAACATTTATATAAAATGAAATAAAGGTAAAAAAATGTGCTTTTTTTGTGGTTTATGGAACTTATTAGGTATAAATAATAACTATAAAGTAGTAGAAAATGGCTGTAAAATTAGTGAAATTAACTTTTTTTGCGTACTTCTTCATTGACTTTCAGCTAAATAATGCAGAATATTTTTCATAACAAGATGACTCAGCGAACGATGTGGAGGTATCATCGAGTAAAGTCAATACAGGTCAATAAGAAATAGGTAATTTACATACCAAAATGTCAATGAGATATTATTATGTACAAAATAAAAAAATAAAAAAAGACTTACATAAATTTTTTCTTTATGCTATAATGTCAAGCCGTATCAAATAAATTAAATATCGTAAAAATATTTTGGTCTAATTGGAAACGCACAATATTTTAAAGGTATGCAGTTTTAAGAAAGTACTATATTTTAGAAATATTTAAAGGTGTATGAAATATAAAATTGCAAACATATAAAATGTTGATAACGAACAACACAGCCTATTTTTATGCTATTTCATCGAAGTTTAAATAGCTAGAGCGTGTTTGAAAAATCATTCCAGCAATCTGCACGCCTCAATTTAAAGTATTTATTTTGAATGAGAAAGATTATTTTAAGAAAAACAGCTATTTAAGATTTTGATAAACAGAATGAAAAAGGAGGCAGCTGATTATGCCAAAAACAAAGTTACAGAACGTTATTTTTACAATTATCATGGCTTTTGTCATGGTCTACGCAATGGTTTGCTACAATATCGCAATCGATAAAGGTGGTATGAGCAACCAGATTTTCTTACTCGCATTTCACGAGATGCCAATTATGTGGCCGATTGCAGCTATTTTAGAATTTTTCGTAGTTGAAAAATTATCAAAATTCCTTGCATTCCGTATTGTATCCCCAACAGATAAACCAATATTCATTACACTTGCAATCTGTTCTATGATTGTCTGCCTGATGTGTCCGGTCATGAGCTTTATCGCAACTGCATTATTCAAACATCCAGGAAGTGAGATTATCGCACAGTGGTTACAGACAACAGTAATTAATTTTCCAATGGCACTTTGCTGGCAGATTTTCTTTGCAGGTCCGCTGGTAAGAAATGTGTTCGGAAAATTTGTAAAATAAACTAAATTACCCTCCTATAGCAGTCCCCAGTGTTCAGTGACGGTTTTCTATCACAGCTCTGGTTTTCGCCCATCCCCCTTTACAACCTCCCAAGAATCTTCTATATTATATGGTGAGTTTTGCAGAAAGGAAGGCATACTATATATGAAGAGTTCTTTATTTCCTACATTGAAAAATTATAAAAAAGAATATCTGGGAAAAGATATCGCAGCAGGTATTATGATAGCGGCGGTTTCTATTCCTATCTCTATGGGATATGCGGAAGTATCAGGATTGCCAGCAGTTTTTGGACTGTATGGTTCTGTGCTTCCCATTTTATTTTTTGCACTTTTTTCCACATCACCGCAATTTATTTTTGGAGTAGATGCGGCACCGGCGGCCATTGCGGGAGCAGCACTGGCGAGTCTTGGAATTGAGAGCGGCAGTGCAGATGCTCTGCGGTATATCCCAGTTATCGCATTATTTGTTGGTTTGTGGCTGCTTTTATTTTATTTTTTGAAAGCAGGCAAGCTTGTTACATTTATTTCGACTCCGGTTATGGGCGGATTTATCAGTGGGATTGCGTTGACGATTATTTTGATGCAGATTCCTAAAATCATGGGTGGCAAGTCTGGTTCGGGTGAACTCCCAGAATTATTAAAGCACTTATATGAGATAGCACAGCATATTAACTGGGTGTCAGTAGCATTAGGTGTTGGCGCATTGGCAATTCTTATTATTTCTAAAAAGGTTATGCCTAAGTTTCCGATGGCGGTTGTGATTATGGCATTAGGAATGATTGCAACAATGGTATTCCATGTAGACAGGTACGGAGTTACTTTGCTAGCAAAAGTTGAGCCAGGACTTCCTAAGTTTATTTTACCAGACATTTTCCATGTGGATTTAAGCCACGCGGCAGGCAGAGGCCTGATGATTGCAGTTGTTGTTATGGCCGAAACTTTGCTTTCTGAGAATAATTTTGCAGCAAAAAATGGTTACAAAATTGATGATAATAAAGAAATTTTGGCCTGTGCAGCAGGAAATATTATCTCTGCGTTTACAGGCAGCTGCCCGGTAAATGGAAGTATTTCCAGAACTTCGATGAATGAGCAATTTGACGGAAAGACGCAGGCAGTTTCGATTACAGCAGCAGTTACAATGGTGGCAGTTCTGCTTTTTGCCGCGGGCTTTATCGGATATTTGCCTGTTCCGGTACTGACAGCTATAGTCATTTCGGCGCTGATGAATGTTGTGGAATGGCATTTGGCAGTGCGATTATTTAAGGTAAGCCGCAAAGAATTTTATATATTTGTGGCTGCTTGTATGGCGGTATTATTCCTGGGAACTATTTACGGTGTAATTATTGGAATAATTCTTTCCTTTGTTGCAGTTGTTATCCGTGAGACAAATCCACCAAGGGCATTTCTTGGAGGGATACCTGGAAGAGATGGATTTTATGATTTGAATAAAAATCACTATGCACATCCGATTGAAAATACAGTGATTTACCGCTTTAATGCAAGCCTGTTCTTTGCAAATAGCAAGCTGTTTCAGGAAGATATTGAAAATCATTTAAAAGAGGATACGAAAACGGTAATTGTGGATGCGGGAACAATCACGAATATTGATATTACAGCGGCAGATACGCTTCTTATGCTGAAGAATAATCTGGAGAAAAAAGGAATTGCTTTCTATATCACAGAACATATGCAGGGACTTAACACACAGCTTCGCAATTTGGGAATGGGATCTTTGATTGAAGAAGGCTGTGTCAGACGAACAATTACGGCGGCTCTTTTAGATTCTGGATTACAAAAGCCATTTCCATTAGAAGGAGTTCCGGCAGATTTGCAGGAAAACTTAAAAGAGTTACAGGAAAATGCAGAAAAAGCATTGTCGTCACATAAACATAACACAAAAAATATAGAAAAAATTAAAAAGACATTGTGGCTGCATACTCTCCCAGCTGAGGAAGAAAATACACTCGAAGAATTTGCATGGGCATTTGGTGAGGATACTGTAAATGAGATTGAAAAACGGGTTCATCAGGTCATTTCCCATTTACATCACTGGCCAGAACTCGAAGCAATCTCAGAAAGTGGTCTCGCAAGACAGATGAGGGCATGGCATAATCTCGGAGTTATTGATGAGGATGAGGTACTTCGGAGGATGGAGCTTCATTTGGATGAACTCTCAGCAAATCTTGAAGAAGACAAGAACAAACAGCTTATCTTCCAAATGATTGAAAAACGCCGCCAGCATCTCGAAATGGAATTAAAACAGGAAAATCCAGAAATCTGGCAGAAGTTAGTAGAAAGCCGCAAACATTTAGAAAGAAGACTCGAAAAACAGAATCCAGAAGCAGCAAAAAGGTTACATGAATTGGAAGAAAAATTTCTGGGTTAGTTAGACAAACAGACGAAAATCGAAGCAACATCTCTGTGGCTGTAGTCGCAGCGAGAGGAAGTCTTCTATGAAAAGCCCCTCATTAAAAGTTATTGATTTTGACTCCGTTGTAAAAAACACAAAAGTCGCAAAATCAATAATTTTAATGAGGGACCTTTCTAACGGAGGTTGTTTTCTCACAGCTCTGAAGTCGTAGATTGGGTGAGATGCTGCTTCGATTTTCTGTCTTTGGCTACATTGAAATCAGAAATTTTTTTATAATTTATGGGGAAGAAAAAACATCTCAGTTATAAAGAAATATATCCATAAAAATATTTTGATAATATTTTTATAAATTAAAAAAATATAAGGTCATTTTGAAAAATGATATAGAGAAAAGAAAAAGAATGTTTAAGAAAAATTAATAATATTCTTTTTCTTTTTTAGTGTATAATAAAAATATTAGAGAAGATTTTAAGAGAGAATAAGATGTAGAGAAGTAAATTAACAGGAGGATGAAAAATGTCAGATTCTATATGGAGTGATGGTGGTAGAATACAGATGCCTCAATATGAAAAGCTGACTCGTATCAAAAAAGTAGATGTCACGATTGTCGGAGGAGGATTATGTGGTCTTCTATGTGCGTATTTCTTAAAGGAGGCGGGAGTGGAATGTCTGCTTCTTGAGGGAAGCAGGATAGGCAGTGGAACTGTGAGACATGCGATGGCACAGGTTACGTCGCAGCATGGCCTTATATACAGCAGATTGCTGGAAACTTTGGGGGAAGAGAAGGCCCGCATGTACTTTGAAGCGAACGAACTCGCATTGCATAAGTATCGGGAATTGGCAGCATCTATAGATTGTGATTTTGAGGAGAGAAGTTCCTATATTTATTCAAGAACAGACAAAGAATGCATTGAGAGGGAAGTGCGTGCAGCCAGTCTTCTTGGTATGAAAGCAGAATTTTGTGAGACACCGGAGCTTCCATTTGATACGGCGGGAGCAGTACGTTTTCCGAATCAGGCGCAGATGAATCCTGTAAAGTTTTTATATGGTCTGGTAAAAGATATTGAAAAGTCAGATAAGGTAACTATTTTTGAAGAAATGCCTGTAGATGATTGGATAAATGGAACAACATGGAGCGGACTCTATATAACAATTCCGAAAAATATCATTTGTACAACACATTTTCCATTTTATAAGAAAGCAGGAGGATATAATAATAAGCTATATCAGAATCGTTCCTATATCATGGCCCTTGATCATGTGCCGGAGCTTCATGGAATGTATGCAGATGCGTCTGATAACAGACTGGCATTGCGAGGATATAAAGATATGATTTTTGTAGGAGGAGCTACCCACAGAGTAGGGCAGGAAGAACGTGATTGGAATGAATTCAGAGAGAAGATTTTATCGTATTATCCAGAGGCAATAGAGCGGGAGCATTGGGAAGTAGAAGATTGTGTGAGTTTGGATGGAATTCCGTATATCGGACCATATTCAGATAAGACCCCGAACATGTATGTTGCTACAGGGTTTAATGGCTGGGGAATGACTTCCGCAATGACAGCAGCCATGTTGCTAACTGATGCTATCATAAATGGACAAAAAACAAATGGGGCTACAGAATCTTATCCATGGGGAGAAGTTTTCTATCCGGAAAGAAAGATTGTGCGTTCACAATATTTTGCGAATGTAAAAGAAAATGTAAGAGAGAATATAAAGAGTTTTTTGACCAGAAAAAGTAAAATAAATGATTGACAAATATTTTTAATAGTGCTACCATACACTCGAAACAAGGAAAAGCGATGAGGGAAACGAGTAATATAATCGAAATCATACAGAGAGAGTAACAGTTGCTGAGAGTTATTTATGAGGAAGTATATGAAAACCATTCCTGAGCTGCGATGCGAAAAAGAAATATTTTAAAAGAACTATACAGATTATATGAAGATGTTTCAAGAGAAGCATCCTGATGAATGTTAAGATATTTCACAAGTGTTGCCGTATGCCCGCGTTAAGGGATAGGATTTAATTTAGAGAATCTGAAGTGAAACTATAAGGTGGAACCGTGTATTTAATGCACCCTTAGATTATAGCTATGCTGTAATCTGTGGGTGCTTTTTTGATATAAATTAAAAGTAAGACATGTAGACTTTTTAATCAAATATGTTTTAGTTGTAAGCTGCAGCGGTCTATATTCATTACTATTAACGTTCCCAAATCAGATTCATTCTTATTTTGGAGGTAAAAAGAAATGAAAGTTCTCGAAAAAAATGGACAGGTAATCGAAGGTAATTTTGAAGAAAAAGAAGTAAAAGAAGCGTTTTGGCACACAAGCGCCCATGTATTGGCACAGGCAGTAAAGAGATTATATCCAGATACGAAATGTGCGATTGGACCAGCAATCGATAATGGATTTTACTATGATTTTGATTTCTCTTTCCCATTTACAGAGGAAAATC
Organism: Anaerobutyricum hallii DSM 3353; assembly: GCF_000173975.1. GTDB lineage: Bacteria > Bacillota > Clostridia > Lachnospirales > Lachnospiraceae > Anaerobutyricum > Anaerobutyricum hallii. Next base: position 24,165 of record NZ_ACEP01000141.1, read on the forward strand.
TTGCAGCAATCGAAAAAGAAATGAAGAAGATTGTAAAGCAGTCTCTGCCATTAGAAGTATTTGAGGTTACAAAAGAAAAAGCCTTAGATTACATGAAAGAAAGACAGGAAGATTACAAAGTAGAAATGATTGAGGAACTTCCAGAAGGAGAGACAATCACATTTTATAAACAGGGTGACTACGAAGAATTCTGTGCAGGCCCTCATGTATCCAATACTTGTGTAATCAAGGCAATTAAGCTCCTTTCTACAGCAGGTGCGTACTGGCGCGGCGATGAAAAGAACAAAATGCTTACAAGAATTTATGGAATTTCTTTCCCAAAAGCTGCTGAGTTAAAAGATTATCTGAATATGCTCGAAGAGGCAAAGAAGAGAGATCACAGAAAGCTTGGAAAAGAACTTGGATTATTTACCATCATGGAAGAAGGTCCGGGATTCCCATTCTTCTTACCAAAGGGAATGATTCTGAAAAATACTCTGATTGATTACTGGAGAAAGATGCATACAAGAGAAGGATACGAAGAAATCTCCACACCAATCCTCTTAAACAGACAGCTTTGGGAAACATCAGGACACTGGGATCATTACAGAGAAAATATGTACACAACAGTAATTGACGACATGGATTTTGCTGTAAAACCAATGAACTGTCCAGGTGGAATGCTTGTTTATAAGATGGAGCCTCGTTCTTACAAAGAACTTCCACTTCGTCTTGGGGAACTTGGCCTTGTGCACCGTCACGAAAAGTCCGGACAGCTTCATGGACTGATGCGTGTAAGATGCTTTACACAGGACGATGCCCATATCTTTATGACAGAGGCGCAGATTGAAAATGAAATCCAGAAAGTCGTAAAATTGATTGATGAAGTATATAAGAAATTTGGATTTACTTATCATGTAGAATTATCCACTCGTCCAGCTGATAGCATGGGAACAGAAGAAGAGTGGGAAGTAGCAACAAATGCATTGGAAAATGCAATCAAAGCCATGAATATTCCTTACGAAGTAAATGAGGGAGACGGCGCATTCTATGGTCCAAAACTTGACTTCCATTTACAGGATTCTATCGGAAGAACATGGCAGTGCGGAACAATCCAGCTTGACTTCCAGCTTCCACAGAGATTTGAGGCAGAATATATTGGAGCAGACGGAGAAAAACATCGTCCAATCATGATTCACCGTGTTGTATTTGGTTCTATTGAGCGATTTATCGGAATCTTAATTGAACATTATGCAGGAAAGTTCCCAACATGGTTAGCACCGGTACAGGCAAAAGTTCTTCCTGTATCCGACAAATTTGCAGATTACGCAAAACAGGTTGCTGAAGCACTCAAAGCAAGCGGCGTTCGTGTAGAAGTCGATGACCGCGACGAGAAACTTGGCTATAAAATCAGACAGGCACAGCTCCAGAAAGTTCCTTATATGCTTATTCTCGGAGAAAAAGAGCAGAGCGCAGGAACGGTTTCTGTTCGTAAGAGAGATCTTATTGATGAGAATGACAGCCCAGAACTTGGCACAATGAGCGTGGAGGAATTTGCCGCAATTATCAAAGAAGAATCTCAGTATTAAATTACTATTTAATTCATTAAGCGAACTACAGACGAAGCCATTGCCCCCAATAAGGCATATTTGTGATTTTAGTCGCGGCGTGTTGAATGTTCGCTCTATTCGCTCGCATCCAACACTTGCTCCGAGACCACAAATATGCCTTATTGGGGGCAATGGCTTCTGTGCTGTGGCTGGAGAAGGTGAATTAAACAGGGGGAGGGGATTGGGGGACAGAAGCTGATGTCTTCTGCTTATTCGAGAATGACTGGGAACAGGGGGATGATTTAGCTTTTTTAATGGTTACCTCAGCAATATTTCAATAATTTTCAGAATAAAAAGCAGACTGTTGTTATCAATATCAATTCATTACCACTTCTATTTAAATACAAAACATCTATTCACAATATTTTAAGAGCAAGTAGAAAACTTCTACC
>NZ_ACEP01000140.1 GCF_000173975.1 Anaerobutyricum hallii DSM 3353
CCACCCTATGATGTAACGCCACTTTAGATAGCAATATCTATCGGGGATTAAAGGTCGGAGGTGTAAGCCGTTAGTACGACTGGGCAGTTACAAACCCATGACCTTTAGGTCGTGGGTAGTTGACGTGCCCTCCCTCCTGTTTGACAAAGTTCTATATTATATAATGTACGATAAATTTATTTGAAACTTCTATGTAAAATTTCTCTGCCTTATACCAGAAAAATATTATAACAAAATCATTTTTAAACGTCTAGTATGCCGTTTTATTGGATTTACGTCAAATACGGAAGAATGATTTCTAGCTTGTCTGATTCTGTATGTTTACATTTATATATCTTATGTTTTGGCAGGCTGGTGCATGCGTGAATTATATGCCAAACTAATATTTTTTCTAAAGCGTGTAAAAAATGCCCTAAAAAACAGAGTTGAATGTATAGAACATTTGTGCTAAATTCAAGTCAAACGTCCGTGAGACTGGGCGCGTGATTCTGGTCAGCGAAGCTGACATGTTCCTATCAGAATCACTGCGCATCCTCGCGGAGCGTTTATCCCAGTCGGAGATTGGACTCCCACTGAGACAAATTTGCTATTACTCACCACCTGAAGAGGTGGGAGTCTTCTCGACTGAGATAAATAAAAAATTAGAAGGAATTATTTTATGAAATTACAGAAATTATTAAGCTTAACAAGACAGGCAATCGATGCCTATGGAATGATTAAGGAAAATGATAAAATTGCAGTAGGAATCTCTGGCGGAAAGGACAGTCTTACACTTCTTTATGCACTGTCCTATTTGCGAAACTTCTATCCACATAAATTTGATATTGTAGCGGTTACAGTAGATTTAGGATTTGATAATCTTAATTTAGAAGAAATCAGGGAATTTTGCAAAAAACTAGGTGTAGAATATCAGATTATAAAAACACAGATTGCTGAAGTAGTTTTTCAAGTCCGCAAGGAAAGCAATCCCTGTTCTCTTTGCGCAAAAATGCGAAAAGGTGCATTGAACGATGCCATGAAAGAATTAGGCTGTAATAAAGTAGCCTACGCACATCATAAAGATGATTTATTAGAATCTATGATGATGTCCTTTTTATTTGAAGGGCGAATTCACACATTTGCTCCAGTTACCTATCTTGACCGTTCGGGACTTACTGTAATCCGCCCTCTTCTCTTTTTATATGAAGGAGATGTGAAAGGATTTGTAAAAGAATACAATCTTCCAGTAGTAAAAAGTCCCTGCCCGGTCGATGGTTCGACAAAGCGGGAAAATGTAAAGAATCTTATTGGAGAAATCAATCATCAATATCCTGGAGCAAAGGCTCGTATGATTCGTGCAGTAATTGATGATATTGTAAATCCAGATTGTCCTCCCCAAAATTAAAGGGATATTTTAATACAAAATTTGTATATCAGGAAATATTTGAAAAATGCTCTGGAAATTATTTAGAGCGTGTTTAAAAAGAAAGGAGTGATTTTTATGCAGCAGCCAACCTATGATGAGCAGATTACAATGAAAAATGAAATGAAGCTTAGAGAACTTTGTGCCGGACTTCCAGCTTTTTGTAAAGAATTTTTTCGTGGAATTGAACCAACGACTTCTTCTCGGACACGAATTGCTTATGCTTATGATTTGAAAATATTTTTTCATTTTCTTCAGGAAAAATATCCTGATATCGAAGAAAGTGATTTAAAAAACTGGCCTGTAACCGTTCTTGACAAGGTAACGCTGACACAGCTTGAAGAATATTTAGATTATCTACGCCTCTATGAGGATGCAGAAAACAAAGTTCATACTAATGAAGAACGAGGACGTATGCGAAAAACAGCCAGTATACGGACATTTTATAAATTTTTCTACCGAAAACAAGTTATTAAAAATAATACAGCAAGCTTGTTAAATCTTCCGAAGAAACATGAACACACCATTGTCCGATTAGAAATTGACGAAATTGCGAAGCTATTAGATGCAGTAGAAGAAGGAGATAATCTAACAAAATCCCAGAAAAAATATCATAATAAAACAAAAATCAGAGATTTAGCAATCCTCACTCTCCTGCTCGGGACAGGAATCCGTGTCTCAGAATGTGTTGGAATTGATATATCTAACTTAGACTTTGAAACAAATGGAATGAAAATCCACCGAAAAGGAGGGGCGGATGTTATTCTATACTTTGGAGAAGAAGTCAGAGAGGCACTTCTTGACTATCTTGAAGAACGAGAAAAAATAATCCCAAAAGAAGGCTCCGAAAACGCACTCTTCCTCTCTATGCAAAAGCGTCGCATCAGTGTACGTGCAGTAGAGAACCTCGTAAAAAAATATGCCCGTCCAGTAACCCCTCTAAAAACAATTACACCTCATAAACTGCGAAGCACTTATGGTACACAACTATATCAGGAAACGGGAGATATTTACTTAGTTGCCGATGTTCTCGGTCATAAAGATGTCAATACGACACGGAAACATTATGCGGCGATGGAGGACCAGAGAAGACGAATGGCAGCGGGGAAAATACAATTAAGGGAAAAATAATTCTGGTTTACGTCAAGTCAAACGCCCCTTTGAAGCACAATAAGCCATATCTGTGACTTTAGTCGCGGCGTGTTGAATGTGAGCGTTAAGAGAACAACACTTGCTCCGAGGCCACAGATATGGCTTATTGTGCTTCAAAGGGGCTGTCTTTGGCTACTGGGATAAAAATTAGAATTTTATTTTTCGAATAACTGTAATTAAATCGAAAGTTTGTCTGTCTGTTCGTTCTACTATAAATCTTAATTATAATATGGAACCATTAAATAACAACCTGCATTTATCTGATTTGACTTCATATTATTACATCTCTTAATTTCATGAATATATTGATAAATATTTATAAATCCAGAATCATTCGTATTATCCATGTTCTCTTTAGCGATAGACCACAGGCTGTCTCCATTCTTAATTTCAACTACTTTATATTGTATATCATTAGCTGATTCTTGTGCTTTTACTACCCTATCTCCAAAATATAAAAAGAAACACACGCTGAGTAGACTTATTATTAAAACTGCTCCTGTAATAAAAAATGGTCGTTTCTCACGCAATTCTCGTTGGCGTTTTTTCTTTTGTAATTCCGAAAAATCGTAAATCTGTGCAGTTGTTTTCATACTTATCTCTTGCATATAATCCCTCCATACATAATGATAACTGGTTATAAATTATTCATGTAATAAGATATATGTCTCGAACTAATATTCCGAACATATATTCCGTATGTATGTTTGCATTATACCGAACATTTTTTCGGTTGTCAATAGAAAAAATGATTTTTCGAAAACATTTTCGAAAACACTTGTTTTATGTTTTATCCCATGATACAATTATGATAAAAATATACGTTTATAAAGGAGGGTATTTTTTGATGAGCTATGGAAAGATAAGTGCAAAGCAGAAAGAGATACTAGAATACATAAAGCAGTCTATATTAAGCCACGGTTATCCCCCGGCTGTTCGCGAAATCTGTGAAGCAGTTCATTTAAAATCTACTTCTTCTGTACATTCTCATTTAGAGACATTAGAGAAGAATGGATATATCAGACGTGACCCATCGAAACCACGAGCAATTGAGATTATAGATGACAACTTTAATCTTACAAGAAGGGAACTAGTAAATGTACCGATTGTCGGAACTGTGACAGCTGGAGAACCAATCCTTGCTATCGAGAATATTCAGGGTTACTTCCCAATTATGCCTGAGTTTGTGAATAATAAGCAGACATTTATGCTTAAAGTAAAGGGAGAAAGTATGATTAATGCTGGTATTTTCGATGGCGATTTCATTTTGGTAGAAGAGACACCAACAGCTTCTGATAATGATATTATCGTAGCGTTATTAGAAGATTCTGTTACTGTAAAGAGATTTTTCAAAGAAGAAGATCACATACGCCTTCAGCCAGAAAATGATACAATGGAACCAATCATCGTCCCACAAGATTCTCCATTTTCTATTGTTGGTAGAGTCATTGGACTGTATCGTGCATTTAAGTAATACATTAAATAGGAATTTGCCGGGGTGAGTAAACAGCCAGAACTCCCAGAGAAAATATACCCTATATCTGTGTCCTCGGAGCAAGGTTTAGATACGAGCGCATAAGCGAGCATTCAAACCGCCGCGACTAAAGTCACAGATATAGGGTATATTTTCTCTGGGAGTTCTGGCTGTTCCAATCCGATAAATTTGGAGTATTCAACATGTCGCGACTAAAGTCACAAATATGCCTTATA
>NZ_ACEP01000139.1 GCF_000173975.1 Anaerobutyricum hallii DSM 3353
TGCCTTTCTCCCAAAAAGAAATCTGCGTTATCTTGTAAAAAAAGAAGAACAGGCGGCTTATATATAAGAAAAAAATGTGAAAGTCCGCCTGTTTTTTTCGTCCATAAAAAACTTTTAAAATTTCTACGTTATGCACAAAACTATACCGTATAATCTGGTGCCTTTTTCAATCGTTTCACCTGCTTTTTAGGGAGGGTAGTAAGACCTTCCATAAACCATCGGAACTGTTGGAGAGCGCACAGTATCTGCCAGACGGTCAATCCCTAAACGGAGGTCTGTATATACTGTTACAATAAATATCTTTTTAAAACAGGTCGCATCATTTAACATGTGAGAGTACCCAGACTGTCTTTTCCAGTAAAGCTTCTTCGGCAGAAACAACAGTGCCTGATGTTCGTTCCATTCGTGCGAATCTCTCGATTCGCTCAAATAACTCTAATGTACAAAGTAAGTGCTCCACCATGCGTACCTTGACTAAATAAGACTGCCTTTTGGCGGTCTAAAACTTTGTCAAGGTACGCACTATCTACCACTTACGCATTAACGCTCCCACTGGGTTTTGTGTTTCACAATAAAATTTCAATTTTTCAAGTATATTCATATAATAAAATCCTATTTACCTGACTTGTAAATCAGCTCATTTAAAAGGCCTATTTTTTCTGTACCTGATGTGGTTTGCAACAGAATTCCGATATACACTTCACAACTTCTGGATGTGCAAACCAAATATATACAACAATCAAATTTTGTAAGAGGGTCAGACCCCTTCTGTATTTATCTACTCAGTTGTTAATTGTCAATAAAATGTATGCACTAAGAGCCACAGTTTCCCGTGGCTCCAGTATATTATAAATCACTAAATAAGTCAGCCTTATATACACCATTCTTTAACATCTTATTGAAGTTATCCCTTACAGACACAACATCTTCCTTATAGGTCATTCCATACCAGGTATCATTACTTCTTAAAACCTTTACAGATATCTTGCCCTGCTCTAACAGTTCACCGATGAAAGTTGGAATCAGATACTCTGCTTTCAGTGGATTTTTTACTACTTCTTTCTCAAAAAATTCCTTAAATCCTTCTTCGAGTACATTCAGAAAATCTGGAGTTAATCCCCACATATTCATGTAAACAAGAGAATCTGTGTCAATGGTTACTCCATCTGCTTCTGCGCCATTCTCAGTCTTTACAATATTCCCGGTTTCAATAACCTCTGTCAGGTTATTCTCTGTATCCATTTTGCAAATACCACGAGTTACACCACCGTTATCGGATAATGTATTCTTCAATACAAATCCAGCCATACAGGATTTGCTGCCATTCACCAGATATTCATGAACCGCTTTAAATCCTTCTTTTCCATAGTAATCATCTGCATTGATTACTATGAATGGAGTGTCAAGTATATTCTTCGCTGCAAGCACTGCCTGTCCTGTTCCCCATGGTTTCGTACGACCTTCCGGCAGAGTACCTGGAATATCGTTAATATCCTGAAAAGCATAATCTACAGTCACATCATACTTCTCACAGATTTTTGCAATACGATTTCCAATGACCTCTTTAAATTCTTCTTCAATGTCCTTACGGATAATAAATACTATATGGTTAAAACCGGCCTCAATCGCATCATGAATTGAGTAATCCATGATGATATGGTTAAAATCATCCACTGGTTCTAACTGTTTGATTCCTGTTCCAAATCGGCTGCCGATTCCGGCTGCCATAATAAGTAAGGCTGTTTTCATTTCTTTCCTCTTTTCGTTTGTAAGTGGGCTTACCCTTTCCAATTGTGAGTTTACACTTCAGGTTATTTCTGGAAATGGTATCCCCGTAATATGTCCTTGGTACTTATGCTCTGGCTGTTATATGTAAAGTCCATTTCAAATCTAACTTTTTCGATTCCCTACCTTAAGAAAATCTTAAGAGAGCCAGACCCCCTCTAGTGTGTAAGAGGGTCAGACCCCTTCTGCATCATTTGGTAGTACAAGGCTAATTCCTTTTATATCTGAGAAATTTTCAAATGTATTTTCACACAAATCTCTTCTTAAAATTATTAAAAATTCTTCCATTTTAGTTTCTTTTGCAATTTGTGGGTATTTGATTTTTTCTATAAATTGAATCATTTCTTCCGAAGCATACAGCGGTAGCCTATTCGCCTCTAATACAAATGCCATCTCCGCTTCAATCTTTTCTATACAATCATGTTTACCAATATAAAATAGCTTTTTGGTAAAGGCTTCAATAAATGCATTATAATACTTCCTTTTCATTTCTCGATCAGCCGCAATCTTCTGTTCCTTTATTTGTGAATTACTAGTTATTTTTACGGCTACTATTGACCCAATAATTGTTAATATAGTCGTTCCAGCTGCTATTAATGCCACAATTATTTCACTTTTCACTTCTTATCTCCCTTTATATTATTTCTATTAACGTCAACTTCACAGGAATTACACCTTCATTTCACTATCTAAGTTGCTACTTCTGCTACGAAATCTTCTTCTTTCCGATTTCTTCTCCTGGCACAGTCCCGCAAGCTCTTGCATATTTTCACTTTATCGGAAGAATTTTGTAAGAGGGTCAGACCCCTTCTAATCTCTAAACAATGATAAATCTTATTCCTCCGCCAGTCTCTCCTGGATATAAGCCAATTTTGCAATCATCTCTTTTGTCTCTTCAAGATTCAACAACTTTGTATTATTGCTGTTGAACTCTGTTAAAGTATTTCTTTCTGCATCTCCATCTTTATTTTTTTGTAAGAGGGTCAGACCCCTTCTGTTCGGCCCTCCTAAGGGATTCAGCCCCATTCACTTTTGAACTATACAAAATTACAGATTTGAAATATGCTCTTTACACTGTATCGTATACCCTATCTCTGGATGAATTAAAACATCTAAAATTTTTTCATCTATTTTTTGATCCTTTTCAAGAATATTATCAATTCTTTCAGTTGCAAATTTTATATCCATAATAACATTATTAGTAGAATCAAAAGGAATATCTCCTGATAGTTTTGTTACAAATTCTTCCAAAGTTGCATCAACATAGGCATGTAGATGCTCACCCAGATATTTTATATTATGTGGAACTTCACCAGAATGAATAATTGCATTACGCGTTCTGTACATTCTATACAAGTGCCACGTAACTCTTTGAGCATACTTCCCCACATACTCTTTTACCTTTTTAGTTGTATCAAGCTCCGCTATACAAGCTATACGACTTCTTAAAACAGGAAAATCTCCTAAAATTCCATATATCTTTTTACGTTCTTCCTTATATTGGGGTAAAAATAACAAATAAAATATCTTTTTAATATCACACCCAATCTCATTACTTAATCCCAAAACCTCTTCATATTTACATTTTGGCAAATTATCCTTTAAACATTTTATAATATCTTCAATTACAGAATACAAATATTCTTTTTTTAATATTGGAATAACATTTTTTAAAACATACTCAAATTTATTTCCTTCATTTTTAGGTTGACATAACACTTCTATTGATGACCATAAATTTAAAAATCCACTTTTTAAATCTGGCACTGCCAATGCCGTATTATGTAGCTCAATTGACTTTCTCAAAAGCGAATACTCCGATTCCGCATTAATCAATAGACCTGTTAATAAATTATCTGATGTTGCACCAATTTTTGCAAAATCAGTATCATCGATAATATTGTAAGAGAATTTATGTGCATTTACAAAAATAGGTGATTGTTGTTCTTCAATAATCATTGCCTTCTTTTGAATTGAAAAAAATCTCTTATTTCCAACAAACTTATAAAAACTAAAAAATAAATCTAATCTATTATAAGCAATTTCTGCAGCTATATTAGGACAAGGAGCTTTAATATCTTCAAAATACACAATTACTTTGTCTTTATCTTTTTTAAATAATGAAAAATTTCCATCATTATTAAAACATAATCTAATCCTTTTTTCTAAAATTTCTTTGAATTTCAATGCTATATTAGAAACTGAAAAATAAACAGTATACTTATGATATTCAAAATTAAAAATATCTAAAAAATCATCTACACTGCTTTCTGTTATTTTACCATTAGAAAAAAAATGTTTCTTAAGCTCGTTATATATATAATCGGAATTATATCCCATCGAAAGAATTTCCGAAACCCAACATCTTATAGTAGCTTCGATCTTTTTCTTTTGCTTTGGTAACCTGACATATTTTTTTATTGTATCCACACACCAATAATAATATTTTCCATTATCAAAAGTCGCATTCAAATACGCTATGGTATCATTCTTTTCCTGCTTAGAACTTGAACCAAAAGATTTCAATATTCTATCAATGTTATCTTGTCCCCAACATTCTTTTATAACAATATCACTTTTAAACGATGCACTAAATTCCTCAAAAACTATATCTCTTTGGTATTCTCTAACCTCATTTTTCTCAACCTTTTTTGTCACGGAACAATACTCTTTAATTAATCCATGAGTATTTAAAAGAGGCATTCTAAACAAATCAACCGTATAATCAAACAACATTTCTTCTAATCGCTGTGCGAAATAAAGTATTCCATCAATTTCAGAAAAATTATCACATTTTCTAGGTATTGAATATTTCATTTGTAATCGACTCCTTTTTAGCTACACCATCTATCTCCACATTTATAACTTCGATACTATCATAAATGCTTCTTTTCCATAGTAGTCATCTGCATTGATAACTGCAAATGGCTCATCTCAGTTTTCCTCATATTTCAACATAATCCACTAAATATATTTATGATTATATATTACCATACAGGAAATATTTCAACAATAATACTTATAAATAACCTTGTACGTAAAACAAAATTGGTATATACACATTTTCCATATAGACAAATTTATCCAGAGACTTTACTCTCTGGATAAACATTCTTTTATAATCTATTACTCCACTGTCACACTCTTTGCCAGGTTACGTGGCTTATCCACTTCTAATCCTTTTGCTACGCTGATGTAGTATCCTAACAGCTGTAATGGGATTACAGCAAGGGATGTTGCAAAGTGTGGGTCGATTTTCGGGATGTATACGGCGAAGTCTGTGCTGTCTTCGACGTTATACTGACCGAAGGTTGTGAGTCCCATGAGGTATGCGCCACGACTGCGGCATTCTACCATGTTGGAGATGGTTTTCTCGTAGAGATCTGGCTGTGTAAGTACGCCGACTACGAGGATATCATCTTCGATGAGGGAGATCGTACCATGTTTTAATTCGCCGGCTGCGTATGCTTCTGAGTGGATGTAACTGATTTCTTTCATCTTTAAGCTTCCTTCCATACAGATGGCATAGTCGATCCCACGTCCTACGAAGAATACATCGTGTGCGTTTGCCTGTTTGGATGCAAACCACTGAATTCGTTCTTTGTCTTCGAGAATTTTAGCGATTTTATCTGGGATTGTCTGTAATTCGGCAATCATGTTTTTATATGTCTCATCGGAGATTTCTCCGCGTACTTTTGCGAACTGGAGGGCAAGTATGTAGGTTGCCATGAGCTGTGTACTGTAAGCTTTTGTTGTTGCTACGGCAATTTCCGGTCCGGCAAGTGTGTAGAATACGGAGTCTGCTTCTCTGGCGATAGAGGAACCGACTACGTTTACGATTGCCATTGTGCGGACACCTTTTTCTTTAGACTCTCGGAGTGCTGCAAGGCTGTCAGCTGTTTCTCCTGACTGGCTGATTACGATTACAAGACCTTTTGGATCTAATAATGGATTTCTGTAACGGAACTCGGAACCAAGTTCTACACGAACAGGAATCTTAGCAAGGTCTTCGATTACATACTGGGCTGCAATTCCTACATGGTAAGCGGAGCCACAGGCTACGATGTAAATCTGGCTGATATCTTTGATTTCTTCTTCGGAAAGTCCAACGGAAGACAAATCAAACTGTCCATCCTTTAATACAGAATTTAATGTATCACCTACTACTTTTGGCTGTTCATGGATCTCTTTCATCATGAAATGTTCAAAGCCTGCTTTTTCTGCTGCTTCCGCATCCCATTCGATAGTCTTTAATTCTTTTTCGATTTCTTCGCCGTCAAGGTTATAGAAAGTGATCTCGCCCTTTCTTACACAGGCAAGTTCCATGTTTCCGATGTAGTATACATTTCTTGTATACTTTAAGATAGCTGGTACATCGGATGCGATGTAGGACTCTCCATCTTCGATTCCAAGAATCATTGGGCTGTCTTTTCTTGAAACATAGATTTCTTCCGGATAATCCTTAAACATTACAGCAAGTGCATAAGAACCCCGAATACGAACCATTGCATGATTAATCGCATCAATTGGTGTTCCTTCATACTTTTTGTAGTAGTAATCTATTAACTTTACTGCAACTTCGGTATCTGTCTCAGAATAAAATACATATCCTTTACGTGTTAATTTTTCTTTTAATTCCAAATAGTTTTCAATGATTCCGTTATGTACAGCTACTACATTGCCATCATCACTTTTATGCGGATGCGCATTGCCTTCAGATGGTTCACCATGCGTAGCCCATCTCGTATGACCGATACCACAACTTCCGAGTACGGTTGCTCCGTTATCTGTCTTCTCTGCGAGGGCTTTTAAACGGCCTTTTGCCTTCACTACCTCTGTTTCATTCTCTCCATTACGCACTGCAATTCCTGCAGAATCATATCCGCGATACTCTAACTTTGACAAACCATCTAATAAAATCGGAGCTGCCTGCTGTACTCCTGTAAATCCAACAATTCCACACATAATTTTAATCCCTTTCTCTGGCTGTTATCTGGTTGCTTCTTTTTCATTGATGACAGCAACAACTTCATCCACATATGTATGACAGATTTCTTCCGTCTCTGCCTCTACCATAACACGAATCAACGGTTCTGTTCCGGATTCCCGGACAAGGATTCTTCCGGCATCTCCTAATGCCTCGGCAACTTTATTCACAGCAGCCTGTACATCCTGATCTGCCTGTGCTACCGCTTTATCTTTTACCTTTACATTGACCAGAACCTGCGGATAAATATGTAAATCCTCTGTAAGCTGGCTCATCTTTTTCTTTTTAGCCATCATAACTTCCATCATCTTCAGGCTGGTAAGGATTCCGTCCCCCGTTGATGCATACTTTGAAAAAATGATATGACCGGACTGTTCTCCTCCGATACGGCATCCGTTCTTC
>NZ_ACEP01000138.1 GCF_000173975.1 Anaerobutyricum hallii DSM 3353
CCCCAACCTCTATAGGTGGGGGAGGATGTCACATAGAATATAAATAGGATAAATTTGCCAAAGTTTACGTCAGCAGAACATAAAAATTAAAGTATACTTGCTGATAACAAGGAAAAACCTGAATATATTTAAATTTTTGGCATAAGTAATATTATATAGGATAAAACAACCAAATAATCTGTGCAGTTTTTATAATAGATTCATATTATACTTGACTTTTTGTCAAAATAAGTATAGAATCTAAGTGTTGTACTTTTGTACAATGAAAACTAAATAAGGAGGTGCTCCTGTAGATATGTCACCAATTGCTGTGATTATTGTCCTGATTGCAGTTGTTCTGACTGCCGTTATTTCTGTTTTTGCAACGATTGCTTACCGTAAGAGCGTTTCAGAAGCGAAAGTAGGAAGTGCGGAAGAAAAGGCAAGAGAGATTCTTGATGACGCTTTAAAGACTGCCGAAGCGAAGAAGAGAGAGGCATTATTAGAGGCTAAGGAAGAATCTTTAAAAGCTAAGAACGACTTCGAGAAGGAGAGTAGAGAACGAAGAATGGAGCTTCAGAGATACGAGAAACGTGTTCTTAATAAAGAAGAAACACTCGATCGTAAGTCTGATGCATTAGAGAAGAAGGAACAGTCCCTTGCTCACAAGGAAAGTTCTCTCGAGAAGCAGAAGGTAAAAGTCGAAGAATTACACGAAAAACGTCTGCAGGAACTGGAAAGAATTTCAGGTTTAACCTCTGAACAAGCAAAAGATTATCTGCTTAAAACTGTCGAAGATGACGTAAAAAGGGAAATGGCGGTCATGGTCAAAGAGATGAAGACTAGGGCCAAAGAAGAAGCATCCAAAAAGGCGAAAGAGTATGTCGTAACAGCAATCCAGAAGTGTGCGGCAGACCATGTAGCTGAGACAACAATTTCTTTAGTTCAGTTACCGAACGATGAGATGAAGGGACGTATTATTGGTCGTGAAGGCCGTAATATCCGTACTTTGGAAACATTAACGGGAGTTGATTTGATTATTGATGATACTCCAGAAGCAGTTATTTTATCAAGTTTTGACCCAGTTCGCAGAGAAGTGGCAAGAATTGCTCTTGAGAAGTTAATTGTTGATGGAAGAATTCATCCAGCAAGAATTGAAGAGATGGTGGAAAAGGCACAGAATGAAGTAGAGCAGACAATGAGGGAAGAAGGAGAAGCCGCACTCTTAGAAGTAGGTGTGCATGGAATCCGTCCTGAATTGGTTCGTCTGCTTGGTAAGATGAAATATCGAACAAGCTACGGACAGAATGCATTGAAACATTCCATCGAAGTAGCCCAGTTATCCGGTTTATTAGCCGGAGAGATAGGTGAAGATGTACGTTTGGCAAAAAGAGCCGGTTTACTCCATGATATCGGCAAGGCTGTTGATCAGGAAATGGAAGGCTCTCATATTTCAATAGGTGTGGACTTGTGTAAGAAATACAAAGAATCTCCTGTTGTAATTAATGCGGTAGAATCTCACCATGGTGATGTTGAACCAACAAGCCTGATTGCCTGTATCGTTCAGGCCGCAGATACAATTTCTGCTGCAAGACCAGGTGCCAGACGAGAGACATTGGAAACTTATACGACAAGATTAAAACAGTTGGAAGATATAGCTAACTCCTTCAAGGGAGTTGATAAGACTTTTGCCATTCAGGCCGGTAGAGAAATTCGAATTATGGTAGTTCCTGAACAGGTAAGTGATTCCGACATGATTTTATTAGCACGGGATATTTCAAAACAGATTGAAAGTGAATTGAGTTATCCAGGACAGATTAAAGTCAATGTAATCCGTGAATCGAGAGCAGTTGACTACGCAAAGTAAGACAATAGTCTTATAAGCGAGGGCTGATACAGATTAAAATAAAAGCAAAATTTCTGAGAAGAAATTTTGCTTTTTTTATTACAGACAAACACGCTCTGGCAGGCAGGTAGCCTTTCGAAGGAGTCTGTTGATTAAAATTAAAAATCATAAGATACTTCCTCATGAATATATTTATTATAAATATCTTTGCAGGGAGGCCATTATGTATTATACTATTGAGGGAAAAAGAGTTCTTGGAATTTTGTACATAGCAGGATTGATAACAGGAACACTTTTTTTTAATATAACAATAAAAATGCAGGTATTTAAAGTTTCTGATTTTCTTGATTTTACAGAATATATGAAGATGCTTGAGAATATAGATTTAGCTATATTTTGTTCCTATGTAGTATTTGTGCGGTTTCGACAGTTATTACTATTTTTTGTGGGTTTATTTTTATTTTCACCATATATAGTGTTTTGCCTGTTTGATTATGGAGTTTCTGTATTTACCGGAATATTGATTTCAGCAATGGTATTAAAATATGGATGGACAGGCTTAGTTGGTGGAACATGCTTTTTATTTCCACAATATTTTTTTTATGGAATGATTTTTGTTATAGTATATATTTACCTGTTTCGAAATGCAGCTATCGGAAACTTCTATACAGTCATTTCAAGAGGACGGCGGGGGACACACACATTACTAAAAGACAGGATTATCATAATTTTACTTATAATAGGGTTGTTTTTTGTGGGATGTTACATAGAGGCATATATCAGTCCAGCTATATTAAAGAAGATTTTTGGTATTTTTACATAGGATTGTGTTCGGGTATGGAAAATATAAAGATTTTCATGTATAATAATTAATTAGCACAGAATCCTGTAGGACAGGATTCTTTCTTATAGGCAGATAAATGAATACAAAGGAGAGTTAAAGTGCACACAATAAGAAATTATATTATGGCAGAGTCTCTCGAACAGGCGTGGGAACTGAACCAAAAAGGAAGAAACAATATTATTATTGGAGGGAACCTGTGGCTGAAGATGGGAAGAAGAAATATTATTAATGCGATTGACCTGTCTTCGCTTGGATTAGACAAGATAGAAGAGGATGAAGGTGGCTTTCGGATAGGCTGTATGGCAACCTTACATGATATTGAGACGCATGAAGGTCTGAACAAAGAGTTTCAGAATTTATTTAAAGAAGCAGTTCGTCACATTGTAGGGGTGCAGTTTAGAAACTGTGCGACAATAGGCGGAAGTATTTTTCCGAAGCTGGGATTTTCAGATGTCCTGACTGCATTTTTAGCCTGCGATACACAGGTTATTCTTTATAAAAAAGGTGAAGTTCCATTAAGAGAATTTATTTATATACCAACAGATAATGATATTTTGACACATCTTTATGTGAAAAAAGACGGTAGAAAGACTGCATATGAAAGCTTTCGAATGACAGAGACAGATTTTCCAACAATTACCTGTGCTGTGGCAAAAACACAGGATGGCTTTGAAACCGTTCTTGGAGCAAGACCAAAGCATGCGGAAGTTGTAGTAGATGAAGTGGTAGCAGATGCATTTTCCAGTGAAGAGGTAGCAGATTATGCAAAAAGAGTAATCGGAAAGCTTCAGTATGGCAGTAACATCCGGGGAAGCGAGCAGTACAGAAAACAGTTATCAAAAGTATTGATTGGCCGTTGTATTTCCCGGCTCACGGAGGAATAGACAGATGATAATAGATTTATTTATAAATGGAAAGAAGATTCAGGCAGAAACCGCTCCAGATCAGATGCTGATAGACTTTTTAAGAGGACTGGGTTATAAAAGTATGAAAAGAGGCTGTGATACAGGTAACTGTGGACTTTGTACCGTGTGGATGGATGAGAAACCAGTTCTTTCCTGCAGTGTGCCAGCGGCAAGGGCTGCAGGACATAAGATTACGACATTAGAGGGTGTGCAGGAAGAGGCAGCAGAATTTTCTGATTATCTGGCGAATGAAGGAGCTGACCAGTGCGGATACTGCAGTCCGGGTTTGATCATGAATGTATTAGCATTAAAAAGAGAGATTCCAAATCCGACTATGGCGCAGATAAAGGAATATTTATCCGGTAATTTATGCAGATGCACAGGATATCAGGGACAGTACCGCGCCCTTGCAAAATATTTTGGAGTGGAGGAGTAGTGCGAAAGATGGAAAATACCAGATTTGTAAATAAAGGAATCGTAAAGAAAGATGCAAAGGTACTTCTTTCTGGCCGTCCGGTATACACAGATGATATTGCCCCATCAGATTGTCTGGTGGTGAAGTTACTTAGAAGTCCTCATGCACATGCATGGATTGAAGATATTTCAACAGCAGCGGCATTAAAAGTTCCTGGAATTGAGGCTGTTTTTACTTATAAAGACGTACCGGAGAAGAGATATACACAGGCAGGACAGACTTTCCCTGAGCCAAGTCCAGATGACCGTCTGATACTTGACCAGCATATTCGATATAATGGTGACCCAGTTGCGATTATTGCGGGAAAGGATGAGAACTGTGTCAGTCAGGCAATGAAAAGAATCAAGGTAAAATATAAAGTATTAGAGCCATTGCTTGATTTTACAAAGGCGATTGATAATCCGATTATTATTCACCCAGAAGATAATTACGTCGTAAAAAGTGATATTGGCAATGATGTAAAGAGAAATATCTGTGCTTCTCAGTGCAGAGGAAACGGAGATATCGACAAAGTTCTTTCTGAATGTGATTATACTATTGATCAGACGTATCACATAAAGGCAGTAAGCCAGGCGATGATGGAAGTATTTTGTGCTTTTACATCCATAGATATTTATGGAAGAATTAAGGTCATCTCTTCCACACAGATTCCATTCCATGCCAGACGAATTATTGCCCGAGGACTTAACATTCCAAAGTCTAAAGTCAGAGTCGTTAAACCTCGGATTGGTGGTGGATTTGGTGCAAAACAAACCGCAGTAATGGAAATTTATCCAGCTTTTGTCACTTATAAGACAGGCAAGCCGGCAAAGCTTGTATTTACGAGAGAAGAATGTTTTATTCAGGGTTCACCACGTCATGAGATGCAGGTGCATGTTCGTTTAGGTGCAGATAAAAACGGAAAAATCCGTGGAATTGATTTATCAACACTTTCTAATACAGGTGCATTTGGGGAACATGGCCCGACCACGGTTGATTTGTCTGGAACAAAGTCTTTATCCCTTTATAGGATGGAAGCCTTCCGTTTTAAAACAGAAGTTGTGTATACCAATGTATTATCTGCGGGAGCATACCGTGGCTATGGTGCAACGCAGGGAATTTTTGCTGTGGAATCTGCGGTAAATGAACTGGCGCATAAGTTAGACATAGACCCGATTAAGCTTCGTGAAATGAATATGGTACGGGAAGGTGACCTTTTAACAAACTATTTTGGAGAGGTGACAAATTCCTGCAATCTTGATAAATGCGTGGCCAAAGTAAAAGAAATGATTGGCTGGGATGAAAAGTATCCATATGTAAAGACCGGTCCGCATACAGTTCGCTCGGTAGGAATGGCAATGGCGATGCAAGGCTCCGGAATCGGTGGTGTTGATGTCGGTTCTGTACAGCTTAAATTAAATGATGACGGATTCTATACTCTTATGATTGGATGTTCGGATATGGGAACTGGCTGTGATACGATTCTTGCACAGATGACGGCCGATGGTCTTGGCTGTGAATTTGATGATATTATTGTGCGGGGCGTGGACACAGATCAGTCTCCGTATGACAGTGGTTCTTATGCTTCAAGTACAACTTATGTTACTGGTATGGCGGTTGTAAAAGCCTGTGAATCCATGCGGAAAAGAATCTGTGAAGAGGCAGCGGCAATCATGGGCCTTAAGGAGAATGAAGTTGAATTTGATGGAGAGACTATCAGCGAGAATGATAATCCAGAGCATAATATGACTCTGTCTGACTTAATTACAAGTTTACAAGCGGGAAATGGTCATATCATTGAGGTTACTGAATCACATACCTCTCCGGTATCTCCACCACCATTTATGGCAGGAGCAGCCGAAATTGAAGTAGATTTGGAAACCGGAAAGATTACTCCAATTAATTATGTTGCTGCGGTAGACTGCGGAACCGTTATAAATACGAATCTTGCCCGCATACAGGCAGAAGGTGGTCTTGTACAGGGACTTGGAATGACACTCTATGAAGATATGCAGTACACAAAAGCCGGAAAGATGAAGAATCGTAACTTCATGTCTTATAAGATTCCGACACGTCTTGATATGGGTAACATCAAAGTAGAATTTGAAAGCAGCTATGAAGAGACAGGCCCATTTGGTGCAAAGTCCATCGGAGAAATCGTAATCAATACACCGGCACCGGCAATCGCAGATGCTGTGTATAATGCAACAGGACTTCGTTTCCGCACACTTCCGATTACAGCGGAACAGGTTCTGATGGGACTTTTAGATAAAGAAGAAGCGTAGAGGAATGGGAGAGAACACGCAGAATAAAAAAATTGCTATCATAATAATGGCCTCGGGTTATAGCGAAAGATTTGGTTCTAATAAATTATTAGAATCTTTTCTGGATAAACCACTTTTTACTTACACAGTAGATTTGGTGGCTTCCTGTCAGGCAGAAATGAAAATTATTGCAACCAGATATGAGCCAGTCATACAGTATGTAAAGGAGAATGTTCCTTCGATGAGTATCGTATGGAACGCACATCCAGAGCGGGGGATTTCTGAATCCATTCATTTGGGAATCCGCTATTTAAAGCAGCAAAAAGATTATGAAGAATATGCTGGATGCTGTTTCATGGTCTGTGATCAGCCATTATTACAAAAAGAAAGTATGCAGGAGCTTTTTAAAAGCTTTTATACAAATCCGGAAGGTATCCATATGTGTGTAACAAAGAAAAGAGAGGGAAATCCCGTAATATTTCCCAAACAACTATTTGATGAACTTATGGCACTCACGGGAGACAAGGGAGGAAAGCGGGTTGCCAGGCAGCATCCTGAACTGGTACATAAAGTGTATGTAGCTGAAAAAGAGTTATCAGATATGGATTACAAAGAGGATAAAATAAATCTTGAAAAAGAACATAATAAACATAATATGAGGTGAAAAAAGTGAAATTACTGGAAGAAAGAATTAAAAAAGATGGAAAAGCATTAGGAAAGACTGTATTAAAGGTAGATAGTTTTATCAACCATCAGGTAGACTCTGAATTTATGGATGCTCTGGGAAAAGATTTCGCAGAGCATTTCAAAGACTGCGGAATCACAAAAGTGTTTACAATCGAAAGTTCAGGAATTGCCCCTGCATTAATGACAGCAAAATATCTTGATGTTCCTATGATTATTTTAAAGAAACAGACTTCCAAAATCTTAAATGGAAAGGTATATCAGACAAGAGTAACTTCTTTCACAAAAGGAACGAGCTATGAGCTGACATTATATCAAGATTACATTGATCCATCTGATAAGGTTTTATTAATTGATGACTTCCTTGCGAATGGAGAAGCCGCTATGGGAGCCAGCCGCCTCATAAAAGAATCCGGAGCAGAATTATCCGGTATTGGAATCTTAATTGAAAAGTCTTTCCAGAAAGGAAGAAAGAGACTTGAAGATGCTGGATATTATGTTTATTCTCAGGCAAGAATCGGCCGTCTCGATAAGGGAGTAATTGAATTCTTACCAGAAGATGCTCCAGTGTTAGAGGGAGTAGACGAAAAAGAGTTACTGGATAAATAGGAATTTGCCGCAGGCAAGGGAGACTCTCTTCGGGGGCTGGCTTTGGCTGTGGGAGAAAAATTGCTATTTATTGTTGGAATGATTTGAGGAATCGCCAGAATGTTTTGGCTTTCGGTGGAGTTGTTTTTGCTGAGAATGGATTATTGGTAATAGTTCACCGATAATATACTCCTTTTTCTTATTAATTGTGTGTTAATCTTGTAAGATTTGATTTCCCGGATTATTTCTATCCCTCCTGATTTCTTCCACAAATCTTTCCACTAATTTGCCCGGGCAGCCAGGAAACAGAAGTCCGAGAATCAAATCATCTATATTTGTGGTCTGGGAGCTACGAGACTATAATAAAATGTTAGAAAAGGCCGACATGAAGAGTTATTGATTTTGACTCAGTTGTACAAAACACAAAGTCGTCAAAATCAATAACTCTTCATGTCGGCCTTTTCTTAGAAGACGACTTCTCGTGGCGACGAAAAGCACAAATATAGATGATTTGATTCTTAGACTTCGTCTGTTTACTCACCCCGGTAAATTCCTATTTAGTTTATGATATAGTTGTTTTTTACAGATATGATATGAGAGCAAATTCCCTTAGTTTGTAGTTGATTTCTTAAAGTAATCACTTCTGCGAGTGCTTTTTCATCGAGTATATCTGCCTGATTAAAGATGATACAAAATTTCTGGGAAGTAATATTTTTGCGAAGCCCTTTTTCGGAAAGGCACAGTCGGTATAAAAAGTCAGTAGTAACGATGTCTGCAGACTGCAATGATTTTATAAAATAATTATCTAAAGAAGTAAGATTCGGAAGTAGTTCGTAACGAAAAAGTGTTTCTTTTATTGGTTTTCCGAGGCAGGAAAGTCCGATTACGCCGATTACGGTATCTGTTTTTGGAAAAAAGACGGGTTCCCCATCCTTTGGTAGTTTGATAGGAAGTCTTTTTGAACCATCTCCTTCACATAAGATTTTTAAAAATTTATAAGGATTTTTTGTAGAAAACTTTTTGGAAAATTCAGCGATTTTTTCGCAGAAATCCGAAGAAGGACTTCGCCATTTTACGTTACTGTTTACCACTTTTTCAGGAATTCCTAAAGCGGCGAGTGGCAGAGTATTCTTTTTTAAATTAGTGAAAATATTGGCTAATTGTCCTAAATCCTCATTTTCAATATAAGATTCATCAGAAAGAAAATCTGGCTTCATAATATGCGTTGTAGTTGTGAGAAGTGTTGGATATCCGTGGCTTGCAAATTCCTTTCCAAGAGTATTCATAAGAGAAGTTTTTCCCCCGCCCCCGATAAAAGTGATAATTTGACTGTCAGCAAGACCAAGCAGCGGAGAAAGGTCGTGGTTAAAAAAATATTTGTTCATAATAAAAAACTCCTTAAAAAATAAGAAACTTCATATTTTACTATTTTGTGCAAATATTTGAAAGTAAATATTTGACCGGGATTCTATTCAATAGTATAGTTAATGTTGTCTGATTACCGTTTTGTAATTTTGATAAAAAGTAAGTTTATTCTGATTATAGCATAGAAAAACTAGAAACAAAATATTTGTAAAATTTTCAGGGAAATAAATGAAAAATTTCGGCAACTTAATTGTTAAATTTTTTACGAAAGGAAATTTAATAGAAAATGATTAATAAGGATAAAAAAAGAGGAAGAATGCATGTATACATTTGAAGAATGGAAAAAGAATTTAATTATTGTTCGTGGTGGAGGAGATATTGCGACAGGAACAATTTATAAATTATATCAGAGTCGTTTTCCGGTGTTAGTACTTGAAATTGCGAATCCAAGCTGCATTCGTCGAACCATTAGTTTTTGTGAGGCAGTTTTTGATAAAAAAGTTGAGGTGGAAGGAGTAACAGCCAAAAGAACAGAATCCTTAGAGGACGCATTTGCTATTTATGGACAGGGACAGATTCCCGTAATGATTGATGAAAATGGAAGTATGATACAGGAAGTACAGCCGCCTGTTGTGGTAGATGCTATTTTAGCAAAAAGAAATCTTGGAACGAAGATAACGGATGCCCCTGCAGTTATCGGAGTTGGACCGGGATTTTGTGCCGGAAAAGATGTGGACGCAGTAATTGAAACGCAAAGAGGTCACAATCTTGGCAGAGTAATTTATGAGGGAGAAGCAGCTCCGAATACTGGAATTCCCGGAATGATAGGAGGTTATGCAAAAGAACGTGTTATTCATGCACCGGCTACAGGAAAGTTACACATTTTAAGACAGATAGGTGAAATCGTGGAAGCAGGAGATATACTTGCAGATATTGAAGGAACACCAGTAAAGACACTCATAAGCGGAGTGATTCGTGGTATGATTCGCGAGGGATATGATGTAAAAAAAGGATTAAAAATTGCTGATGTAGACCCGCGTGTGAAGGAACAGGAGAACTGCTATCATATATCGGATAAGGCAAGATGTGTGGCGGGAGGAGTATTAGAAGCGATATTGCATTTGTTGAAATAGTAATTTGCCGCCCTCAAAGAGCGTCTCTTTGCCTGCGGCAAATCAGAATTGTTATTTTACTTTCATTTTACGGAAGCTCAATGCCAGATTTTACTTTCCTATGTTACTATAGCCCGGTTATGTAATAAGAAGATGAAAAATACAATAAGATTTTTATGGAGGGAAATAGTAAATGAGCCAACAGGTATATGTGAACAGGGAATTATCCTGGCTGAAGTTTAATGAGAGAGTATTAGAAGAGGCCGAAAATAAGAAAGTACCATTATGTGAACGACTCACATTTGCTTCTATTTACCAGAGTAATTTAGATGAATTTTTCCGTGTGCGCGTTGGTTCTTTAGTTGACCAGATGTTGCTTGGAGGTAAGATTCGTGATAATAAAACAAAAATGACGGCAAAGGAGCAGATAGAAGAGGTATTACATCAAGTAATGAAGTTAAATCGCAGAAAGGATGCAGTTTATGATGCGATTATGGGTCAGCTTGAGGACTATGGAGTAAGACTGGTTGATTTTCGTAAGATTTCAAAGAAAGAGAGTGAGTATCTTGAGAAATATTTTTTAAGTGAGATTGCACCAGTTATTTCGCCGACAATTGTAGGAAAGAGACAGCCATTTCCATTTTTAAAGAATAATGAAATTTATGCAGTTGTAGTATTGCAGACGAAAAGTGGAAAGGAAAAGCTTGGTATTATTCCATGTAGTAACACAGGATTTAAGCGTTTGGTTGAGCTGCCAACAGCAGGAACCTATATATTGGCAGAAGAATTGATTTTACATTATATTCCAGAAGTGTTTAAGCGTTATAATATTAAAGCAAAGTCTTTGATTCGTGTGACGAGAAATGCAGATATTGACGCAGATGCATTATATGATGAAGACCTTGATTACAGAGATTTTATGGCAGAATTGATTAAGCGCAGAAAGAAGCTGGCACCTGTTCGTTTAGAGCTTACAAGAGAGATGGATGGAGAAATCGTAGATGTTCTCTGTGATTATTTGGAGCTTGATTCTGATTATGTATTTCAGGTACAGGCACCGCTTGACTTGTCCTTTGTGTTTGAAATTCAGGATACATTAAGAAAGACTCCGGAATTATTTTACGAGAAAAGAGTGCCACAGAAATCATCACAGTTTAGGGACGGTGAGCCTGTTTTTCCACAGATTAGGGAAAAAGATAAATTGCTTTCCTATCCTTATGAGAGCATGAAGCCATTTCTTAATTTCTTAAGAGAGGCAGCAAATGATAAAGAAGTTATTTCTATCAAGATGACGTTATACCGTGTTGCAAAGCACAGTAAGATTGTGGAATATTTGATTGATGCGGCAGAAAATGGCAAGGAAGTTCTTGTGCTTGTTGAGTTAAAGGCAAGATTTGACGAGGAAAATAATATTGAGTGGTCCAGAAGACTTGAGGATGCAGGATGTCGTGTGATTTATGGTTTAGATGGATATAAGGTACATTCAAAGTTATGTCTTGTTACAAGAAAGTCTGAAGGACAGGTAGAATACTATACACAGATTGGAACGGGTAATTATAACGAAAAGACAGCAAGATTATACACAGACCTTTCCCTTATGACAGCTAATGTGGAGATTGGTCTTGAGGCAGCAAAGGTATTTCAGGCATTATCTATGGAAGAAACTGTGGATAATGTACAGCATTTACTTGTTGCGCCAAGATGCCTTCAGAATAAAGTATTATCAATGATTGATGAGGAAATTGCCTGTGCAAAAGAGGAAAAAGAAGCGTATATCGGTCTTAAAATGAATTCTCTTACCGATAAGAAGATTATTGATAAGCTTATTAAAGCTTCTCAGGCGGGAGTAAAGATTGATATGGTTATTCGTGGAATTTGCTGCCTGATTCCGGGAGTAAAAGGTAAGACGGAAAATATTCAGGTTCGAAGCATTGTCGGACGTTTTTTAGAGCATTCCCGTATTTATATTTTTGGAACACAGGAGCGGGAAAAAGTTTACATAGCTTCTGCAGATTTTATGACAAGAAATACATTAAGACGAGTGGAAGTTGCGACGCCAATTTATGATAAAGATTTAAAGATGCAATTAGAAGAGATGTTTATCACGATGTTAAGCGATAACCAAAAAGCGAGACAGGAGGACAGCCGCGGTAATTATGAAATTGCAGAGGCACAGGAGACTCCATTAAATTCGCAGGAATTTTTCTATGAGCAGGCATATATGAGAGTTACTATTTAATTCATTAGATACACTACAGACGAAGCCATTGCCCCCAATAAGGCATATTTGTGATTTTAGTCGCGGTGTGTTGAATGTTTGCTTTATGCGCTCACATCCAACAA
>NZ_ACEP01000137.1 GCF_000173975.1 Anaerobutyricum hallii DSM 3353
GTCGGCTCAGAAAATCAGTTGGAGGGATTTGGGGAAGAGGACAGGAGATGTAGAAGTTCCGGGAAATAAAATTTTATAGGATTGACACTTGAAGCGGTGCCATAATCGTATAGTTATTTATGGTTACTACTTTTTTCTGTTAACTGGAGCGTGCTTGAAAAACCATTTCTACAATCTGCACGCCCCGATTTGCGGTAAAAATGCTAAAGAAAGCAAAAAAGTTATAAGGCGAATGGATAAAGCCCGGAAATCTTTCTCAAAATAAATCCTGAATTTGCATGGGCAGCCAACAAACAGCTTCCAAAGAGATCCAGAACGAAAAAATCTTTATGTAATCTTAATATGGTGGCTGATATATTTACACTATCTTTGAATGGGTACATATATAATGAGGGAAACATGCCGGATGAAATATTAATACACAGGAGGGATTTATGTCAAAGGACATACATAAAAAGAAGCATTTGTCTTCTTTTCAATTAATTATTCTGGGATTTGCAAGTGTTATTTTGCTAGGGGCAATTATATTAATGCTGCCAGTTTCTTCTGCCGAAGGAGTGATAACTCCATTTAATCAGACGCTTTTTACATCAACTTCCGCAGTATGTGTAACGGGACTTGCTGTCTTGGATACAGGAAGTTACTGGTCTGTTTTTGGGCAGGTAGTTATTTTACTTTTGATACAGATAGGAGGACTTGGTGTAGTTACTGTTGCCGTTTCTGTATTTATGCTGTCAGGCAGAAAGATTTCTCTGATGCAGCGCAGCACGATGCAGAATGCAATTTCTGCGCATAAAGTAGGAGGCATTGTCCGTCTGACAAAGTTTATTTTAAAGGGGACATTATTTATTGAGATGGCAGGAGCATTAGCGTTGCTGCCGGTTTTTTATCATGATTTTGGAAGAAAAGGAATCTGGATGGCAGTGTTTCATTCCATATCAGCTTTTTGTAATGCTGGATTTGATATTTTAGGTACGCCAGCGAATCCATTTCCATCCATTACCGCTTATGCAGGAAATCCGATTGTAAATGTAGTGATTATGTTTTTAATTATAGCAGGTGGTATAGGATTTCTTACGTGGGAGGATATTTGTATTAATAAAACCCACTTTAGAAAGTATCATATGCAGAGTAAGATTATACTTGTGACAACCGCACTTTTGATAGTTTTACCAGCTGTTTTTTTCTTTTTTTCTGATTTTACTCATCTGTCAGTGGGAAAACGTCTGCTTGCATCGGCTTTTCAGGCAGTAACTCCAAGAACTGCCGGATTTAATACTATGGATATTTCTAAAATGACAGAAGTTTCAAAAGCAATGATTATTATACTTATGCTTGTCGGAGGTTCGCCAAGTTCTACGGCAGGAGGTATGAAGACAACAACTTTTGCAGTGCTTATATTGAATGCATTTGCCACATTCCGGAGTCAGGAAAATGTCGAAACATTTGGAAGAAGAATCGAGTGGAGTGTGATAAAGAATGCATCAACGATTGCAATGATGTACTGTATGTTATTTTTATGTGGAGGAATTACGATCAGTGTATATGAAGGGCTTCCACTTTCGGAATGTCTTTATGAAGCAGCATCGGCGGTTGGAACAGTAGGGCTTACATTAGGAATCACACCAAAGCTTCACATAGTATCACAATTCATACTGATCATACTCATGTATCTTGGAAGAGTAGGAGGACTTACTCTTATTTATGCGGTCCTTTCAAAGAAAAAGAAGGGAAATGCAAGGTTGCCATTAGAAAAATTAACAGTAGGATAAGTGTTAGGATCGTGTATGGTATCCGTTAAATAACACAGAGGGAGAATCGAATTATGAAAAATATATTATTAATCGGACTTGGGAGATTTGGAAGACATATTGCAATGGAGCTTAGTGAATTAGGGCATGAAATTATGGCGGTAGATGTCAATGAGGGCAGAGTAGATAAAGTCCTTCCCTACGTTACAAATGCACAGATTGGAGATAGCACGAATGCGGAATTTTTAGAATCATTAGGAATTGGAAATTATGATATCTGTTTTGTTACGATTGGAGGGAGCTTTCAAAATTCATTAGAGACCACATCTCTATTAAAGGAACTTGGTGCAAAAATGGTTATTTCGAGAGCAGAGAGGGATGTTCAGGAGAAGTTCCTTTTAAGAAATGGTGCAGATAAAGTGATTTATCCAGAAAAACAGGTGGCAAAATGGGCTTCAATCCGTTATACCGATGACCATATCCTTGATTATATGGAAGTAGATGCTTCCCATGCAATATTTGAAGTGGAAGTACCGAAAGAGTGGATTGGAAAAACGGTTGGAGAGCTGGATATTCGAAGAAAATATGATATTAATATCCTGGCAATAAAAAATAATGGAGAGCTTAGCATGGCAATATCTCCAGATACATTTTTTACAGGAAATATCTCTCTTTTAGTAATCGGAGAGCATAAGGCAATTAAAAAGTGTTTCCATATTTAAATTAAAGAGGGGATAAATGATGAAAGAAGTAATTTTACTCTTAACAGTATTGGTAATGTTTATTGTTTGTTTTTTTGTTATGGGAAAGATTGGATATTTCATCAATGAAAATTACAAAGCATTTATTATAGAGGAGAGGGAAAATACGCAATCCTGTAAAATTATATCTTTGGATAAAATTTCTGATGAAGAGTTGTTAAAAGAAATACATGATTATCAAAAAAAATGTGGTAAAGCAGGTATGATAATTTATGATTCAAAAAAGAAAGATAAGAGGCAGTGTTTTGACGGTGATAAAGCAGTATGATATACTCTAATATACTCTTGAATTCAAGTAAAAGGCGGGAAATTAAAATAATGGAAGAAAATGAAAGAAGAGAAGGCGTATTAAAGCAGCATTTTGCATTATATGTAAAGAAACCGTCAATGAAAGATTGTTTTGTGACGGTTTTTATATTTATGATATGTACTATTATTGGTCTTTTATTTCAGAAACTGCATTTTACAGATACGAATATCGTTACGATTTATATCCTTGGTGTATTGATTACTTCTATTTTGACAGACGGTTATCTGTGCAGTATCGCAGGTTCCTTTTTAAGCGTTGTTTTATTTTGCTTTTTTCTTACGGAACCGAGGATGTCTTTCCAGACATATGCAGTTGGATATCCGGTAACTTTTGCGATTATGCTGGTATGCTCTGTGTTGGCGGGAACTCTTTCCGCTAAATTAAAAATGCATGCAAGGATTTACTCTCAGCTCGCATTTCGAACGCAGGTATTATTCGACACAGACCGCCTGCTGCAAAAAGCGAGGAGCAGTAAAGAGATGCTACGTGTCACCTGCACGCAGTTGGTTCGTTTACTGAACCGGGATATTGTTGCATATATTGTAGAAGAGGGGAAATTGTCACAGGGACAGGTATTTTATAAAAACAAAGAAGAAACAGATCAGCAATTTTTAATACCGGAAGAACAAAAGATTGCCAGATGGGTCTATGAAAATAATAAGCGTGCAGGAGTAGGAACGAATTATTTTAAAAATGCAAAATGTTTATATTTAGCAATCCGCATTGGTGATCACGTATATGGTGTAATTGGAATCCCGGCGAACAAAGATGTTTTTGATTCCGTTGAGTATAGCATTTTACTTTCCGTAGTAAATGAATGTGCGCTTGCTATGGAAAATCTGCGCAATGCAATAGAAAAAGAGAAGAATGCTGTTTTGGCGAAAAATGAACAGCTGCGAGCAGATTTACTGCGTGCGATTTCTCATGATCTAAGGACGCCGCTTTGTTCTATTTCCGGCAATGCGGATATGCTTTTAAATAACGGAGCGTGCCTGGACAGTAAAACGAAGCAGCAGATTTATGTGGATATTTATGATGATTCTGAATGGCTCATTGGCGTGGTAGAGAATCTGTTATCTATTACAAGGCTTAATGATGGGCGACTGAAGTTTAAATTTACAGATCAGTTACTTGATGAAGTCATTGCAGAATCTTTGCGTCATATCAGCAGGAAGCATGATGAATATACAATTGTGACAAAGTGTGAAGAACTGATTCTTGTCCGAATGGATGTGCAGCTTATCATACAGGTACTAGTGAATCTCATTGATAATGCCATAAAATATACACCGAAAGGTTCGAAAATCTGTATCCGGGGAATGAAATGTAATGGAAAAGCACAGATCTGTGTGGAGGATAATGGACCGGGTATTGCAGATGAAATGAAGCCATATATCTTTGAGATGTTTTATACTGGGAAAAGTACGATTGCAGACAGCCAGAGAAGTCTCGGTCTGGGTCTGTCACTTTGCCAATCTATTATAGAAGCACATGATGGAAGGCTCCTTCTTACAGATAATACACCACGAGGATGTATTTTTACTTTTACTTTACCACTTAGCGAGGTGACATTAAATGAATAAAACAGTAGTTCTTGTTGTGGAGGATGACCGTCCGATACGAAATCTCATCGTAACAACATTAAAAATGCATGATTATAAATATCTTACGGCTAAAAATGGAGCATCTGCGATAATGGAAGCATCTTCACATCATCCAGATATTGTCCTCTTAGATCTGGGTCTTCCGGATATGGAAGGAGTAGATGTAATTAAAAAAATCCGTACATGGTCCAATATGCCGATTATTGTTATCAGCGCTCGAAGTGAAGACAGCGATAAAATAGAAGCATTAGATTCCGGGGCAGATGATTATATTACAAAACCTTTTTCGGTGGAAGAACTGCTTGCCCGCATACGGGTGACACAGCGGCGCCTTGCCATTATTCAGGCGGGAGAAGAACAGGAAGCTTCTATTTTTATTAACGGACAATTGAAAATAGATTATACAGCTGGCTGTACCTATCTGAAAGGAAAAGAACTGCATCTGACACCAATTGAATATAAGCTTTTATGTCTTTTGTCACGTAATGTCGGAAGGGTATTAACGCATACCTATATCACACAGCAGATATGGGGGAATTGTTCACAAAATGATATTGCTTCACTAAGGGTGTTTATGGCAACATTACGAAAAAAACTTGAACCAGATAAAAATGGACTCCAGTATATACAGACGCATATCGGAATCGGATACCGGATGCTTCGGATAGAATAAGGAGGCACTATAAGTGAAAAGAAGTATAGCACAGTATCATCTTCCGGGGCTGTTTGAGTTTTATGAATTGTATAAAGTGTTTTTGCCGTTATTTCGGGAACATGGAGAATATTTTTATGATTGGTGCGATATTGGATCTGTCTATGGTGCCCCAGCGGATTGTATCTGGGGCGGAGGACGAGCAGGATTTGGGGATGACGATGCAAAGAAAGTGTTAGATTTAATGAAAGGGTATGGGATTTCTGCCCGGCTGACTTTTAGTAATTCTCTGCTTAGAGAAGAACATCTTTTGGATAAAAAATGTAATGCGCTTTGCAGATTGTTTGAAGAAACTGGGGATATACAAAATGGAGTTATCATTCATTCGGACCTGTTATTAGAATATTTAAAAAAGAACTATCCTAACCTTTACTTTGTCTCATCAACAACAAAAGTCCTGACAAATTTTCAGGACTTTTTAAAAGAAGTAAAAAGAGAAGATTTTCAATACGTTGTCCCAGATTTTCGTTTGAACAAGTCTTTTGATAGGTTAAATACCTTAACGCAAATAGAAAAAGACAAAGTGGAATTCCTATGTAATGAATGCTGCTGGTTTGGCTGTAAGGATAGAAAACGCTGCTATGAGGCAGTGAGCAGGAAGAATCTGGGAGAGCACTACCCGGAACATCACTGTACTGCGCCGAATGCGGAACAAGGATACCGCTTTTCAAAAGCAATGAAGAATTCAGGATTTATCGGGATAGAGGATATCCAAAACAGCTATCTGCCAATGGGATTTTCGAATTTCAAAATTGAAGGACGGGGACTTGGCAGTGCATTGGTGCTGGAATTCCTGCTTTATTATATGGTTAAGCCAGAATATCAGATACATATCAGAGAAGCAATATATCTTGATAATATGCTGGATTTGTTTTAAGAGATTATTTGAGAAGAAACAATACTTTATGATATTCAAAGTCAACAACTAAAAAAGGATATAACCAGCGACTATAGAACAGCTGCTGGTTATATCCTTTTTTAGTTGCGTCAGCATTTAAATATCATAAAACACCGGTTTCTTCCCCTTAAACACTACATAATGATGGAAACCAGCCCTATGGAGAATAGCAGGCACATGATCAAACTCCCACGCCATATGCTCCGGCTGATGTGCATCACTTCCAATCGTGATAAGTTCCCCGCCAAGCTCCCGGTATCTTCTCAAAATAGAAATATCGGGATTTGGCCAGTCAAGTCCATACTTAAGACCTGCCGTGTTTACCTCAAGAGCACGATTCCTCTCAATGATTTCAATAAGAATTTCATCAAGAACATCTGTAAAATGGTCATAAAAGAATGTCTGTGAAGACTCTGGCAGGTAGCGGCAGACATAATCAAGATGACCGACAGACTGATAGTGTGGAAAAACTTTTAAATTTGCAAGAATCGTTTCAAAGTAGTTCATAAGCCCGCGGGTTGCACCCATTTCCTTAAAATAAGTTCCATAATAAGGATCCGTTCCATTTACGATATGGCAGGAATTGATGATAAAATCAAAATCATTGCCATATTTTTTATAAAAGTTAGCGAGTGTCTGCCCAAGATGCGGCTGCACACCGAGTTCAAGTCCGTATAAAATCTCGATTTGTGAGGCATACTTTTCCTTGAGAGTAAAAAGAGTCTTTTTATAATTTTCAAAATCTAAAAGGAAGTCCAGACCATCAGGAGTGTCCGGATAGCAGGGATCGTAATGTTCGGTAAAGCACAACGTTTTCATTCCGAGACGGATGCCCTGTTTGATCATCAGTTCCATCGGTGTGTCTGAATCGGAAGAAAAAGAGGAGTGAAGATGTGTGTCTGTGTAAATCATAACCGTGTTTCCTTTCTGGTAAAAATTTGCATTTGTATTTTCCTGCACATTTAAAATAAGGGTAAAAAATTGTAATTTAAGGCCAAAAGTTCTGTATACTTGCAGGAAAAATGGCAACAATATCATAATAGCATAAAAGTGATGAAAAAAAATCTATAATTTTATGCAAAATACTACTTGAAATCTTGGCAATAATTAGGTAAAATAGTTAAGGATTTGACAGGGAAAGTCAAATCACAGCGCAGGAGGGCATATTTCCTGCGAACTTTAATGTCAAAGAAATATCTAAAACTTAGGAGGAATTACCATGGCAGTAAAAGTTGCAATTAATGGATTTGGCCGTATCGGTCGTTTAGCTTTCAGACAGATGTTTGGTGCAGAAGGCTATGAAGTAGTAGCTATCAACGATTTAACAAGCCCTAAGATGCTTGCGCACTTATTAAAATATGACTCTTCTCAGGGAACATATGAGAAAGCAGCTACAGTAAAAGCTGGAGAAGATTCCATCACAGTTGACGGACAGGAAATCAAAATCTACGCTTTCCCAGATGCAAACAATTGCCCATGGGGAGAAATCGGTGTTGACGTAGTTCTTGAGTGTTCTGGATTCTACACAAGCAAAGAAAAAGCTCAGGCTCATATCAATGCTGGTGCTAAGAAAGTTGTTATTTCCGCTCCTGCTGGAAACGACCTTCCAACAGTTGTTTACAATACAAACCATACAGTATTAAAACCAGAAGATACAATTATCTCTGCAGCTTCTTGTACAACAAACTGTTTAGCTCCTATGGCTGACGCTCTTAACAAATACGCTCCAATCCAGAGTGGTATCATGTGTACAATTCACGCTTACACAGGTGACCAGATGACTCTTGACGGACCACAGCGTAAAGGTGACTTAAGAAGATCTCGTGCAGCAGCAGTTAACATCGTTCCTAACAGCACAGGTGCTGCTAAGGCAATCGGTCTTGTTATCCCAGAATTAAACGGTAAGTTAATCGGATCTGCTCAGCGTGTTCCAACACCTACAGGATCTACAACAATCTTAACAGCAGTTGTTAAAGGTGCTGACGTAACAGTTGAAGGAATCAATGCAGCTATGAAAGCAGCAGCTAACGAATCTTTCGGTTACAACGAAGATGAAATCGTTTCTTCTGATATCGTAGGAATGAGATTTGGTTCTTTATTCGATGCAACTCAGACAATGGTTAACAAAGTTGCAGATGATTTATACGAAGTACAGGTTGTTTCATGGTACGATAACGAAAACAGCTACACATCTCAGATGGTTCGTACAATCAAATACTTTGCAGAATTAGCATAATTTAAGCGATAGTATTAGTATATATTTAAGAATATAAGACTCAAACATGGGTCCGGTCTCGTGGGACCGGGCCTTTGTTTGTTTTTTGAATAATGTATTTGAGGATTTCTTTGTAGAAGCATGACAGTTCTGTCTTGCAATCAAGTTTATTCTTCAGACTACATTGAATATAATTTAGGAGGAATTCCAACATGGGTTTAAATAAAAAATCTGTAGACGATATTAATGTAAAAGGACTTAAAGTTCTTTGCAGATGTGACTTCAACGTTCCATTAAAAGATGGTAAGATCACAGACGAGAACCGTCTTGTAGCTGCACTTCCAACAATCAAGAAGTTAATCGCAGACGGCGGTAAAGTAATTCTTTGCTCTCACTTAGGTAAAGTAAAAACAGAAGAAGATTACACAACAAAGACTTTAGCTCCAGTAGCAGCTCGTTTATCTGAGCTTCTTGGACAGGAAGTAAAATTTGCAGCAGACCGTGAAGTTGTTGGACCAAACGCAAAAGCTGCAGTAGAAGCTATGAAAGACGGAGATGTTATCTTACTTGAGAACACTCGTTTCCGCAAAGAAGAGACAAAGTGTGGAGAAGAATTCTCCAAAGACCTTGCTTCTATCTGTGATGTATTCGTAAATGATGCATTCGGTACAGCTCACAGAGCTCACTGCTCTAACGTAGGTGTTGCTTCTTTAGTAGACACAGCAGTAGTTGGATACTTAATGCAGAAAGAAATCGATTTCTTAGGCAATGCTGTAGAGAACCCAGTACGTCCTTTCGTTGCTATCCTTGGTGGAGCAAAAGTTGCAGATAAGTTAAACGTTATCTCTAACTTACTTGAGAAGTGTGACACACTCATCATCGGTGGTGGTATGGCTTACACATTCTTAAAAGCAAAAGGATATGAAATCGGTAACTCTTTAGTTGACGAGACAAAGATTGATTACTGTAAAGAAATGATGGAAAAAGCAGAAAGCCTTGGCAAGAAGTTACTTCTTCCAGTTGACTCTGTAATGGTAGATGCTTTCCCTAACCCAATCGATGCTGAAATCCCAACATATGTATACGATGCAGACGCTATGGCAGCAGACAAAGAAGCTTGCGATATCGGACCTAAGACAATCGAATTATACGCAGAGGCAGTAAAGACAGCTAAGACAGTTGTTTGGAATGGACCTATGGGTGTATTCGAAAACCCAATTCTTGCAGCAGGAACAAAGGCAGTTGCAGCAGCACTTGCTGAGACAGATGCTACAACAATCATTGGTGGCGGAGATTCCGCAGCAGCAGTTAACCAGCTTGGATATGGTGACAAGATGAGCCACATTTCTACAGGTGGCGGAGCTTCTCTTGAGTTCTTAGAAGGTAAAGAATTACCAGGTGTTGCAGCAGCAAACGATAAATAATTTCAGAATTACGGGAGTAGCGTTAGCTACAGAGTAATTCGTGACATCAGTTAGGGTCAGAATACCTTTTGACCCTAACATCATAAATATATAATAAAGGGGAATTTGTTATGCGTAAGAAAATTGTAGCAGGTAACTGGAAAATGAATAAAACTCCTAGTGAGGCAGTTGAATTAGTAAATATGTTAAAACCACTTTGTGCGAATGAAGATGTTGACGTAGTATTCTGCGTACCAGCAATCGACATTATCCCAGCTATGGAAGCTGCAAAAGGTTCTAACATTGCAATTGGTGCAGAGAATATGTACTATGAAGAGAGCGGTGCTTACACTGGTGAGATTTCTCCTGCTATGTTAGTAGATGCTGGAGTAAAATACGTTGTTCTCGGACATTCTGAAAGAAGAGAATACTTCGCAGAGACAAATGAAACAGTTAACAAGAAGATGTTAAAAGCTTTCGAACATGGTATCACACCAATCATGTGCTGTGGAGAAACATTAGAGCAGAGAGAACAGGGTGTTACAATGGACTTTATCCGTCAGCAGGTTAAAGTTGGTTTCTTAAATGTAACAGCAGATCAGGCTAAGACAGCAGTTATCGCTTACGAGCCAATCTGGGCAATCGGAACAGGAAAGACTGCTACAACAGAGCAGGCTCAGGAAGTTTGTGCAGAGATTCGTAAATGTATCGCTGAAATCTATGATGATGCAACAGCAGCTGCAATCCGTATTCAGTACGGCGGAAGCGTAAACGCTAAGACAGCTCCAGACTTATTTGCTCAGGC
Source organism: Anaerobutyricum hallii DSM 3353 (assembly GCF_000173975.1). Classification (GTDB taxonomy): domain Bacteria; phylum Bacillota; class Clostridia; order Lachnospirales; family Lachnospiraceae; genus Anaerobutyricum; species Anaerobutyricum hallii. Next base: position 10,460 of record NZ_ACEP01000137.1, read on the forward strand.
AGATATTGACGGCGGACTTGTTGGCGGAGCTTCCTTAAAGGCTGATTTTGGTCAGATCGTAAACTACAATAAATAATAGATTCCATATTTGAATCACGAAAATAGTAACCCGCGGACATTTCTCCGCGGGTCAACTATACCAATCCTATAAAATGTTGCAGGATTATATCAATAGCAATATATGATTATTTTTGTATTATTTTATAGAGTTAGTATACACTTTAAACGGGAGATTATAAAATGAGTAAAAAACCTACAGTATTATTAATTATGGATGGCTTTGGTTTAAATGACAGACATGAAGCCAATGCTGTATATGAGGCAAACACTCCAAATATCGATAAATTAATGGAAAAATGTCCATTTGTAAAAGGAAATGCCAGCGGTCTTGCCGTAGGACTTCCAGACGGACAGATGGGTAACTCTGAAGTTGGACACCTTAACATGGGTGCTGGACGTATCGTATATCAGGAGCTTACAAGAATCACGAAAGCAATTAAGGATGGAGACTTCTTTGATAATAAAGCATTTTTAGAAGCAGTAGAGAATTGTAAAAAGAATAACTCTACCCTTCATTTATACGGATTATTATCCGATGGTGGTGTACACAGCCACAACACACATCTTTACGCTTTATTAGAGCTTGCAAAGAGACAGGGGCTTACAGACGTATGCGTGCACTGTTTCTTAGATGGCCGTGACACAGCTCCAACATCTGGTAAAGAATTTATCGAAGAATTAGAAACAAAAATCAAAGAAATCGGTGTAGGCCAGATCGCATCTATCGAAGGTCGTTACTATGCAATGGACAGAGATAACCGTTGGGATCGTGTAGAAAAAGCTTACGCTGCTTTAGTTTACGGTGAAGGTAATGAAGCAGCAGATGCAGTAGAGGCAATTCAGGCTTCTTATGATAATGATAAGACAGATGAGTTCGTTATCCCTACAGTAATCAAGAAAGACGGACAGCCAGTAGGCACAGTAAAAGCAAACGATTCCGTTATCTTCTTCAACTTCCGTCCAGACCGTGCAAGAGAAATCACTCGTGCAATGTGTGACCCTGAATTTACAGGATTTGAGAGAAGAAATGGCGTATTTCCATTAACTTATGTCTGCTTCACAGAATATGATGAGACAATCCCTGGGAAAATCATCGCATTCCACAAAGAAGAAATCACAAACACATTTGGAGAATTTCTTGCAGCAAACGGCTTAACACAGCTTCGTCTTGCAGAGACAGAGAAATATGCTCATGTAACATTCTTCTTCAACGGTGGTGTAGAAGTTCCTAATAAGGGCGAAGACAGAATCCTTGTTAAGTCTCCAGCAGTAGCAACTTATGACTTACAGCCAGAGATGAGCGCTCCAGAAGTTGGAGAAAAACTTGTAGAAGCAATCAAATCTGACAAATATGATGTCATCATCATCAACTTCGCAAACCCTGATATGGTAGGCCATACCGGAGTACAGGAAGCAGCAATTAAGGCAGTAGAAACTGTAGATACCTGCGTTGGCAATGCTGTAGCAGCATTAAAAGAAGTAGATGGACAGATGTTTATCTGTGCAGACCACGGAAACTGCGAGCAGTTAATTGACTATGAAACAGGTGAACCATACACAGCTCATACAACAAATCCAGTTCCATTTATCCTTGTAAATTACGACCCGGCTTACACATTAAGAGAAGGCGGATGTTTAGCAGACATCGCTCCAACCTTAATCGAGATGATGGGAATGGAACAGCCAGCAGAAATGACAGGAAAATCACTTCTTATCAAGAAATAAGCAGGCTGTATTTGTGGGGGACAAATATCGTTATCCTGAAAAGGGCAGAGATGATTAGCGTCCAATAAAAAAATAAACAAAATAGACCTTGTAGATTTGTGAAAAATCAGATTTGCAAGGTCTTTTTTTCATTTAAAAACAATCAAAAAAACAATCGTAAATATTTTGATTGCTTTTTTTATGTTATAATAAATTTGCTAAATTAAGTATAAGAATAAAAAAGAAAGGAAGCACGTATTATGAAAGAAAATACCAAAAAAGGCAGTTGTTATTTGAACGGATTAGCCATCTTTTTAAGCATTATTTTTGTTATAAGCATATTTATAGCGGCAGATAACGCGATTCCCCTACAAGCAGCGACTGCAAAAAGCCAGAGCACAACAGTAGCTAATAGATCCAAAGTCAAAAAGGACAAATGGACAACGCTTCTCCAAAAATATGAAAAAAGCAAAAAAGTAAACCAGCTTATCTTCGTAAAATACAAAGGTAAAAGCAAGGCAAATATCGTTTTGTATGAAAAAGTAAATGGAAAGTTTAAAAAAGTATTTGGCTGTATCGGTTATGTCGGTAAAAATGGTATTGGTAAGAAACGTGAGGGAGATAAGAAAACGCCAACTGGTACTTATAGTTTTACAAAGGCTTTCGGAATTAAGAAGAATCCACGCAGTAAGATAAAATACATAAAGCTGAATAAATACCATTATTGGAGCGGGGATAGGAGATATTATAATCAGATGATTGATATCCGTAAGGTGAAAGCAAGCCGCTCTGGAGAGCATCTGATTGATTATAAGCCACATTATAATTATGCACTAGCGATTGACTATAATAAAAACTGTGTTTATAAGAAAGGCTCTGCTATTTTCTTACACTGCACAGGAAGCAATCCATACACAGGTGGCTGCGTGGCTGTGAAACAGAAATATATGAAAAAGATTATGCAGACCGTAGATAAGAATGCGAAAATCTGTATTTATCCAAAATAGATATGAATGGTGATTTGGACAGATATAGAAAGTGCATTTAGGCAATAATATGTATGACAGAACAGATGCGAAGAGATGTAGATTGGCATACAAAATAAATATTAGAAAAGAAAAATATATTGCAAAAAAAGCTTAAGTGGCTTAATATACGATATGTTGGCAGTGATATAACAAGCAATTGGTTATTGTGTGATATGTTTATTTAAGTAAGCGTGATATTTATACAGTAAAATACTTATATATAGTTTAAGCGCTTGTCAGGAAACAGTAGATTTCCGAAAGTTACAAATAAAAAATTACTGCCTTAAATATAAATTAGAGGAACGTTACAGAAAGAAGGATTTAATAATGAAAATAGGAAGAAATGATAAATGCTGGTGTGGCAGCGGAAAGAAATATAAAGCATGTCATATGTCTTTTGATAACCGTATCAAAGATTACTGGAACAGAGGATATGAAGTACCAGACCATTCTATGATTAAGACACCAGAGCAGATAGAAGGAATCCGTGAAGCTGGTAAGAAGAATACAATGGTTCTTGACTTTATCACTCCATATGTAAAAGAGGGAGTAAGTACAGGAGAACTCAATCGTCTTATCGAAGAATATACAAGAGAAATCGGTGGAATCCCAGCTTGTCTTGGTTATCAGGGGTATCCAAAGAGTGTTTGTATTTCTATTGATGATGTTGTATGTCATGGTATTCCAAGTGATGACCAGATTTTAAAGAGTGGTCAGATTCTTAATGTAGACTGTACTACAATTTATAATGGCTATTTTGGTGATGCATCAAGAATGTTCTGTATCGGTGACGTTTCTGAAGAGAAGAAGAAACTTGTCCGCGTGACAAAAGAATGTGTTGACCTTGCTCTTGCAGCAACAAAACCGTGGGGAACCATGGGTGATATGGGGTATGTTTGTAACAAACATGCTGTTGAGAATGGATACAGTGTCGTAAGAGAAATCGGCGGACATGGCTGTGGCGTGCAATTCCATGAAGAACCGTGGGTTAATCATATTGGGCAGCCGGATGAGGGAATCCTTTTTGTACCAGGTATGACATTTACGATTGAGCCGATGGTAAATATGGGAAAACCAGACGTATGGGAAGATGAAGATGACGGCTGGACAATCCGCACAGAAGATGGTAAGCCGTCTGCTCAGTGGGAGTACACGATTTTAGTGACAGAGGATGGAACGGAGATTTTATCTCACTAGAGCGTTTTTCAAACACGCTCTAAGAGACAGACGAAAGCAGAGAATAAAATAATCTATATTTGTGGTTTTAGTTACGGCGTGTTGAATACTCGCTCCTGGGCTCGTATCCAACACTTGCTCCGAGACCACAAATATAGATTATTTTATTCTCTGCCTTCTGGCTTTATATATTCTGATGTATTGTGTTAAATTATTTGAATGGAAAGATGGATTTTCCGTCAAAATAAGAATTGTCTGAAAATTTATGTGCAAAGTAGGAGGATAAAGTATATTTTTTAATAAAAGGAGTTACTTTATCGCAGGTTTGTTGTATAAATAACATTTGATATGCTTAAATTGCTTATATAAACACGCTCTAGAGAGGCTGGCACGTTTTTTGTGAGATTTGAGTGGGAAGCCAGACTAATAAATTAAAGGGTTTTATACAATCCTTCATGCTAAAAAAACATAAAAATGAAGCCAAATTCAAAAAAAGTTGCAAAAATTTTTTTTATTCGTACAAAAAATCTTGCTTTTATGATTTTAGTGTAGTAATATAGAGTTCATGAAATTATCTGGTGGGCTGACATATTGATATGGCTGTGCAGAATCAACTTATTCATGAGTGAGTCAGTGTTCCAAAAGATATTTTTTCGTTATAAACTATCAAGGAGGAAAAAATAATGAGAAAGTTTATAAGCGTAATGTTAGTCGCTGCAATGGCAGTAACAGCATTAACAGGATGTGGTAGCAATTCAAGTTCTTCATCTAAGAAAGATGCAGACAAATATTATATTGGTGGTATTGGACCGACTACCGGAGCAACAGCGATTTACGGAACAGCCGTAAAGAACGGAGCACAGATTGCAGTAGATGAAATCAATGCTGCAGGTGGTATTAACGGTAAGCAGATTGAATACCGTTTTGAAGATGACCAGAACGATGCAGAGAAAGCAGTTAATGCTTACAATACATTAAAAGACTGGGGTATGCAGATGTTAGTTGGAACAACAACAACTGCTCCATGTATCGCAGTAGCTGGTAAGACAGCATCCGATAATGTATTCCAGATTACACCATCTGCTTCTTCACCAGATGTACTTTCCAGCGGAAACGGAAATGTATTCCAGGTATGTTTCACAGACCCTAACCAGGGTGTTGCTTCTGCTCAGTACATTGCAGAGAACAAGCTTCCAACTAAGATTGGTATTATCTATGATAGTTCTGATGTATATTCTTCAGGTATTGAAGAAAAATTTGAAGCAGAAGCTAAGACACAGGGGCTTAACATCGTTTCTAAGGCAGCATTTACAGCAGATTCCAAGACAGACTTTGGAACACAGCTTCAGAAAGCAAAAGATGCAGGAGCAGACTTATTGTTCTTACCTATCTACTATCAGGAAGCATCTATTATTTTAAAACAGGCAGACACTATGGGATACAAACCTAAATTCTTTGGTGTAGACGGAATGGATGGTATCCTTACAGTAGAGAACTTTGATACTAAGTTAGCAGAAGATGTCATGCTCTTAACTCCATTCGCAGCAGATGCGAAAAATAAGTCAGTTCAGAACTTTGTAAAGACTTACAAAGAAAAATATAAAGATACTCCTAACCAGTTCGCAGCAGACTCATACGATGCTGTTTACGCATTAAAGGCAGCAATCGAGGAATCTAAAGCAACTACAGATATGAGTGCTTCTGATATGTGTGATGCATTAAAAGGTGCTATGACTAAGATTAAGATGCAGGGTCTCACAGGTGGAGAAGACGGTCTTACATGGAATGAAAGCGGAGAAGTAACTAAGTCTCCTAAGGCTGTTATTATTAAGAACGGTGCTTACAAAGCAATGTAATTTAAATAATATATAGCCCAGGGAAGGGTTACCTGCGGGTAACCCTTTTTTGTATTAGGTTATCTCCTTTTTTATATCACAGAAAGATTACGAGCTGATTTCTCTGTGATATAAAAAAGACATCAACTTTTTAAAGTTTCTAGAAACGCCGCATAAGCGGCATGGAGGTAAAGATGAGTTTTATATCCTATTTGATCAATGGTGTCAGTCTGGGTAGTATTTATGCAATTATTGCCCTTGGCTACACGATGGTATACGGTATCGCTAAGATGCTGAACTTCGCTCACGGCGATGTTATCATGATTGGCTGCTATATCGTTTTCGTTTTAATGGGCAGCTTTCATTTAAACTCTACCGTAAGTATTATTGCAGCGGTAATCGGCTGTACAGTACTTGGTGTAGTTATCGAGAAAATTGCGTACAAACCATTGAGAAAGGCTTCTCCGCTTGCCGTATTAATCACAGCAATCGGTGTCAGCTATTTTCTGCAGAACTTCGCATTAATTTTATTTGGTGCAGATACAAAGTCCTTTACATCGGTTGTAAGTATCCCTACAATTAAGCTTGCAGGTGGAGACCTTACAATTTCTGGTGTAACAATCGCAACTGTTATCAGTTGTATTATTATCATGGCAGCGTTAATGATTTTTATTAAAAAGTCTAAATCCGGTCAGGCAATGCTTGCCGTATCTGAAGATAAAGACGCAGCACAGCTCATGGGTGTGAATGTAAACAAGACAATTTCCCTTACATTTGCTATCGGTTCCGGATTAGCAGCTATTGCAGGTGTGTTATTATGTTCCGCTTACCCAACCCTGTCTCCTTACACGGGTGCGATGCCTGGTATTAAGGCGTTTACCGCAGCGGTATTTGGTGGTATCGGCTCTATTCCTGGAGCATTAATTGGTGGTATTTTATTGGGAGTAATCGAGATTTTAGGAAGAGCATATATTTCTTCTCAGTTATCCGATGCAATCGTATTTGCCGTATTGATTATCGTACTTTTAGTAAAACCTACGGGACTTCTTGGCAAGCAGGTTCAGGAGAAAGTGTAGGTGGCGTAAGAAATGAAGAAATCAAATATGAAAAGTATAAACAAACAGACAAAAAGTATGTTGATTACCTACGCTATGGTAATCGCAGTATTTATTATTGTAGAGATTATGATATCTACAGGAATGATGTCGAGTCTGATGCAGGGTCTTTTAGTTCCGCTTTGTATTTATTCTATCGTAGCAATCGGACTGAATCTTTGTGTAGGATATCTTGGTGAGCTGAGTCTTGGTCATGCAGGATTTATGTGTGTTGGTGCATTCTCCAGTGCGGTATTTTCCAAATGCATGATGACTTCAGGAATGAACGAGACACTTCGTTTTATTTTAGCACTTCTTATTGGTACCGTTGTTGCAGCGGTATTTGGATGGTTAATCGGTATTCCGGTTCTTCGCCTTCGCGGTGACTACCTTGCTATCGTAACACTGGCATTCGGCGAGATCATCAAGAACGTAATTAACGTTATGTATCTTGGAAGAGACAGCAAGGGATTCCATTTTTCCATTAAGGATAGTGCATCTTTAAATATGCAGGCAGATGGAAAAATGATTATTGACGGAGCAAAAGGTATCGTTGGTACACCAAACCAGTCTACCTTTGTCGTGGGTATTATTATTATTTTAATCAGCCTTTTTGTGTCCTTTAACCTTGTGAATTCAAGAACAGGACGTGCGATTATGGCAATTCGTGATAATCGTATCGCGGCAGAGTCTGTAGGTATTAATATTACAAAGTATAAACTGATGGCATTTACTATTTCTGCAGCTATTGCTGGTGCAGGTGGTGTTCTTTATGCACACAATCTTTCTACATTAACAGCCCTTCCTGCAAACTTTGGTTACAACATGTCCATCATGATTCTTGTATTCGTTGTCTTAGGTGGAATGGGAAGTTTCCGTGGTTCTATTATCGCGGCCGTTGTTCTTACAATGCTTCCGGAAGTTCTTCGTGGACTTGCTGATTACCGTATGTTGATCTACGCTATTGTATTAATTATCATGATGCTCTTTAACTGGGCACCAAAGGCAATTGAGTGGAGAGAGAAACACTCCCTTAAGAGAATGTTTGGCAAAAAAGAAAAAGCAGAGGAGGTACAGTAAAGATGGCATTACTTGAAGTAAAGAATTTAGGTATCTCTTTTGGTGGCCTTCGTGCCGTAGATCAGTTTGAAATTAACATTAAAAAAGGCCAGCTTTACGGTCTCATTGGCCCAAACGGTGCCGGAAAGACAACTATATTTAATATGCTGACTGGTGTATATAAACCAACAGATGGTATCATCAAGTTAGATGGAGAAGACTTAGTTGGAAAGAAAACGATTGAGATTAACAAAGCAGGTATTGCGAGAACATTCCAAAATATCCGTCTGTTTTCTCAGCAGTCCGTTCTTGATAATGTAAAGATTGGATTGCATAATCAATACAAATATTCCACTTTGACAGGTATTTTACGTTTGCCAAAGTACCGCAAGATGGAAAGAAAAATGAACGAGAAGGCAATGGAGCTTTTAAAAGTATTTGAACTTGATGATAAGGCAGATTTTCTTGCATCGAATCTTCCATATGGAGAACAGCGTAAGTTAGAGATCGCCAGAGCACTCGCGACAAATCCAAAGCTTCTTCTGTTAGATGAGCCTGCGGCTGGTATGAACCCAAATGAGACAATCGAGCTTATGGATACTATCCGTTTCGTTCGTGATAATTTTGATATGACAGTATTATTAATTGAACATGATATGAAACTGGTTTCAGGAATCTGTGAGGAACTTACCGTATTAAACTTTGGTCAGGTACTTGCACAGGGTAAGACAAAAGATGTTTTAAATAATCCGGAAGTTATCAAGGCATATCTTGGAGAATAGGAGGAAAGAACTTTATGGCAATGCTTGAAGTAAAAGACCTTGAAGTATATTATGGGATGATTCAGGCCATCAAAGGGATTTCCTTTGAGGTAAATCAGGGAGAAGTTATCGCTCTTATCGGTGCGAACGGTGCCGGAAAGACAACAACTCTTCAGACGATCACCGGTATGCTTCAGGCAAAGAAGGGACATATTCTGTTTGAAGGACAGGATATTACAAAAGTACCAGGACATAAAATCGTAACAATGGGAATGGCTCATGTGCCGGAAGGAAGACGTGTATTTGCCAACCTTTCTGTATATGAGAACCTGAAGTTAGGCGCATACACAAGAAAAGATAAGAACGAGATCGCACAGTCTCTTGAAATGGTATATGAAAGCTTCCCTCGTTTAAAAGAGAGAAGAAATCAGTCCGCCGGAACTCTTAGTGGTGGAGAACAGCAGATGCTCGCCATGGGTAGAGCGTTAATGTCCAAACCAAGAATTGTTTTAATGGATGAGCCTTCTATGGGTCTGTCCCCAATTTTTGTAGATGAGATTTTTAAGATTATTCAGAAGATTTCTGCGGAGGGAACAACCGTCCTTCTTGTAGAGCAGAATGCGAAAAAGGCATTGGCAATTGCAGACAGAGCATATGTTTTAGAAACAGGAAAGATTGCTCTTAGCGGGGATGCAAAAGAACTTATGAATAATGAGTCTATTAAAAAGGCATATTTGGGAGAGTAGGTGTTACAATGAAACATACAGTAATTACGATTGCAAGAAGTTATGGAAGCGGTGGAAGAACTTTAGGCAAGCTTTTAGCAAAGGAACTCGGTATTCACTGTTATGACAGGGAACTGCTCCGTATGGCTTCCGAGCAGAGCGGCATCAATGAAGCTTTGTTTGGAGAGGTAGACGAGAAGGTGAAGTCTCTTCCGCTGTTTGGTATCAGTAAGAAGATTTACAAGGGTGAAGTATTCCCGCCGGAAAGCGATGACTTTGTATCTGACGATAATCTTTTTAACTATCAGGCCAAGGTAATTAAAGAAGTGGCAGCAGAAGAATCTTGTGTTATTATCGGACGATGTGCAGACTTTATCTTAAAAGATAATCCGAACGTAATCCGCTTATTTTTCTATGCCCCAAGAGAAGACTGTATTACCCGTGTAAAGACACAAAACGGCGGTAAAGAGAAGGATATTATCCGCAAGATTGAAAAGACAGATAAATATCGTTCAGACTATTATAAATATCATACTGGTAAGGACTGGAATGATTCCAGAAACTATGATTTCTGTTTAAATACTGCAAGCATGAGCTATGAAAAGCTTGTGGCAGTTGTAAAAGCATATATTGAACAGTATGCTTAATTTCCATGTATAAAAAAACAAATTCCTCCCATACTGAAGAAAGGAAATATTTTCAAGATTCAGTAAGGAGGAATTTTTTTATGAAAAAAGGTTTTAATATTGAAGATGTACATGGACTCGAAGTGTTAGATTCGAGAGGAAATCCTACGGTAGAGGTTACAGTGCGATTAGAAAGCGGTGCGATGGGAAAGGCTATTGTGCCATCGGGAGCCTCGACAGGACGTTTTGAGGCAGTTGAGCTTCGGGATGAGGAAAAGCGTTTCGGAGGGAAAGGCGTGGAGCGCGCCGTCACCAACGTAAATACAAGAATCTGTGACCGTCTATGTGGCTGTAATGCCTTAGAACAGAGGGAAATTGACCGTATTTTAAGGGAGGCAGACGGCACAGAGAATAAGAGTCGATATGGTGCTAATGCTATTTTAGGTGTTTCTCTAGCTGTAGCGAGAGCGGCAGCAGATGGGCTTGGTCTCCCGCTTTACCGCTATGTTGGCGGAGTAAACGGCAAAGTATTGCCGGTGCCGATGATGAATGTCATTAACGGCGGATGTCATGCGAAAAATTCAATTGATTTTCAGGAATTTATGATTATGCCGGCAGGAGCAGAAACATTTTCCGAAGGAATTCAGATGTGTGCGGAAATTTATCAGCAGTTAAAAAAGACACTTTCTGAAAAAGGTTACTCTACCGGTGTGGGGGATGAAGGTGGATTTGCTCCAGATTTAGATTCCGCACAGGCGGCATTGGAAATTTTGCAGGAGGCAACAACACTTGCCGGATATGAGCCAGGAGAAGATATCTTTTTCGCGATGGATGCGGCGGCTTCTGAATTATATGATGAAAATACAAAGCGGTATTATTTTCCGGGAGAAAGCCGGATGCGGGAAAAAGAAATTTGCAGGAATGCAGAAGAAATGGTGCAGTATTATGAAGAACTTGTAGAACAGTTTCCATTAATTTCTATTGAAGATGGGCTGAGTGAAGAAGATTATGCTGGATGGAAAGTACTTACTTACCGTCTGGGTGAGAAAGTACAACTTGTCGGGGATGACCTGTTTGTAACTAATGTAAAGAGATTATCGGACGGTATTGAGAAGGGAATCGCCAATGCAATTTTAATAAAGCCAAACCAGATTGGCACATTATCAGAGACATTAGATGCGATTTTAATGGCACAGAAAGAGGGCTATCGCACGATTATTTCTCATCGGAGCGGAGATACCGAAGATACAACCATTGCAGATCTGGCGGTAGCAGTAAATGCCGGACAGATTAAGACAGGCGCACCGTGCCGTGCAGAACGTACCGCAAAGTATAATCAGTTAATGCGGATTGAAGAAGAACTTGGAAATAATGGAAGCTATGGCAGATAGGGAGAGAAAAAGGAAATAAAGAGAACGAAAGTTGTATTACAAAAGCTAAAAAATGAAGAAATTGTGAGAAAAAAATTATTTTCTGTCTATTTCGACTTTACTTCTGAAAAAATGTAGTCTAATATAGAAATGTATTTTTTCATAAGCAATAGATATAGGAGGAAAGAAAATGAAAAAATTACTGGCATTTATTTTAGCCGCTGTAATGACAGCATCACTTTGTGCCTGCGGATCTTCCAAAGGCGGAGCAGAAGGTTCCACATCAGCGAAAGGAAGTTCGGCAGCAGGAGAGGCAGTAGCCGCATCCGATATTAAGGTTGGATGTATCATGATTGGTGATGAAAATGAAGGTTACACTGAGGCACATTTAAAAGCAGTAGAAGAGATGAAGAAGAATCTTGGACTTTCTGATGATCAGGTAGTTATCAAGACAAACATCAAAGAAGACGAAGGCTGTTACGATGCAGCAGTTGACTTAGCAGAACAGGGATGTAACATCGTCATTGCAAACAGTTTTGGACATGAAAGTTATATTCTTCAGGCCGCAGCAGATTATCCGGACGTACAGTTCTGTCATGCAACAGGATATCAGGCAAAGAGCAGCGGACTTTCTAACATGCATAACTTCTTTACCAGAATCTATGAATCCCGTTATTTATCCGGTGTTGTTGCTGGTATGAAGTTAAATGAGATGATTAAAAATGGCGAAGTTTCAAAAGATAAATGTAAGATCGGTTATGTAGGGGCTTTCCCATATGCAGAGGTTATCAGTGGATTTACTTCTTTCTATCTTGGAGTAAAATCTGTTTGTGATTCCGCTACAATGGAAGTAAAATATACAAATAGCTGGGCATCTTTTGACCTTGAAAAAGAATGTGCAGAACAGTTAATCGCAGATGGCTGCGTACTTATCAGCCAGCATGCAGATACAACAGGAGCACCTACAGCTTGTGAAGCAAAGAAGGTTCCTTGTGTAGGATATAACATTGATATGATTCCTACAGCACCAGATGCAGCACTTACTTCTGCAACAATCAACTGGGGTCCTTATTACACATATGCAGTTCAGAGTGTTATTGATGGAACGGCCATCGAGACAGATTGGGCAAAAGGTGTAAAAGACGGAGCAGATGCAATCACAGAGCTTAACGATAAGACAGTTGCTGAGGGAACAAAGGAAGCAGTAGAAGAAGCACAGAAGGGAATCGAAGATGGAACTCTTCATGTATTTGATACTTCTAAGTTCACAGTTGGCGGTAAGACTCTTGAAGAACTCGTAGAATCTGGTGACAAGGACGCAACAAAATTAAAAGATTATATCAAAGATGGATATTTCCACGAATCTGATGTAGAAAGCGGAATGCCTTCAGCACCAGCATTCACATTTATCATTGATGGAATTAACTCCATTACAAAGTAATTTAACAATACAATCAATGACAAGGGCAGAGCGGTCATTATGGCGGCTCTGCCCGATTTTCAGTCATGGAATAAAACAGAATTTTTGTTTACAGTTAAATCAAAGAAGAAAGTAGCCAGTCTTTTTTGACTTGCCTATAAACAAATGCATGTACTCACGGAATCAGGAGTAAAAATATTTTTTGAGTACATAAAATCAGATAATGGAGGAATGTAAAGTTGGAACAGACATATGCCATAGAATTAAAAAATATCACAAAACGATTTGGCAAAATTGTCGCAAATGATGGAATCAATCTCAAAGTAAAGCGGGGAGAGATTCTTTCATTGCTTGGAGAGAACGGAAGTGGAAAGACCACATTAATGAATATGATTTCTGGAATTTATTTCCCGGATGAGGGTCACATCTTAGTAGATGGAAAGGCAGTTTCCATTCGTTCTCCAAAAGATTCTTTTGATCTTGGAATCGGAATGATTCATCAGCATTTTAAATTGATTGATGTTATGACTGCTGCCGAAAATATTATTCTTGGCTTAAAAGGAAATGCAGTCCTTGATATGAAAAAGGTGCACAAAGATATTCAGGAACTTGTAGATAGATACGGTTTTGATCTTGATCCGGCACAGAAAGTATATACAATGTCTGTATCACAAAAACAGACCGTAGAAATCGTTAAAATGCTCTACCGCGGAGCAAATATTTTAATTCTTGACGAGCCGACAGCGGTACTGACTCCGCAGGAAGTAGATAAACTGTTTGAAGTTCTAAGAAATATGAGAGATGATGGCAGAGCAATTATTATTATCACACATAAGCTGAATGAAGTATTAGAGTTATCCGACCGTGTTGCTATTCTTAGAAAGGGAAAATATATTGGAACGCTGCAGACTTCAGAGGCAACGGTAGAATCCCTTACAGAGATGATGGTGGGAGAAAAAGTTTCTCTTGATATTAACCGTCCAATGCCACATGACTTGAAAAAACGTCTTACAATCAATAACATTACTTGCACGAATGAAGATGGGCTGCATGTCCTGGAGAATGTATCCTTTGAAGCATTTGGCGGGGAAGTGCTTGGAGTTGCCGGTATTTCCGGTAGTGGACAGAAAGAATTATTAGAGGCCATTGCTGGTCTTACAAAGCTTTCATCAGGAAGTGTCATTTTCCACTCACCAGAAGGAGAAGATATTGACCTTGCCAAATATGATGCGGCGCAGATTAATGAACTTGGTGTCCGCCATTCATTTGTTCCGGAAGACCGTCTTGGTATGGGACTTGTCGGCTCCATGGGTATGACAGGAAATATGCTGCTTCGTTCTTTTCGAAAGGGAAAAGGCTTCTTTACCAGCTTAAAAGCACCGAAGGAACTTGCCGAAAAGATTAAAGAAGATTTGGATGTTGTGACACCGGATATTGACTATCCAGTAAGAAGACTTTCTGGAGGTAACGTACAAAAGATTCTTGTCGGAAGAGAAATCGCATCTTCTCCGGCGGTTCTCTTAGTAGCCTATCCAGTACGTGGTCTTGATATTAACTCTTCCTATATGATTTATAACTTGTTAAATAAGCAGAAAGAAAGAGGAGTTTCAGTTGTCTGTGTCGCAGAGGACTTAGATATGCTTCTGGAATTTTGTGACAGAATCATGGTACTTTGTGATGGCAAGGTAACAGGAATCGTAGATGCGAGAAAGACAACAAAAGAAGAAGTGGGAAGATTGATGACATCCCATAAGGAGGAACAATAATGGATAATACAGTGAAAGAGCCACTGATACATCTTTCAAAAAGAGAGGATATGTCATTTGGAAAGAAATGGCTGGTAAGAATTATTGCGATTCTTCTTTCTCTTATTGTATGTGCAGGTTTTATTTTCATAATTATTAAAATGAATCCAGTAGAGGTCTATGAAGGAATTGTAGAAGGAGCGGTAGGAACGGGCAGACGTTTCTGGGTAACGGCAAGAGATGCATTAACTTTGCTCTGTGTTGCTGTTGCGGTAACTCCTGCCTTTAAAATGAAGTTTTGGAATATTGGTGCAGAGGGACAGATCCTTATGGGGTGTGTTGCTTCTGCGGCTATGATGATTTATGCGGGCAATGCCCTCCCAACAGGCTTACTGCTTGTACTTATGTTTGTATGTAGTTTTATTGCTGGAGGAATCTGGGGAATCATTCCTGCATTCTTTAAAGCAAGATGGAATACAAATGAGACATTATTTACCCTGATGTTAAATTATGTCGCAATGCAGGTCGTAACATTTTGCATTGTATACTGGGAGAACCCGGCAGGTTCTAATTCTGTTGGAATCATTAATGCGCCAACGAGAGCAGGCTGGCTTCCACAGCTGTTTGGCCTTGATTATGGATGGAATCTTGCTATAGTGTTATTACTGACAGTATTAATGTTTATCTACATGAAGAGAACAAAACACGGTTATGAAATCGCTGTTGTAGGTGAGAGTGAAAATACCGCGCGTTATGCAGGAATTAACGTAGGAAAGGTCATCGTCCGCACAGTTGGAATTTCTGGCGGAATCGCCGGAATTGCCGGATTTATTCTTGTAAGCGGTTCTTCCCACACAATTTCTACAAGTACAGCAGGCGGCCGTGGTTTTACTGCGATTATCGTAGCATGGCTTGCGAAGTTTAATGTGTGGGCGATGGCAGTCATTGCATTCCTTCTCGTATTTATGCAGCAGGGAGCAATCCAGATTGCAACACAGTATAACCTGAATGAAAATGCATCAGAGGTAATTACCGGAATTATTTTGTTCTTTGTAATCGGATGTGAATTTTTCATTAACTATAAACTGGAATTTCGTAAAAAGCACAGCGCATAAGGAGGGAGAATGAAATGTCAGTATTAATTACCTTTATACAAAAAGCGGTTATGCAGGGAATTTGTATGCTCTTTGGCGCAGACGGAGAGATTCTCACGGAAAAGTCAGGAAACTTAAATCTTGGTGTTCCTGGAATGATGTACATGGGAGGAATTGCCGGATTGATGGCAGCCTTCTATTATGAAAAACTTGCCGCACATCCAAATGGCCTTGTGGGAATGATTCTTTCTCTCCTTGCTGCATTTTTGATGGCGGCGTTTGGCGGGCTGATTTTCAGTGTGCTGACAATTACATTAAGAGCAAACCAGAATGTTGCAGGGCTTGCGCTCACAACATTTGGTGTTGGATTTGGTAACTTCTTTGGTGGTTCTCTTTCTACACTTGCCGGTGGTGTTGGACAGATATCTGTAGCAATTACCGGAGATGCTTATCGTGCTAAAATCCCACTGTTGTCAAAGATTCCGGTTATCGGGGACATATTTTTTAATTATGGGTTCTTGACATATTTTGCAATTATTATTACACTACTTATGGCGTTTTTCTTAAAGAGAACCCGTTGGGGTCTTAATTTAAACGCTGTAGGAGAAAGTCCTGCGACAGCAGATGCAGCCGGAATTAACGTTACACTGTATAAATATCTTGCAACTGTGATCGGCGGAGGAATTGCCGGTCTTGGAGGTCTTTATTTTGTAATGGAATATTCTGGAGGAACCTGGACAAATAATGGGTTTGGTGACAGAGGATGGCTTGCGATAGCACTGGTTATCTTTGCTCTTTGGAAACCAATCAATGCAATCTGGGGTTCATTTCTTTTCGGGGGACTTTACATTTTATATCTTTATATACCAGGACTTGGAAGAAGTATGCAGGAAATCTTCAAGATGCTTCCATATCTGGTAACAATTATTGTGCTTATTATCACAAGTCTTCGTAAGAAGAAAGAGCAGCAGCCACCAGAAAGTCTGGGACTGGCTTACTTCAGGGAGGACCGTTAAGCACAGAAACGGAGGAATTGAAAACATGAGAAAACATATAGCAGTGATTATAGCGTTGGTAATGGCATTTTCCCTCTGCGGATGCGGAAGCAGTAAGTCTTTGTTTCCTGAGAATACAGGGAATAAGCAGCAGACAAAGACAGCAGATAGCGGAAGCATTAAAGTAGGATATCTGTTATCTTCTGATGGGGATGCGCCTGATACCGTTGCCCGTGTACAGGGAATCCGCAAAATGCAGGAAGAGACAGGTATTGCCGATGACCAGATTATTATTGCAGAAAGTGTGAAAAAGGCAGATTGTGAGAAGAAAGCCGCAGAGCTTGTCGAAAAAGGCTGTGACATTATTTTTGCAGAAAATCCGAATTTGGAAAGTATTTTAGAAGAAGCTGCGAAAAAATATCCTGATGTACAGTTTTGTCAGGAAGGTGGAAAGCTTGCAAAGAAAAGTGGTCTTTCAAACTTCCACAATTATGATACAAGAATTTATGAAGCATATCATGTAGCAGGTCTTGTAGCAGGTGTGAAATTAAATCATCTTTTAGACAAAGGAGATATTAGTGCTTCTGAGTGTGTCATTGGTTTTGTGGCCTATGATAAAACAGCAAAGACAACAAGCTGCATCAATGCATTTTATCTTGGGGTAGAAAGAGTTTGTTCTCAGTCTTCAATTTTAGTCCGTTATGTCGGCAAAAGAGGTGTTTATGATGCAGATGGTAAGGCGGCAAGACAGCTTATTGCAGCAGGTGTAAAGATGATGGCGCAGTACACATATACAACGGCAGTTGCGACTGTTTGTGCAGAAAATGATACACCACTTATCGGTAATGATGTGAACCTCATCTCTACTGCACCAAAAGATGCGCTGACTTCTGTTACATCTGACTGGAGTAAGTATTATACTTATGCAGTGAACAAGGTGTTAAATGGAAAAGAAATTGCAGCAGACTGGACAGCGGGTTATGCAGAAGATGCAGTCGTTATTTCCCAGTTAAATGATGAGCATGTAACGGATGGAACTGCAGCAAAGGCTGCAGAACTTGAGAAGAACTTAAGAGCCGGAAATGCAAAAGTATTTAATACAGAGAAGTTTACGATTGATGGATCTTCATTGGATACATTAGCAACAAGCAATACAAACTTTAAAAAATACAAAAAATATATTAAAAATGGTAATTTACAGGAGTCTATGACACAGTCGAAATCCATTTTTGATACATTTATTGATGGAATTACGGAAAGCACACAGGATTATTTAGCAGAACAGTCTGCAGACTCTGCAGAATCCACAACACAGTCGAATTAAAAGCTTGTTTTATGGAAAAAACTGTGCTATAATAATTTAGATTTTGTGTAGATGGCAGGAGGTGTGAATTTTGGCTAGAACATTAGTAACAATTATTTTTATGTTAATATGTCTTGTGATGATTATCGTGGTAATGATGCAGGAAAGCAAGAATTCAGGGTTCGGTGCGTTAAGCGGACAGGTTGATTCTGATTCTTATGTTAGAAAGAACCGTGGTCGGACTAAAGAAGGTAAGTTGGAGAGAATTACAGCAATTCTTGGATTTTTATTCTTTGTAGTAGCCATCGGCCTTTGCCTGAAGGTTTTCCAGTAATTTTAAAGCAGACTAATGATGCCGTCTCAATTCGCAAGCTGAACTGAGACGGCTTTTTTTGACAAAGTTTTGATAGGGGAAACTAGTATATGAAAGACAGATTATTATTTGAACAGCGTAAAAACAGTATCAGGGATATGATCTATGATCCGAATTATATCCCATTAAAGCTAAAAGAGATGGCATATCTTATGGACGTGCCACATAAAGACAGAGGGGCATTAAAAGAAGTGATGGATGCTCTTGTGGCAGACGGCAGTGTGGAACTTACCGCCAGAGGCAAGTATATCAAACCGGAGAATCAGAACGTGACGGGAGTGTTTACTGCGAATGCCCGTGGTTTTGGTTTTGTGACGGCTGAGGGAGAAGAAGAGGATATTTTCATTCCGGCAACGTATGTTAACGGAGCGCTTCACAAAGATGTTGTCAAAGTAAAGGTAACAAAGAAGACTGGCGGAGAAGGAAAACGCCGTGAAGGTATGATCTTAAAGATTTTAGAGCGTGGCTGTAAGACATTAGTCGGTACGTTCCAGAAGAATACAAGCTTTGGATTTGTTCTTCCCGATGACCGTCATTATGATAAAGATATTTTTATTTCCAAGAAGCACATCAATGGTGCAAAAGATGGAGATAAGGTTGTTGTTCGCCTGACAGACTTCGGTGGAGAGCGTAAGAAGCCAGAAGGAGCAGTTATTGAGATTCTCGGAGCGATGGATGACCCGGCAACGGATGTGACAAGTATTGTTCGTGCTTATGGAATCGAAGAAGAATTTCCGAAGTCTGTTATAAAGGAGGCACAGGCTATCCCGCAGGAAATTACAGAACAGCCGGTTGGAAAGCGTGCGGATTTCCGTGACCTTCTTACCGTAACGATTGACGGCGAAGATGCCAGAGATTTAGATGATGCGATTACCCTTTCTAAAAAAGAGGATAAGTACTATCTTGGTGTACATATTGCGGATGTATCTCATTATGTAAAGGAAGATTCTCCATTGGACAAAGAAGCGTTAGAGAGAGCGACAAGTGTCTATCTTGCTGACCGGGTAATTCCAATGCTCCCAAAAGAACTTTCCAATGGAATCTGTTCCTTGAATGCTGGCGTGGAGCGTCTGGCAATGAGCTGCATGATGACTTTTGATGCGTCCGGCAATGTACTTGACCATACGATTACGGAATCTGTAATCTGTGTTGATGAGCGTATGAGCTATACAGGAGTAAAGGCAATCCTTGAAGGAGAAGCCCATCCAGAGGGCAAACGAGAGGACATTCGTGCCCTTTGTTTCTTAATGAAAGAAGCGGCAGCAATCTTAAAAGAAAAGCGTAGAAAGCGTGGAGCCATTGACTTTGACTTCCCAGAATCTAAGATTGTTGTGGACGAAAAAGGCTACCCAGTAGATATTCATCCATATGAGAGAAATGTTGCGACAGACATTATCGAGGACTTTATGCTTCTTGCGAATGAGACCGTTGCCGAAGATTATTTCTGGCAGGAAATTCCGTTCGTTTACCGTACTCATGAGGCACCGGACAGCGATAAGATCAAGAAGCTTGATACATTTATTCACAACTTTGGATATTATATGAAGACAGGAAGGGAGAGTTTTCATCCTAAAGAAATCCAGAAGCTTCTCTTTTCTTTAGAAGGAGAGCCGGAAGAACCGTTAATCAGCCGCCTTGCTCTTCGTTCCATGAAGCAGGCAAAGTACACCACATTAAATGTAGGACATTTTGGACTTTCCACACAGTACTATACCCATTTTACTTCACCAATCCGCCGTTATCCAGACTTACAGATTCATCGGATCATCAAGGAGAATATTCACGGTAAATTAAATCAGAAGCGGTTAGAACATTATGAGTCAATCCTTCCATCTGTAGCACAGCAGAGTTCTACAATGGAACGCCGTGCGCAGGACGCAGAGCGTGAAGTAGATAAGCTCAAAAAAGTAGAATATATGCAGCAGTATATCGGAGGAGTTTTCACAGGAGTTATCTCCGGAGTAACTTCCTGGGGATTTTTTGTAGAACTTGACAATACTATCGAGGGAATGGTGCCAATCAACAGCCTTCTTGATGATTTCTATGTATTTGACGAAGAAAGCTATAAACTGACCGGAGAGCATACCGGAAGAATCTTTACATTAGGACAAAAAGCAGAAATCGTAGTTCGCTCTGCCGATAAAATGGAGCGGACCATTGACTTTATATTAAAAGAATTCTCTCAGTATGGCGAGTATCCAGACCCAGATGATTACTATGGAGACGGAATGCCGTCAAGAAAGAAAGAGAATACAGAATCTGAAGATTTTGAGTTTGTGGACGGAGAATATCCAGCGAACCAGGAAGAATCCGAATTTGACGAAACAGGAGAGAGTCTTCCTGATAAAGACGGTATTCTTTTAAATGACTGGATTGACGATGAGGAAGCGGACCGTTTGCTGCATCTTTATAGTAAAAAGAAAATTGACGAAATCTAGAGCGTGTTTGAAAAATCATTCCTGCAATCTGCACGCCCCAATTTGCAAAAAGCATTTTTTAAATACACTCTAACAGGAAAGGGGAATTAATATGGCAAAATCAGAAGGTATTAAATTAATTGCCAACAATAAAAAAGCATATCACGATTATTTTATCGATGAAAAATATGAGGCAGGTATCGCCCTCCACGGAACGGAAGTAAAGTCTCTGCGCATGGGCAGATGCAGTATCAAAGAATCCTTTGTAACAATAAGCAATAAAGGAGAAATCCTCATTAATCATATGCACATCAGCCCTTATGAAAAAGGAAATATCTTTAATAAAGATCCGCTGCGCGTAAGAAAGCTCCTTCTTCATAAGTCAGAAATTAATAAACTTGCTGGACAGATTAAAATGAAAGGCTATACTTTAATGCCGTTAAAAGTCTACTTCAAAGGCAGCCTCGTGAAGGTGGAGATTGGTCTTGCACGCGGTAAGAAACTGTATGATAAGAGACAGGATATCGCGAAAAAGGACGCAAAACGAGAGGCGGAAAGAGACTTTAAAATCAGGAATCTGGGTTAGAAGCTTATTTTCGGCAGGCAAAGGGGATGCTGTCAAAGAGAGAAGAG
>NZ_ACEP01000136.1 GCF_000173975.1 Anaerobutyricum hallii DSM 3353
TAAATCAATCTTCTGTTTCGAATTTATCCATATTTTCTGTTTTTCCGATTACAACAATGATATCCCCGGTCTGGAAATGGTAATCTGGCAAGATTTCGATGTTTGTCTGGTTTTCATTTTCGATAGCGATAATGTTTAGTTTATATTTTCGGCGGATATCTGATTCCTGTACACTTTTTCCGATTAACATTTTTCCGACTGGAATCTGACGTATTTCTACGCTGTTACTTAAAGATACAAAGTCAAGGAAATTATCGGATACTAATTTTTTGCCAAGACGGAGTGCCATGTCTCTTTCTGGATATACTACTTCCGCTCCAATTTTTTTTAATACAGCTCCCTGCTCTTCACTGGTTGCTTTTGCGATAACGTGTGGCACCCCAAGTTCTATTGCGGACATGGTTGTTAAGATGCTGACATCTACTTTTTCTCCAATACAGATAATCGCAACATCGCAGTTCTGGATTCCTATTTCCTTTAAAGTTTCCATGCTAAGATTCTCTGCAACAAATGCATAGTCCGTATAGCGGCGTATGTTTTTTATTTTTTCTTCGCTTCTGTCAATGGCGATGACTTCCTTTCCTGCCTGTGCCAGAGCGATTGCAAGGGCTGTTCCAAAACGGCCCAGTCCGATGACTCCGTAGGCTGTTCCACGATTTTTTCTCATTTCTATTTCCTTTCTTTTTCGGATTTTCTTTCAAATTTCTTATGATTAATACATACTAGAGCGTGTTTCTATATATATTTTTTTTGATGTCTATTTCATATTTCAGAGTAATTTACTTTTTATGCTAACTTTCGTGAAGAATTCGGAAATGTGTTACCGAGAATTTTCTCCTAATCTCTAAATTCATCATCAAAGATTTATTTATATCTATTTTTGTTAACTTTATATACATTGTTTTCATCTATCTTTTATCCGATTGAAATCATTTCTTCAGAATATCTTGCATTCGGTGTGCTAACTTTGCCCCATACGGAAAGCAGGGTAAAGGCTCCGACACGCCCTGTAAACATCAATAAAATAATAAGGATTCTTGCCGCCACACCAAGTTCTGGCGTGATTCCAGTGGAAAGTCCGGCAGTGCTTAATGCCGATGCTACCTCAAATATAATCTGTATAAAGTCATACTCTGGTTCAAATACACACATCAAAAATGTAGCAACACATAAAATTCCAGCAGATAGTACAGTAATCATAAATGCTTTTGAAATATTTTCTTCGGAAATGCTACGCTTAAATGCATGTGCTGACTTTTTTCTTCCCATACATTTTAGAGCCTGAATCATCACAAATATCGTTGTAGTCTTTACACCGCCACCTGTTGATCCTGGCGAAGCCCCGATGAACATAAGAATACACATTGCGAAAAGACCTGCTTTAGAAAAGTTTCCTATGTTATACGTTGAAAATCCGGCAGTTCTTGTTGTCATACTCTGGAAAAATGCTCCCATCCATGTAATATTTTCTGTTGCTTTTAAAATCAGGGTTCCTCCGATTAAAAGAACGGCTGTCATAGAAATGGCAACTTTAGAATGCAGGCAAAGCTTTTTAAAACTTTTTTGCTTTACAATATCTACAAGTACAAGGAATCCAATTCCGCCAACAATAACTAAAACATCCGTAGTTATATTTAGCAGAATATTATCTTTATAAGGAATCAGGTTATGCATTCCTCCAAGATTATCAAAGCCTGCATTGTTAAAGGCCGCTATCGAATGGAAAATGCTGATTCCAACTGCATGGAGTGGGGAATAATCTTTTCGAAATACAAAAAAGCTTATAATCGCACCCGCCGCCTCAAAGCCAAGTGTAATCGCGAGAACAATTCTTACGAGTCGCACCATTCCATGATAGGTGTCAACATTTAATGCTTCTTTTACCATAAGGCGGCTTTTGATACTCACTCTTTTACCTGCTGCAATGATAAATCCTACACCAACAGAAGCGATTCCCAAACCGCCAATTTGTATGAGTGCCGCGACGATTGCCTGCCCTATCGCAGTAAAACTGTCTGCGGTATCAACGACAACAAGTCCAGTAACGCAGACAGCACTCGTTGATGTAAATAACGCATTCAAAAAAGATAAATGCACTCCTTTTTTCAAGGAAAATGGCATCATTAATAGTACTGCTCCTACCAGAATTACTGCACTAAAACCAAGTGCGATGATTCTACTTGGACTTTGCTTTTTTAAACTATCAAATATTTGTTTCATCGCTCCCTCTTTTCCGGGTACTTATTTTTCTTCCAAATTATTTCTATCATTTACTTTATCTCACTTTATTTTCTTTTCGAATTATTCCGTTTTATTTTCTTTTTCAAATTATATTTATCATTTACTTTATTATCTTTTTGCTTGTTATTCTTCTGGTTCTTTTTCTATTTTCTTTCGTGGGATTTTCCTTACAATCGCATAATCTACCATATGATTTTTAATATTTTCTACATCAATTTTTAAACCATTTGCCTCAATAGAAAACTTCTCTCCTTCTGCAGGAACTCTTCCGATCGCATCCCACACAAAGCCACTAAATGTATCAAATATTTCCGAGAACTCGACATTAAGAGTTTCTGACACCTCATCAAGCTGGGCACAGCCCTGAATCCTCCACACGCCTTCTGCAATTCTTTCGATATCTTCTGGCTTTGCTGGCATTTCCTCTTCTTCTAACTCACCAACTAATGCCTCTACTAAATCATGCAATGTCACAATACCGCTCATTCCACCATACTCGTCAAGAACAACTGCAAAATAAATTCTTGTCTGCTTCATGTTGGCAAATAATACATTCGCTTTCATATTCTCTGGCACAAAATACGGCGTATCTACGGCATGTTTCATCACATATTCTTTTGATTTATCTTCTGATCGGAAATAGTCCTTTGTATCAAGGATTCCCACAACATCTTCCTGGTTCGAATCAATAATCGGAAAATGTGAAAAACGACATTCTCTGATTGTCTTTTCCCATTCCTCGGCATTATCCTCCAGGTTTAAACAGACTAAATCCCTTCTTCGTGTACTGACCTGCTCGGCAGTCGTATCATTAAACTCAAATACATTCTGAATCAGTTTACTTTCCTCATTCTGAATCGTTCCCTGTTCCTTTCCTTCTGCAAGCATCATACGGATTTCTTCCTCCGTCACAACTTCCTGTTCTTCCTCCGGATTAATTCCTATAATCCGTAAAAGCAGACTAGAAGAAACACTGAGCAGTACTGCAAGTGGTGCAAAAATCTTTGCAAAAAAGAACAGAATTCCTACCATCTTAAAAGAGTCTTCCTCTGTCCTACTCATCGCAATTCTTTTCGGCAAAATTTCTCCAAATAGCAGATTTATATAAGTAAGAAGCAATGCTGCTGCAACAATAGCAGCAACAGACATTACTTGTCCCGATACAGAAATATTCCATTTTGCTAACAAATGCATACAGCCTGCTTTTAAAAATCCACCAATATACACTGCCACAAAGGCTCCGCTAAGCAGGCTGGCAAATGTCACCGCTGATTCTATCGTCTCAAGGAACCTCGCCGGCTTCTTTAACAGCATTGCTGCTTTCTCTGCCCGCTTATCTCCTTCCTCTGCCATCTGCTTTACTTTTGCTTCATTCAAGGAAATAACCGAAATTTCCGCACTTGAAAAAATTGCATTCAATATAAGCAATACGATTTGTAACACTAATACACTAATCATTTTATCTAAAAAATTCCCTCCATATGTAATAGAACTCATTATACCGTGACATCCTCCCCCACCTATAGAGGTGGGGGCTTCCCAACCTCGGCAAGTTTGGTTCTCGTTCGATAACACTTCTGTGCTAAGCATAAGCGATC
>NZ_ACEP01000135.1 GCF_000173975.1 Anaerobutyricum hallii DSM 3353
CTATCTCAATTTATTGTATCTCAATTTTTTATTATCCGACTAAAGATACTATACTATAATTAGGATACTCTATCAAGTAGGTAGCAGACGCAATTGATCCCCCACCTTAGAGGTCGGAGTCTTCTTGCTGTAAAAGGATAAAAAAATAAAAAATCATATATTTCCTATTGACATAGTAGGATACTTCTGGTATGATAAGCCCATGAAACAAAGAAACACAAAACAAAGAGAGGTGGCAGACATGAATTTAGTAACTTCAAAGAGAAAATTCATACATAAGGACGATCGAATGTGTATGTGCTGCTGTTGCTGTAAAGAGAACATTTAATTAGAAATTTAAAGATTAAAATATAAAGAGTACATAATATATGGAGGATAAAAAAATGGCAAAGAAAACATATAAGGATAGAGATTTTAAATTTGAAACATTACAGTTACACGTTGGACAGGAAAGTGCAGATCCTGTAACAGATGCGAGAGCAGTACCTATTTACCAGACCTCTTCTTTCGTATTCCACAATTCACAGCATGCAGCAGACCGTTTCGGTTTAAAAGATGCAGGTAATATTTACGGAAGATTAACAAATCCTACAGTAGATATTTTCGAGCAGAGAGTTGCAGCTCTTGAAGGTGGCGTTGCAGCATTAGCAACAGCTTCTGGAGCAGCAGCAGTAACATACGCAATCCAGAACGTAGCTTTAGCAGGTGACCACATCGTAGCAGCTAAGAACATTTACGGTGGAACATATAACTTACTTGCTCATACATTAGTAGATTACGGTGTAGAGACAACATTCGTTGACCCTTTAAAACCAGAAGAATTCGAAGCAGCAATTAAGGAAAACACAAAGGCTTTATACATCGAAGCACTTGGTAATCCAAACTCTGAAGTAACAGATATCGAAGCAGTAGCAGAAATCGCTCACAAACATAACATTCCATTATTAATTGATAATACATTCGGAACACCTTACCTTTTAAGACCATTAGAGCATGGTGCAGATATCGTTATCCATTCTGCAACTAAGTTCATTGGCGGACATGGAACAAGTATCGGTGGTGTTATCGTAGACGATGGTAAGTTTGACTGGAAAGCATCCGGTAAGTTCCCACAGCTCACAGAACCAAACCCAAGCTACCATGGAATCAGCTTCGTAGATGCAGCAGGACCTGCCGCATTTGTTACAAGAATTCGTGCGATTCTTTTAAGAGATACCGGAGCAACACTTTCTCCACTCCATGCATTCATTTTCTTACAGGGATTAGAAACACTTTCCTTACGTGTAGAGCGTCATGTAGAGAACGCACTGAAAGTTGTAGAATACTTAAAGAATCAGCCATTGGTGGAGAAGATTAATCATCCTTCTGTATCTGAAGATCCTGAACAGCAGAGATTATATAAGAAATACTTCCCTAACGGTGCAGGTTCTATCTTCACATTTGAAATCAAAGGTGATGCAGAGACAGCAAGAAAGTTCATCGACAATCTGGAATTATTCTCCTTGCTTGCTAACGTAGCTGACGTTAAATCTCTTGTAATCCATCCGGCATCTACAACTCATGCAGAGCTTAATGAGCAGGAGCAGGCAGATCAGGGAATTAAACCAAACACAATCCGTTTATCTATCGGAACAGAGCATATCGACGATATCATTGAAGACTTAGATGAAGCTTTCAAAGCCGTAGCAGAATAATAGGGGGCGCTTATCATGGCAAAGGTTTATAAAGGAATTCAGGAATTAATTGGAAATACACCTTTAGTTGAGGCAGTAAATTTAGAGAAAAAGTTAGGATTAAAAGCAACATTATTATTAAAGCTTGAATATTTTAATCCAGCAGGAAGTGTAAAAGACCGTATCGCAAACGGAATGATCGAAGACGCAGAAAAGAAAGGTCTTTTAAAAGAAGGCGCAACGATCATCGAGCCTACTTCCGGTAACACAGGAATTGGTTTAGCAGCAATCGCAGCCGCAAAAGGTTACAAAGCTATCTTTACTATGCCAGAGACAATGAGTGTAGAAAGAAGAAATATTTTAAAAGCTTATGGAGCGGAAATCGTTCTGACTCCAGGAGAAAAGGGAATGTCCGGGGCTATCGCAAAGGCAGAGGAGCTTGCAAAAGAAATCCCAGGAAGCTTTATTCCAGGACAGTTTGTAAACCCAGCGAACCCTGCAACACATAAAGCAACAACCGGACCGGAAATCTGGAACGACACAGAAGGTAAAGTAGACATCTTCTTAGCAGGTGTTGGTACAGGTGGAACCGTTACAGGTATCGGAGAATATTTAAAAGAACAGAATCCAGATGTAAAAGTCATCGCAATCGAGCCAGCAACCTCTCCTGTATTATCACAGGGACATGGCGGTGCACATAAGATTCAGGGAATTGGTGCAGGATTTGTTCCAGATGTATTAAATACAAAGATTTATGATGAAGTTTTCCCAGTAGAGAATGAAAAAGCATTCGAATACGGAAAAGAACTTGCAAAAGCAGAGGGAATCATTACAGGTATTTCTTCAGGAGCAGCATTATATGCAGCCGTAGAAGTTGCCAAACGTCCGGAGAATGAAGGAAAGACGATTGTAGTGCTTCTTCCAGATAATGGAGACAGATATTACTCCACAGCGTTATTTCAGTAAATCCTGATTTGCGCAGCAAAGGAGACGCTCCCAAAGAGAGACAATACCCTATATTTGTGACTTTAGTCGCTGCAGGTTGAATATTCGCTTAAAACGCTCACATCCAACCTTTGCTCCGAGGCCACAAATATAGGGTATTGTCTCTCTTTGGGAGCTGTCTTTGGCAGTTGTCGCAAATTCAGAATTTATTTTTGGAGAATTTGAGGAAGGCTCCAGATGGTTATGGCATTCCGAGGAGTTAAAGTTCTGAAGACCTGACGCTTAAACCATTCGTAGAAAGCATTTTTCAATAGAATTTACTTTCCCGGATATTCTATATCTCCATTCTTCTTCCTCAAATCCTTCCAACTGATTTCCCAAGCTGCCAACGAGCAGAACTCAGGGAGATAAATAAAGCATATTTGTGGCCTCGGAGCAAGGTTTGGATGTGAGCGCTGTAAGCGAACATTCAAACCGCAGCGACTAAAGTCACAAATATGCTTTATCTCCCTGAGTTCGTCCGTCTCGGCAAATCAGAAATTGTATGTTATAATATTTTTGAAGTAGAAAAATTAGCAAAGTAATAGGAGGCTACTATGGTTATTGAGAATAATCCCAAAGAACTTGCTGCTATGAAGAAATTTCATGAAGGAAACAGAGCAGAAGGATTAAAACTGCAGGAGGAGTTTGCTTCAGAGTTTCGTGAAGAATATAAAGATAAAGATCATTGTCCCTGTAAGAAAGCCTGTCGTTATCATGGAAATTGTAAGGAATGCGTGGCGATTCACAGGGCTCATCAGGAACATGTTCCAAACTGTATGCGGCCGATGTTGAATAGGAAGATTAAGATACTTTCTGAGTTAACGGAACATACTCTTGCTAATGAGATAGAACCTCCTAAAGAACATTTGAGAAAAGAGTTTCTCTAGAATGTGTTTAAAAAGTATTGTTTGCCAATCGCTTGATAAAAAAACTCAATTAGTGTATTTTAAAAGGAAAAGCAGTTGATGAAAGAGGGGGTTAAACAA
>NZ_ACEP01000134.1 GCF_000173975.1 Anaerobutyricum hallii DSM 3353
CGAATGCGAAGTTTCTATGGTCAAAATTCCGTAGCACAAAGTCACAAAATTCAATAAATTTTTTAGGGGTTCTTTTTCTCATATTCTTTGTGCAATCCGGTAGAAAGTGTTTTACAGCGGCTGTGTATTTCAATCCTACAAATCAGTTGAAAAAAATTGAGGATGGGGACAGAAGAAATAGGAACTCTGGCTTGTTGTTGTAAAATTGCTGTGATATTATAATAATAGTTTGCGTGTCAATCCTTAATATTTCATTTCATGGAAAGCTATAATCTTATAAATGATATCCAAATCTTACAACATGAATTCTGATTTTACTTCTACAGCAAAAAACAGCTCCCAGAGAGAAGATACCTTATATTTGTGGCATTAGAGTGATGATTGAATGTGAGCATGGGAAGCGAACATTCACCCCGCAGTGATAGAGTCACAAATATAAGGTATCTTCTCTTTCTGGTGGCATCTCCCTTGTTACGCAACCCAGAATAGAAAGGACTTTTATGAATTGTATACATTTAAATTTTGTGAGTGATAAAGAGGGAAGAAAGTTCCTTTTCCCCATTCTTCCCCAAGATGGTTTGAACGAAAAAACACTTAATGTAGTAATTACTGACGGTGATTCACAAAGAATATATCCTGTTTTTCAACAGAAAGCGGGAATTTATGGTGATTACAGCGAATACATGACCAGGCATGGGTGTGCCTGTTGTTCTTTGACAACAGCATTAGCGGCTTTTGTGGAAAAGTATGCAGATTTGAAACCAAATGGAACAATTTCTGAGGTGGAGAGAAAGCATTTCCCCGAAGAAGTATATACGGAGAATTATGGGAAAGTGATGGCAAGGCAGATGCCGGTTTCTCTTTACGGAATTTCTCTTATTTTGCAAGAAGAGGGTGTTTCTTGCGAATATATAGGAGATTTTGAGGATAAAGCTGCCGAAAAACAGATGATGGAGCATTTATATAAGGGAAAGCCCGTCATTATAGAAACAAGCCGAATGCGTAGAAAAGGAAAAAGAATCGTTCACTTTTTTGATAAAAAATATGCGGGTTCCTATCATACGATGATTCTGTTAGGTGTGGATGAAGAGGGGCAGATAGTCTTTACTGATTCTGCAACAAGAGACTGGGCAGGAGAACAGCAAAGATTAAAACGGGCTAAGCTGCCAGAACTTATTTCCTATATGTTTCCACAGAAAAATGTGGGGGATACGCATTTATATTTTAGCAGAAAAAGGAATACAGGCGGTTATATTTTGATTCGCTGAATGAGAAAGTAAGAATGAGTGAGTATTCATAGTTATTCATTGAATAACGAAGTAGGCACAATGGCAAATAAAGCTTTGGTATATGCGATATATCCAAACGAAAAACAGAAACGAACAGGAACAGAATAAATCAAAAATCCTACTTGACAAAATTTTCAGGTTTTACTACAATAAGAAACATGATGTTTGTCCGTACAGGACGGATGTTCTGTATCACTTATATTTGTAATAATATAGAATTTACAGTATAGGAGCATCATTTTTATGTGAATTTCAATATGAATTTCAAAAATGAGAAAGACGAAGACGGAAACAAGTAGCTTTTATTCATGCATTCCAGAGAGTGATCGGCTGGTGGGAGGTCATGTGCCAGATAGTAAGTGAATACATTCCTGAGTTGTACACCGAATGAGACAGATATTTATCATGTTAAGCGTGAGTAGATTTTAGAAATTGCTGAATGTGATGGAACAGGTAAGATTTGTTTTTAGTAGGCTGTGACGGAGCGGCGGCCGTTATCCGCAGAGGCGTTGTTTGACGCTCATTTGAGGCAGAGCATTTACTCTGCGAAAAAAGGTGGTACCACGAAGTTATATCTCGTCCTTTTATTAGGACGGGATTTTTTTATTTTATTTAGGAGGATTTTATGACAGTATATGACGAACTGGTTGCAAGAGGATTGATTGCACAGGTAACAGATGAAGAAGAAATTAAGGAACTTGTCAATAACGGAAAGGCTGTATTCTATATTGGATTTGACCCAACAGCAGACAGCCTTCATGTAGGACATTTCATGGCACTTTGCCTGATGAAACGTCTGCAGATGGCAGGAAATAAGCCAATCGCCTTAATCGGTGGTGGTACTGCCATGATCGGTGATCCATCCGGACGTACAGATATGCGTCAGATGATGACAAAAGAGACAATCAACCATAACGTAGAGTGCTTCAAAAAGCAGATGAGCCGTTTTATTGATTTCTCTGATGGAAAAGCTATGCTCGTTAATAACGCAGATTGGCTCTTAGACTTAAACTATGTAGAATTACTTCGTGAAGTAGGCCCATGCTTCTCAGTAAATAACATGCTTCGTGCAGAATGCTACAAACAGAGAATGGAAAAAGGTTTATCTTTTTTAGAGTTTAACTACATGATCATGCAGAGCTATGACTTCTATGAGTTATACCAGAAATACGGCTGTAATATGCAGTTTGGTGGTAATGACCAGTGGAGTAATATGCTTGGCGGTACAGAATTGATCCGTCGTAAATTAGGACCAGATGCCGATGCTTACGCTATGACAATTACCCTTCTTTTAAATTCCGAAGGAAAGAAAATGGGTAAAACACAGTCCGGTGCTGTATGGTTAGATCCGAATAAGACTTCTCCGTTTGACTTCTATCAGTACTGGAGAAATGTTGCAGATGCAGATGTTATGAAGTGTATCCGTATGTTGACCTTCCTTCCGTTAGAAGAAATTGATGCAATGGATAGCTGGGAAGGTAGCAAATTAAATGAAGCAAAAGAAATTCTTGCATTTGAACTTACAAAATTAGTTCACGGCGAAGAAGAAGCACAGAAAGCACAGGATGCCGCCAGAGCATTATTCAGCAACGGCGGAGACACAGCAAATATGCCAGCATGTGCAGTTACAGAAGAAGACTTAAGAGATGGCACAGTAGATATCCTTGCACTTCTTGTAAAATCCGGTTTAGCAGGAACACGTTCTGAAGCAAGACGTAATGTAACACAGGGTGGTGTAACATTGGATGGCGAAAAGGTAACGGACTTTAAGGCTGTTTATACACTTGATGACTTTAAAGGCGAAGGAAAAGTCTTAAAGAGAGGAAAGAAGAAATTCATCAAGATTGTAGCTGAATAGGATTTGCCGCAGGCAAGACAGACGCTCCCGAAGAAAGAAGGCATCCTATATTTGTGACTCTATCACTTCGGGTTGAATGTTCGCCTCCACGCTCACATTCAATCCTCGATCTAAGGCCACAAATATAGGATGCCTTCTTTCTTCGGGAGCTGTTCTTTGGCTGGGAATGGAATTACTACTGCTACTGTTTCCTGGCTACCCGGGCAAATTAGTGGAAAGATTTGGGAAAGAAGTCAGGAGAGATAGAAATAATCCGGGAAATCAAATCTTACAAGATTGACACAACAATTCATTAAAAAATAAAGCATATTTGTGGCCTCGAAGCAAGGTTTGGATGCGAGCGCATAAGCGAGCATTCAAACCGCC
>NZ_ACEP01000133.1 GCF_000173975.1 Anaerobutyricum hallii DSM 3353
CATTTTAAGTTGTTCATTTTAACCAAATTAATATTGAGGCGATGCATATAAATGCTGCAAAAGTGGATGCTAATTTATCATAACGCGTGGCTATTCGACGGAATGCTTTTAACTTGAGAAAATAGTTTTCCACTAAATGTCTTTCTTTGTAAAGATGCCAGTCACAGTAACGGTCAAATTTAGCCCCTTTTCTGGAAGGTATGGTTGGCTCACCACCATGGGCATAGATATAGTCCATTAATTTATTGCTATCATATCCGCGGTCAGCCAGTATATCACTTTCCTTTATGTCAACTTGTTCTAGCAAAGGGATGGCGTAATTAATATCATTACGCTGTCCCTCACTGAGCATAACATAAACAGGATAACCATAAGCATCTACAATGGCATGGATTTTTGTACTTGCTCCACCGCGACTGTGTCCGATTTCGTTGGATGGCCCCCTTTTTTTGCACCTGCACTATGTTGATGAGCCTGGACAATGGAGGCATCTATTGATAATTCGCTTAATTCTGCATCAAGGCTTAAAACACGAAAGATATTATCAAGGATACCGTCTTCCATCCACTTGCGAAAGCGAGAATAGACAGTTTGCCAAGGGCCATAGCGTTCTGGAAGGTCACGCCAAGGTGCTCCACTGCGGGCAATCCAGACAATTCCGTTAAGAATGGTACGGTTACACTTGGATGGTCGTCCTTGTTTGCCAGAATTTTCAGGTGGCAGTAGAGAAACAATTTGATTCCATTCTTCATCTGTTAATTCATATCGTCTCAACATAATAAACTCCCCTTTTTTCTTTATTTTATCATGAAAAAGGGCGTGGGAATATATGTTTTGTGCAACTTTTA
>NZ_ACEP01000132.1 GCF_000173975.1 Anaerobutyricum hallii DSM 3353
AAACCGCAGCGACTAAAGTCACAAATATAGGATATCGTATCTCTTCTCGGGCGTCTGTTCTTAATGAATTAAATAGCAACATCTTATTGTTAACTTTAATTTTTATTACGGTTGACAATATCTTTTTACCATGTTACAGTAACAAATAAGAGAATTTTAGAAATAAAATGCAATAAGAATTATCGTGCTTTCATTTTGGAAGCTATTTTGTGAGGTTAAGAAAGGATTCATTATGAGTGAAGCAGTAACTATTGACACAATTAAAAATATATTAACAAAAAATGTAAATAAGGAATATTCTCTTTCACGCGAGGAGGCCATCGCTATTATGAATCTTCCAGAAGACGATATGCCTCTTCTTATGGAAATGGCCGGAAGTCTTCGTAAAAAATATAAAGGCAATCATGTGAGTATTCATCTTCTTACAAACGCCCGCAGTGGAAACTGTTCTCAAAATTGTGCTTATTGTGCCCAGTCTTGCCGTTCAAAAGCAGAAATTGAAAAATATAAATGGGTAAATGATGAAAAGTTATACAGTGATAATGCATTTGTGCATGATAACCATCTTTCCAGACACTGTATTGGTCTTAGCGGAATGAAGTTTACCGATGAAGAAATAGAAGAACTGGCTGAAAAAATTCGTGTTATGAAAGCGCAGGGAACGCATCTTTGCTGTTCCATCGGTTTTCTTACTGAAAAGCAGGCATTAATGTTAAAAGAAGCCGGTCTTGACCGAATTAATCATAATTTAAACAGCAGCCGTTCCTACTATCATAATATATGTACCACTCATACTTATGAACAGCGTGTAAATAATATCCATATGTTACAAAGACTTGGTTTTGAAATTTGCAGCGGCGGTATTATCGGTATGGGTGAAAGTAAGGAAGATATTGTAGATATGCTCCTCGATCTTCGTGAAATTCAGCCCGAGGCTCTGCCAATCAACTTCCTTCTCCCAATTCCAGGGACTCCTTTAGAAAATGCAGATACTTCTGTCCTCACACCAGCTTACTGTATGAAAGTACTGTGCCTTGCCAGATTAATGGCTCCACAATCCGATATCCGATGTGCTGCCGGAAGAGAAGTTTACTTTAAAGGACGTGAAAAAGAACTTCTCAGTATCGTAGACTCTATCTTTGCCTCCGGTTATCTCACGGCAGATGGACAGGGAATCTCTGATACGATAAAAACAATTACTGATGCAGGATTTACATACGAAATAGAATCTGATTAATCCTGATTTGCCGCAGACAATTGCAGTTTTACGGGGGATTGTCCTTCTGAAAGATTGAGACTGGAACTATTTGTGAAAAATATCTTTTAAACTGATTTTCCAAGCTGCCAACGAGCAGAACTCAGGGAGATAAATAAAGCATATCTGTGGTCTCGGAACAAGTGTTAAATGTGAGCGCGTTCAAGCGAACATTCAACACGCT
>NZ_ACEP01000131.1 GCF_000173975.1 Anaerobutyricum hallii DSM 3353
GGGAGTTATCTCCCAACTGATATACTATTTTCTCTTATCGAGCTTGGCTGCAAGGAACATACCAATGCTCTGGAAAATCTGTACGAGTATGACAAGCAATACAACAGTTACGATCATAATACTTGTCTGATAGCGGTAATATCCGTAACGAATGGCAATATCACCAAGTCCGCCACCGCCGACACAACCTGCCATTGCAGAATATCCAAGAATGGTTCCGATTGCGATAGTTGCTCCGGTAAGTAAAGAAGTTCTTGCTTCTACTAAAAGGACTTTCATGACAATCTGCATATTACTTGCTCCCATAGAGCGGGCTGCCTCGATAACACCTGGGTCTACTTCTTTAATAGAAGATTCTACCATTCGTCCAATAAATGGAATCGCTGCGATAACAAGTGGAACAATGGTTGCAGTGGAACCATAACTCTGTCCAACAAGAAGTCTCGTAAATGGAATCAGTAAAATAAGGAGAATTAGGAAAGGAATGCTTCGCACGATATTTGCGATTACATCCAGTATCTTATATACAACTGCATTCGGTGTTAATCCTTCTTTATCCGTGATTGCCAAAAGCACACCCATCGGAAGGCCAAATACATATCCTAAAACCGTAGAAGCTACTGTCATGTAAAGTGTCGCCCACACACCGTTGATGATCATATCTGTGATTTCTTTAGTCCACATACTCACTCACCTCCTCGATTTCTAATCCTCTGTCTAAAAGATACTGTTTCATTTCTTTATTCTTTGTACAGTCTGGAGCAAATTCAAGAACCATCTCGCCCTTTGCCACGCCGCCGACATTCTTTGTATCTGCCTTTAAAATATTTACCGGCTCGTTAAAGTTGAGAATCAGATTTGCGATAACTGGCTCAAATGCAGAGTTTTCAGAAAAGACAATCCGAATCTTTTCCCCGCTCTTAATAATTTCTTTGCCGCCTGCTGTCGTTCCTCTTTTTTCCTCTCCGTCATCACCGACATCATTTTTAAGAAGTTCTCTTGCCACAGCAGTTTTGGGATGTGTGAAAATGTCTTCCACTGTTCCCTGTTCTGCAACTTCACCACCTTTTACGATTGCTACATGAGAACAAATCTCGCGAACAACAGACATCTGATGTGTAATAATTACAATTGTGATATTGAATCGCTGATTAATGTCCTTCAACAATGCCAAAATCGAAGAAGTAGTCTGAGGATCAAGTGCACTGGTTGCCTCATCACAAAGTAAAATCTTCGGATCAGAAGCTAATGCTCTCGCAATCGCAACTCTCTGTTTCTGTCCACCAGATAACTGAGCCGGAAACGCTCCCGTTCTGTCACCGAGTCCAACGATATCTAAAAGCTCTTTCGCTCTCTTTCTTGCATCCTTCTTGGACTTACCCTGAATATACAGTGGAAAACAGACATTTTCTAAAACATTTTTCTGCATGAGCAAGTTAAAATGCTGGAAGATCATTCCGATATCTTCTCTCTGCTTTCTTAACTCTCTTGAAGTATAATCGCCTAACGACTTTCCATTAATAAGGACACGTCCCTTTGTCGGCACTTCAAGGAAATTGATACATCGTACCAGTGTACTCTTACCAGCACCGGACATACCGATAATCCCGTAAATATCACCAGATTCAATGCTTAAATTGACATTCTTAAGAGCTTCTACTGTTCCATCTTTTGTGTCAAAAGATTTATACAGATTCTCTATTACAATTTCTGACATTGCCTTCCTCCCTTTCTTGAAAATGTACTCTCTGCCTGAACATTTTGTATATCTATTCTATGTCTGACTGTTACACTTGAGCTATTAGCATATTGCATTTTGCAGAAAAGAACTTAATATAAACTTCTATCAGATTTAGAGTACATTAAAACTTAATGTTAACTATTATAAGGTCATATTGAAGCATTGTAAACCTAAAGAAAAAAGCAGGTATCGCTACCTGCTTAAAACTCATCTTTAGTGCTGTGTAAATGCAATTCTTATTCAGGTGAGAATCTTTCTTATTTCTTAAATTCCCTTACCCTTTCAAAAAACTTCATCTAAAATCTATGAACACGCATTCTGATAATTATGTGCAGGCAAGCCAGTCTCCTTCTCAGAAGACATATACATCTGCGAATCTTCGCAGCTACAAGTTATGCAATTCATTGGCATGACACACATCATCATCATAATCTTGCTCCTCAATTCCCATTTTCTTACTAGGACTCATCATATATTACTCTTTTTCATTTGTCAAGAGTTTCTTTTGTAAATAGGAATTTACCGCAGGCAAAAGAGACGCCCCTGAAGAGAGTCTAGCCCCTATATTTGTGACTTTAGTCGCGGCGGTTTGAATCTTCTCTCTTCTCGGTCGTTTGTCTCTTAATGAATTAAATAGTAATTCTCAAACAGCCAGTCTTCGAGTGTATTCAAATTATTGTCGGAGTGTTCCACTTCTCTCGCATATCTCCAGGAAATTTCTTCCACGTCTTTCATGGAGAGTGTTTTTCCATTTTCCAACCAACGTACAATCAGGAATTCCTGTACCCAGCGAATGGAAAACAATGCCATTTCCATTTTGGAACAGACCATATCGTCATAGACTGCTCCACAGAAATAAGTATAGACAAAGAACATCATAAGCTGCTCACCTACGTTCTCCCATTCTTCTTTGTAGTTACTCAATGCTCCATACATTTGGTGAAATTCTTTGCAAATATTTTTATAAGTTTCTTCATTCTCCTGATAGAGCCACTTTTCGGCTCCATCGAGTATCTGATTCCACTCTGGACGAAGACGTTCTAAGCCTCGAAGTACCTGCAGTTCTTTTTTCTGTCGATTCCATTGATGGAGAGAGGCTGCATCTGCTCCTTTTTCAGAAAGATGTTTTGAGATAAATTCCGAAAG
This sequence comes from Anaerobutyricum hallii DSM 3353, assembly GCF_000173975.1. Classification (GTDB taxonomy): domain Bacteria; phylum Bacillota; class Clostridia; order Lachnospirales; family Lachnospiraceae; genus Anaerobutyricum; species Anaerobutyricum hallii. The sequence goes on from NZ_ACEP01000131.1 coordinate 2,888, forward strand.
GCTGCCTTCTTTCTGGTGGCGTTCACATTCTCGGAGAAGGTCATCAATATCAAACTGCCGTCCTTCTTCTATACAGTTTTGATAGCTTTCTGTTAGTTGTTCGGATACAGATATCCGCAGTGTCAGTGGAAGCGAACGGTCCTGCAAAACAGCAAAGAGAACATCGCGGGTATCTTCTAACTGAGAAAACATCATAAAATCAAATTCTTCAAAGTCATCTTCTTCCTCAGTTTCCTCTTCTAAAAATCGAACTGGTTCTTTGCAGGACAGAATAATTTTTGCTGCTTTAGGACAGGATAAAGACAGGGATAATTCTCTAAGTCCTTCATATTCTTCTGTGTGTCTTGGATACATGCGGCAGGTATCACAGAGTGCATCTGGTCCCAATGCCTTGTAGAGATCACACAAATTTTCATCATTTAAAAATGCACAGCGGCGATTATTCTGATAAAAACATTCTTCTTCCCAGTCAATCGAATTGCGCAGAATTTTTCCAAACTCTCCCGGCTCGTTTTCATATCGCTCCAGAGACTCTTCATCTATCATAATCTGCCATCCTGCACAGCAGGTATCTGGGCAATCTCCTGCTGTACAGACAAAACTATCATAAAAATGTGGTTTTACATATCGCATTATTTTCTTTCCTTTTCTTTGTCTTTTTTAAATGTTTTCAAATTACCATTTTTTTATTCTTTCCCTTGTGTTATGTCATTCCACTCGTACTTATGGACTTTGATAACGGAAAATTATATAAAACAGTATAACACAAAATAAATGCGACACAGCGAACAATTGATTTCCCAATTCTCCCTGTTGCGCCAAGTATCAATATATTTTTCAAACGCCCTCTGGAAAGTAATTCTATTATGAATATAAAGTTCTTCTACATTCTTCTGTTTCAACTCTTTCATAAAGTTACTATGAAGCAGATTTCCTGACAAATTCGCCAGTATCTTCAAATATTCCGTTTATTTTTATGTATTCTCAGAATCTTTCTGTGCTTTATTTCGAGAAAAAATCTTTTCCGCTTTTTCAAACATTTCTCTCGAAATAATCGGCTCATGATGATTTTTAATAATCACAAACTCCTCCTCACCCCGATTATATTTTTTCTCATGAGAAAGATAATCCGGTGTAAATGTCTTCTTCTGCACCAAATCCCCACAATATTTTTCATTCTGCAAAATACGCAAAATCACTGTATTTCTCCACTTTTTGCTCCGCATCGGGTAAATACCTTCCTCTAGTAACTCCCTTGCAATAGTATGTGTACTTTTCCTCTCCTCAACAAACTTATAAAATATTTTCCGAACTACTTCAGCTCCTTCTTCATTTACATACATTTTTCCATTTCTCACATCATAACCAAGCATACTCCTGCCAAAAACAACACCCTCTTCCATTCGGCGTTTTTGACCCCATTTCACTCGCTCCGATGTTTTCCGGCTCTCTTCCTGGGCAATCGATGCCATAATCGAAAGACGTAACTCTGCATCTCCATCTAATGTATTAATCCCATCATTTAAAAACAAAACCCCGACTCCCACCTTGCGAAGTTCTCTTGTATAATAAATACTGTCAAGCGTATTTCTCGCAAAACGGGAAATCCCCTTTGTAATAAGCAAGTCAAACTTCCTCTGCTTCGCCTCCGCAATCATCCGATTAAACTGTTCCCTCTTCTTTGTACTCGTCCCCGAAATCCCTTCATCCGCAAAAACTTTATAAAACTCCCATTCTTTCTTTTGCTCAATGTAACATCGAAAAAAATCGCACTGACTCTCAAAAGACTGCGCCTGCTCCTCCTTCTCTGTCGAAACACGACAATAAGCCGCAACTCGCTTTTTACCTGAAAAGGATTTTTCGCTCCTATATTTCTTTTGCTGGTTTAGACGCTCATACTTATTCATATTCATAAAGCTGAATGCTCCTGAAGATGTTGCTCATCCAAATATATGAGGGCAAACTCTAATTGTATTCCCTCTTTGATGCTTCTGTAGGTACTGAAGAGTTAAATCATATTGAGATGGTTTGTACAATTGTTCATCAGCTTACCCGCAATTTGACGGTACAGCAGATTAAGGAACAGGGATTTGCGGATTATTATGTTGACCATACAACTGGTATCTACCCAGTTGCGGCAAGTGGTACTCCATGGAGTGCAGATACAATGCAGTCCACCGGTGATCCAATTACTGACCTTATGGAAAATATGGCTGCGGAACAAAAAGCACGTACTACTTACGACAATATTCTTCGCCTTGTAAAAGATGACCCAGATGTTTATGATGCGATTAAATTCCTGCGTGCAAGAGAAATTGTACACTTCCAGCGTTTTGGTGAAAGTTTACGGATTGTGCAGGATAACTTGAACAGTAAGAACTTCTATGCATTCAATCCGGCCTTTGATAATAAGAAGTGCTAATTTAGCTGATACGAAAAAAGCAAGCCATTCTCCGGCTTGCTTTTTACCATACTGTTTTTTATTAATAAATTGCATTTCTTACAGAAAAACGTCAGCAATTTCTTTTTCGTCAGATTATCTTCATTCTTTATTCACAACCTGTTCACAAATTTCCAGTATCGTAAAACCATCAAAAACAACAACAGATTTTTGATAGATTTTTTTCATACTTTCCTCTCTTTTGAAACCGGCTTTATGTCGGTTTCTTTTTTATCTATTAGCTTGGACTGATTTTTCGAGCTGCCAGCGGTCAGAAATCAGGATTTCAATATCTTTTTAATTGTAGAAATCAGTTCCTCTATTTTTATTGGTTTAGTAACATACCCATTCATGCCAGATTCTATCGCTCTTTTCCGGTCTTCTTCAAATGCATTCGCCGTCATCGCTATAATTGGAATCCTGCAGCGTCCATCAGGAAGACCACGAATATTTTTTGTTGCCTCATACCCATTCATATGCGGCATCTGAATGTCCATTATAATCAAATCATAATATCCATCTGTTGCTCTTTTTAACATAGAAAGAGCCTTTTCTCCATCAGGAGCCAGTTCCACATACGCATTTGCATCTGCTAAAAGCGTCATTGCAATCTCTGCATTCAGCATATTATCTTCTGCGAGTAAAATCCTCACATTGTTTAATTTTATTTCTTCTGGTAATTCTTTCGCATTTTCTTCAGAAATATATTCATTTGCCGTTGCAATTCTATGTGGAATTGTCACAGTAAATCTGGTACCTTCTCCAATCTCGCTTTCTACTACAATGCTTCCCTCCATCAAATCTACAAACTTTTTAACAATCCGAAGGCCAAGTCCGGTTCCTATAATACCGCTTTCTGATGAACTTTTTTCACGGCTAAATGCTTCAAATAGATGAGGGATATATTCTTTGCTGATTCCGATTCCTGTATCTTCAACTACGGTCTGGAATAAGGCATAGCCTTCTCTTTCATACGGAAGTTCCCTGATAGTGAAATGTATCGTCCCACCTTCTGGTGTATATTTGACAGCATTACTTAGAAGATTCATTGTAATTTCCCTTCTTCAACTTCAATCCGCCAAAGTCCTATTCTCACATTTTTAAGGAACTCATTTGTATTAATTTTCTGGCTCATGACTTGTACCCCTCATGTTATCCATAATACTTGTTTTACAATATTTTCATAGTAACACATAGAAAATAATTTGTCGAATGCTCAAAAGCCTTTCACGACTGGCTCCTCCATCTGCCTGACAGTAACGAGATTCTTTCTCCCGAAACACCAATAGAAATACTGAAAAATTACATCTAATCTTTACAACAAAACATTTCCTTTCGTTTTTCGTCAGATTATCGTTATTTTTTCCTCACAGACTGTTCACAAATTCTGAGTATTATAGAGACATCAAAAAAACAATAACAAATTTTTTTGATAGATTTTTTTCATACTTTCCTCTCTCGAAACCGACCAGTGGCCGGTTTCTTTTTTGTATTGCATCACAATCACGTTATTGCGTTGACTTTATGACATGATTCTTTTATTTCAAAGTGATTTCTGAAAAAATAAAAGCAATTTACTTTTTTAAGGCAACAAAAAACAGAGACTATTTTCTAGAGCATATTTGAAAATAATCTCTGTCCTGTTTTGTTTACTTATGGTATTTTTCCCGGTAACGTGAGATTGCGATAATCAGCAATCCTGTTCCTGAAACGAGAAGTAAAATGGCAAACAGGGTCGCATTGCTATTGTCACCTGTTTTTACTTTATTTTTACTTTTCTTTATTGAAGTTTTGTTGCCTGGTTTTGTTTCAGGCTTTCTCTTCGTAGTTGGTATCGTTTCTGTTGTGCTTTCCGATGTTTTCTTTATAGGTTTATAGTAATTTGTAAATGTAATATCGCATTTTGCATCGGTCATATCTGCATCCGTATGCGCAGCTATCACAGTCTCCAAATTACCATTTTCCCCATTTGTTACGGAAACTTTTACATAATAAACTGTCTGGTCGTAATGCCCACGTTTGTGTGTGCCAGACTGCTGTGTAATGGTGTAATAGTAAATGCCGGGAGTTGTATATTGAATTGGTGAAAAAAATGCTTTACCACTTCCACTAATCTCCAATACATTTTCTGACGGCATCGGTGCATCGTCCACTGCCTGAAGCTCAACCGTATAGTTTTCCTCCGGAGAAGGTGTCTCACCTGAGGTTTGTATACTGACAGGAATTTGTACTTGAACAGCGTCTGCTGCAAAAGTAGAAATCGGAAAAACTGCCAGGCACAAAACTACAAGCAATAACACTGCCGGAATTTTTCTTATTTTCGTTTTGATCTCCTCCTTACTTCTCCGGCGAATAAGGCTTCATTACCGCCAGAATAACGGTTCTTGCATCTGTGTAATCTGACGAACAGGTTGACATGGCAAGAATCTGTGAAAAGTCTTTTGAAGTTCCTATTTTTTTCATTGTATCCTGATGAATATACTTTGCACTCTTTTCTGCATATTTCAGCAGACCATCTGTGCTTTTCTGCCATTTTTGAGGAATGAAAATGTTATCCTCATTCGCAGAAGTTTTAATGCATGCAAAAATTTCAAGTTTATAAGAACGGTCGGGCAGGACAAGAGTTCCTGTCTGGTTCTTATCAAAAAATTTCTGCTTTTCGTATAAGTCAAGATCACCAAACATTTTATGTTCTGCCATATGATGACCATATAGCAGCGAATACTTTTTCTGAAATGACCGGTCACAATTAGAATCAAGAAATATACTTCCTGCCAGAGCAAAGTTGCCATATACATCTTTATTGATGTAGGTAAGATTATCTTCTCCCTGAAGAACCGGATAATCAATCTTTGTTCCATCTAATGTAATCCAGGCACATACATCTGGATTAATTGCCCGAAGTTCCTCAAATGTCGGGCCGTTATCCTCGCCCGGTGTCGGTTTATATTTCAACAACTGCGACTGTATATCATCTACAGAAGCATACACCTGCATATTGTCCCAGAGGGCATATGCAGAGTAGGCTCCCGCAACAACAAGAAATAGCACAATCACTGCGCTGAGAAGAGAGTTGGCTGTTTTTAAAAATATTCTTGAAACATCCATACAGCCACCTCCTTTCTACAGCATATTTTTGTTAAAATGTTTCTTTATCTAGAGTGTGTTTGAAAAATATTTAAAGTTATTTATATTGCCAAAATCAATTATTATATACTGCATATATGTCTTTAAAATATGTCAATTATGATATAAATAATATTTATTTTTGATATTTTCAGTATCAACAAGCAGTAATAACTCTTGTGTTTTGTATAACTTTTATTTTTCAAACACGCTCTAGTATTACTTCGTTTATATTATTATATTCTTTTGATAATTAGTCTTCGAATCTGCGTCTTCTTACAATGAATACTGCTGCGATTGCTAATACGCCTGCGAATACTAAGATATATGGAAGGTTGTCTAAGTAAACGCCTGTATCGATGTCGCCAGTTTTAGTGTTTGTGAATGCTGCTGTTTTAGCTTCTGCATCCATAGTACCTTCCTGACCCGTTGCATTCATTGTATAATCTGAAGGAGTTGCTTCTTCTACTTTGTAACTAACACCTGCTGGCAAGTTCTCAATTGTGATTGTATCACCATGTTTTAATTTGAATGTTGTTGTTCCACTGATTGCAACATTTTCCTTTTTTCCACTTTTATCGGAACCACCTGTTATTGTAGCCGGAAGAGAGTATTCTTCTCCTTCTTTTCCTGTTAATGTTACTGTGAAATCGAAATATTTAGATTTATCACCAAGATTACCTGCTACTGTTTTACTAATACTAAGTTTATTAGCTGTATAAGTATTGTTGAATGCAGCTTCATTATCAGCAAGTTTCTTTCCAGCTTTTGTAAAGCTAACTGCTGCAATCTCAATAGTACCATTATTGTCAACAGCAGTAACTTTCATTGTAACTGATTTGCTATCATAAGCAACACCTGCTGTTGTACCTGTTTTTTCTGTAATTATATAGGAATATACACCTACACTTGTATAAGTTGGTAATGCTACTGTAACCTCTTTCTTATTACCTGCTGTTGTTGCTCCATTCTGAGCATAAGCAGCTGTTCCTACAGTTGGCATGTCCTGTTTTTCTGCATCCACACCACCATTTTCTACTCCTGCTTTTGCAATATTAAACTCAAATGTTTCTGCAGGTGAAATTCCCTCTCCAACTAATTTATACTCTTTTTCAAATGTAACTGTTCCTCCATTCGCAGGTGTCTGAACTTTTTCTGCTGTCTCTGTTGCAAACGCCGTTGCACTTAACCCAAGCATCATTGTCAGTGCTAATAAACATGCAAATAGTCGTTTTACTCTTTTCATAATGTTTCCTCCTTAATATAATAAGTAAATTTGTTATTTCTAAACCCCTTTCGGTAGTTTATTCAAGATAGATAGTTTATTTAGAGTTCCCGCCTGCGGAGTACTGTAATGACTTTGGCCTTTACATCCTCCATTTTAATTGGGCCGTAATCGCGGCTGTCTTTTGTCTGTGTCCTGTAATCTCCTAATAGAAAGACACAGCCTTTAGGCACTCTATATGGATATTTTTTTATTCCTTTTTTTGCATATGTAGGAAATGCGATTTCTCCTGTTTGGGGAGTTCCATTGACAAGAAGTTGCCCGGTGTCATCTATGGTAATGACATCTGTTTCTTGTCCCAGTATTCTTCCTACCTGCAGTTTCCCATTTGCCTTGTATACAACAACATCATTTTTCAGGAAATTTCTCTGTAAACGGAATCCTATAAGCAGGTCACCGCCTTTGATTGCCGGGAACATTCCATTGTCCGGCGCTCTCATAAGTAAAAATCCCTGTGTGAATAATAATCCGCCGCATACGATTACTAATATGATTCTTGCGAGTAGCTGTATGTAACCATTTCTGGTCTCTGCTTCTCTTCTTCGTCTGCGGATTATTTTGGAACAGCTCATATTTTTTGCAGTCCGCATCACCTCCGCACCTCATTTCTGGTTTCTGGTGGCACTTCATTTTCTGTATTGTCCATCTCAGTCTGCTCTGTCGTGCCCTCATTTTTCATCAGTTCTTGTTTATATTTATAAATCTGGGATTCATATGTTTTTTCATGGTCTGTCAGCAAAATGTTATATCTTTCCCGCTCTGCCCGAATCGCAGATTCATAAAGCTGGTTCAGCTCCTGGAGCTTCTTCCAGACATCATTCTCATCCACGCCTCCAAATAGCGTCCTGCGGAACTTTACTGTCTGAAACCACTTGATTATTTCTTTATGTTCCTGATTTATTACCTCTGTAGAAGTACTCTTTTTTGTGTTTGGCAAAACTTCTCTTCCTTTATTTTTTGCTTTGCGCCCTCTATTTAATTTAGCCTCTCTTTTATGTCTTTCTGCCATCGCTGTCACCTTTTAAACAAAGCGCTTTTTATATCTGCAAAACAGGTAAAAGATTCCTCCTGCAATGCTAAGAGCAAGTAATGCGATAAATGGAAGAGAATCTAAGGTAATTCCTGTGTCTGGGATGGCTTCTTTATTATTTGTAAATACAATCTCATGTGCACTTACATCATTTTTCGCCTGTATATTGGATATATTGGCCTTTATTTCTAGCGCACTGTTTCCATTATCAATAACGTAAGAAGTTGTATATCCGCTTCCTGAATAATCCTCTTCTGTAATACTGACATCCGCCCCGACAGGAATTTCTGTTAAAGTACTTTCCTCATCATTTGCTAAATCCACTGTTGCGGAACCTGTTTTAGAAGTATTACCAACTTTAAATGTTACATTTTTATTTTCCTTTTCTATAGAAATAGTAAAGTGGAATTTCTTTTGCTTATCTCCCATACTTCCTGTTACCAGTTTTTTAAGTTTAATGGACGTGGTAGTTGGACTGTAGTGGGCGTAAAAGTTTACTGTACCATTTGCCAGTTCATCAGCTGATGGGATATAATTATTCCATCTATTATCTGCAATTTTTGTACTGCCGTAAGCTCCACCCTCGGCATTCTCTGGGTACCAGCCATCAAGGACATAGGTAACACCATTTACTGTTTTTGTAGAACCGATTGTTGCTTTTGTTGTTCTAGCAACAGGATTTCCTGTTAAATAATTTTTCGCATCAATCTGTCTATATTCACTACTCTCTCCTGGCTCCTTCACCCAAAACTTTGCAGTAAAAACTTTTGTGCTTTTAATACTGAGCGCACAGTCGATGTGATATGGGTGAGTTCCACCATTATCTCTTGAAATTTTACGTGGAGTTAATGTTATTTCCTTAATGTCTGATTGCTGTAATTGATCTGCTCCAATTCCTAAATCAGCTGCCACTGAAGATTTATACTTATCCCATATAGAATTTAATATAAATGTAAAATAACTTGCTGTGGAACTATCTCCTTCTTTTACTGTCCAGGTACTTCCTTTGGAACCGTCTGGCCATGAAGTAATATAACTTGCTACATTTGATTTAATATTTTTATTTTCATAAACAATATCGTCTACATGACCATCCTCCCAGGTTGCACCACTTGTACTAATATTTGCCAGAGTATTACTTGTGTCTTGTGATGGTGCCCAGGCTCCTGTATCGTTTGTCCATGGATCACCAGCTGGGTTAGCGAGATAGTATATAGCTGCTTCTCCGCTATAATTATCTGCAAATTTAGTTACTTTTACCTGATACGTTTCTGTTCGTGTATTACCATTCCATTGGGAAGAATATCTATGTGTGATTGTAACAGTCCCCACAGCCACTCCTTTAACCTCTGCTGTTGAACCATTACCTGTTACGGTTGCTATATTTTTATTACTACTAGACCAACTATGAGAATATCCATAGCTACCTGATGTTCCCGTTAACCTAATCGTCTTTCCAACCTGCACTTCCGTAGGTCCACTAATACTAGTTACCGCAATCTCTTTATTTTTATCATCCTCTGCCTGTGTCTCTTCCTCAGCCTTTTCCTCGCTTGTTGCTTCTTTGCTGTCTTTCCCTTCGGGTGTCTTTTCTGTTACGGCTTCTGTCTTCTTCTCTGCAGCCTCTGTTGTTGTTTCTTTCGCTGCCGTTGTTGTTGCCTCGGATACATCTGTTGTCTCTTCAGACTTTTTCTCTGTGTTTTTTTCCTCTTTGGTAGATTTCTCTTCCTTGGAAATGTTCTTTTCGGAGTCCTCTTTCGCATCTTTTTCTGTGCTATTTTCTTTGGCTCCTTTGTTGTCTGCGTCTTTTGAATCTTTCTTTTGTTCTTCTGAATTGTCTTTTGTTTTCGATTCAGAATCCGATTTTTTCATGTTTTCCTGTCTCGTTTTTGTTTGTGCTTCGGACGATTTCTGTCTGGTTGCAGCAGCTTCGCCCTTTTGATTGTCTGTCATCTGCACAGATTGTGTTGTTTCATTCTCTGCCCGGCCGATACGGTTCACCGCAAATGCCGAAATAGACATGCTGCAGACAAGTATCAAAGACAGGCACATCATGATGACCCTTTTTAATAATCTGTACTTCCCAGATGAATGATGATGTTTCATACTTAACCTCCTTACTCTGCCCGGCATAATGGTCGGGATTCAGATTTATATTTCCCTTATAAATACTTTTCTGAAATTCCTCTACAAAAATAAAATGGCAGGCAGACACCTTGGGGATGTGTACTGCCTGCCCTGTCAGATATTTTTCAAAAACAGCGGGGAAAGTTGCTTTCATTTCTGAAAAACACCTGACATCTATCAACAGACATATGCCTTGGGGACGCATTCTGTCTGTCTCTATCAAATGCCTTTCCAAAAATAGCGGGGAAAGATGCATTTTTGAAAATAACATATGATATTCCTTCTCACGCAGCACCTTCATTATGCAATTCTTTACCTACCACATAATGCTTATTATGCGGTAAAAACGGCTCTTTTCATTAGAGCGTGTTTGAAAAATGCTCCAGCAAAACAAAAATTTTATCAATAAGCGCAAGAAAAAAGGCGCGAAAAACAACCTGACTGATTTTCAAAATTTTTGTCAGTTGTCTTTTTGCACCTTTTTTTATCTGTATACAATTATTTATTACAAAAAGATTGATTTTTTCTAATTTTATGATATAATATGTAAGCAAGTAGAGCAGATATGTCTAATAGTTTTTACCGCATAATAAGCATTATGTGGTTTTTTTATTTATATTAAATTTTTATTTCATTATATTTTTATCCACATCGTACAATCAAGCCCAGATTGGATAGTTGTTTCATTTCCTCCTCTCCACTTCCCATCGTATAAATTCTCGTTGTGTTGATACTTGAATGTCCCAATATATCTGCCAGATGTGCAATATCTTTTTCTGCTTTATAATATGTGTAAGCAAATAGATGTCTTAGATTATGCGGAAATACTTTTTCTCTTTCGACTCCTGCTGTCCCGCACAAATTTTTCATTTCATGGAGAATGTTACTTCGGTCCACAGGATTTCCTCTTCGTGTTATAAAAATCATTCCCGAAGTTATTTTTTCTTGTTTACAATAGTCTTTCAACAAGCGACAAAGCTTTGGCGGTAATAATATCGTTCTTGTTTTATTTTTCATAAATATAACTGCCCTGCCTCGCGTTACTGCTTTTACCGTAATATATTTTAATTCACTGACACGGATTCCGCTTCCGCATATTGTCTGAAGAATACAATACAAACGATATTTTCCTTCTTTTTGTGCCGCCCGCAATAATCTGTAATATTCTTCTTTTGTCAGTTCTCTTTCTTTTGCCCGAAAAGTTCTCTGCTGTATTTTCAATGATTTCACAATACATTCATACCAATGATTTACTTTAAAAAAATGATTGAGTGACGCTAACATAGAATTTACACTGGAAGGTGCATACTCTTCTATCAGACTTCTTTTATAAGAAAGTACGATTTCTTTTGTGATGCCTTCCTTTTTCCCCATTTCTTCTACATATTGAAAAAACTTTCGAACATCTCGCATATATTTTTCTATCGTTGCCTGACTTTTTTCCTCTTCTATAAGAACTTTTTCATAACATACAAGCATTTCCCGCTTTAAAATATACTTCATTTCCCTGTCCCCTTTTATTTATATTTTATGTAAAATTATTATAAACCTAATGAAATAATTTATGCGAAAAACACTTTTTTCTTCTAATTCTGCCACCCTTTATGTTATAATTGAACCGAAAAAATAATAAGTGAGGTAAAATACAATGGACAAAATCAAAATTGGTATTGTAGGTTATGGTAATATTGGCCGCGGTGTAGAGCAGGCTATTAAACGTAATGATGATATGGAATTAGCTGCTGTATTTACAAGAAGAGATCCTGCTACGGTATCTATCCAGACAGAAGGAGCTGCTGTAAAGCATTTTGATGATATGGTATCTATGAAGGGGGAAGTGGACGTAATGATTCTCTGTGGTGGTTCTGCTACAGATCTTCCAGTAATCGGACCGGAAGTTGCTGCTTCTTTTAACACAATTGACAGCTTTGACACACACGCAAAGATTCCTGAGTATTTTGCAAATGTAGACAAGGCTGCAAAAGAGGGAAATAACATCAGCATTATTTCTGTAGGCTGGGATCCGGGAATGTTCTCTTTAAACCGTCTTTATGCTGAATCTATTCTTGTACAGGGAAGTACTTATACTTTCTGGGGTAAAGGTGTAAGCCAGGGACATTCCGATGCTATCCGCCGTATTGATGGTGTTAAAAATGCAATCCAGTACACCGTTCCTATTGAGGATGCTGTAGAACAGGTTAGAAGCGGAAGTGAACCAGAACTTACCACAAGACAGAAACATTTAAGAGAGTGCTACGTTGTAGCTGAAGAAGGAGCTGACAAGGCAGCTATTGAAAATGCAATCAAGACAATGCCGAACTACTTCTCCGATTATGATACAACTGTAACATTTATCACAGAAGAAGAATTAAAGGCAAATCACAGCAAGATGCCTCACGGCGGATTCGTTATCCGTACTGGTGAGACAGGCTGTGAAGGTAACAAACATGTTATTGAATATTCCTTAAAACTTGATTCTAATCCAGAATTTACAGGAAGCGTTCTCGTTGCTTATGCCCGTGCTGCTCACAGGCTTTCTAAGAAGGGAGAATGTGGTGCAAGAAGCGTATTTGATATTGCTCCGGCAATGTTATCACAGATGAGTGCAGAAGAACTTCGAGCACATATGTTATAATTTAAATTCTGGATTGCCGCAGGCAAAGAGACGCTCTCATTCTCGAGTAAGCAGAAGACATCAGCTTCTGTCCCCAAATCTCCCCTGTTTAATTCACCTTCTCTAGCCACAGCATAGAAGCTATTGCCCCCAATAAGGCATATTTGTGGTCTCGGAGCAAGTGTTGGATGCGAGCGAATAGAGCGAACATTCAACACGACGCGACTAAAATCACAAATATGCCTTATTGGGGGCAATGGCTTCGTCTATAGTTTATCTAATGAATTAAAACAGTAATCACTATCCCCGTTATTGCGGCTTCTACGAGGACTATTGGTAACATGAAGCGCAAGACTTCTCCTTCTTTCCCTTCACAACCCGCAGTTGTCGTTCCCAGAAGGATAGTGGAAGGCCCAACTACTGTACCGATAGCTCCTCCGGCGGTCTGTGCTGCAAGGATAGCGGCTTCATTTACGGAAATCATATCTGCAGCAGTTTTCTGGAAGCTTCCGAGCAGAATATTTGAGGAAGTGTTTGATGAGGTTACAAAAGCCCCTAACAAACCGAGGAATGGTACTGCAAAGCTATAATATTTGCCAGTTAACTGTGTTACTCCCTGTGCGATGAGCTGCATGATACCGCTTCCTTTTAATACCTGCGACATTACAATGAGAAATAAGATTCCGAGGGAAGTCGGAATAATTTTTTTCAAAGTTGCTGTAATAATGGATTTTATTTTCTGCTTATCCAGATATCCCTTTTGCAAGTATAAAAAGAGTGTAACAATTACGGTAAGTAAAAGGACGAATCCCGCATGGGTGAATATATGGATTGCGCCATAGCTGTCGGTTGCCTCTACGATGAATCCTCTCCCTGTCTCTATCTGTGGGAATGACAGGGCAAATATGGTCTGATTCATTACTTCATGTATCGGTTTTATTAACAGGACGATTACAGAAATCGCTGCTAAAATGATGAATGGAAATATTGCCTGTCCGTTAGTTATTGGTTTATTAAAACTATTTTCTTTTACTTCTACTAATTGTTCTGTCGTGATTGTTTTATTGAGCTGCTTTTCTATTTCTTCATTTTCCCGTCTCACCATAAGCTTTGAATCCATTTTCCACGGTTTCGTATAAAATCCTGCACTAAGTATGAGCCATCCGACTACGAGTGCGAGTGTGGTTGGGATGAACGCTGCGATGGCAGAGTTAGTAAAGCTTACAATGAGCTGTCCGCCGCCTTGTACGAGACTAATAATCAGAAGAAATGGAAGGATGTGCCGAAGAGCTTTTCCTTTTCCATAAAGCCAGCTAATAAGTAAGGCTCCTGCGAAATTGACTCCAAGGAGTAATAAGCCGGCAAGCCATTTTGTCTCAAATATTTTCTGTGTTTCTGACTGTGTGATGAGGGCATCCCACGCTAAGGCAAAGGTTCCGTAAGTGTTTGCCCAGGCATGTCCTAAAAGGGTGATTATGACGGACCATAATGGCTGAACACCAAGTGCAATTAAAATCGGTGCACAAACGGCAACGGGTACTCCAAAGCCCGTGATTCCCTGTAAAAAGCTTGAAAACAGCCAGCAGATTAACAGAACCATTACCAATTCATCCTGTGTTTTTTTCTGAAGCATTTGTTTAATTGACTGAAATACACCGGCAAATTCCATCATTTCATAAAGGAATACTGCCGGCCAGATTACAATCAAAATATTGAGTGCACTAAATGCTCCTTTTTCTAAATCCATCGTAACAATCTGCGGAGTTGATTTTCCGATAAGAATTGCGGAAATCATTGCACAGATAATTCCCAAAAATGCCGCACGTTCTGTTTTCATGTGAAATACGCTCATCATGAGGAACAGAAATAAAATCGGAAAAACGGCTCCTAGCCAAGTCCATATGCTCATTTTTTTCATCCTTTCCTACTATTTTATCCTATCGTAGCTATTACATTATTTTTGTTCTGGTATTCTTGTTTTGTTATTTCTAAGTTTTATTATTCTTGTTCTGTTATTTCTGTCCCATTGCTTTTATCATCTTTAATCCAGCTGCCAGTCCATTTAATGTATCAAGTCTGGAGCTGTGCCCTGTATGAATAATTCTGCTGCACGATAGGTACATTTTATGGATTTATCTCCCTGTTTTCAAAAAATCTTTTCCTTTTTGGCTTTCTTGTCAAAAAAGAGGAAATATGTTCTAATAGAGAAAGTAATGTATTTTCGACAAGCCGACTGATTGCGGTGATGTAAGATCATCGTTGTCTGAAGTCAGTGCAGGTCGCCAGAGCGTGTTAAAAAAATGCTCTGGAATAGCAGGCAAGTTATTTATCGAAACATCAATGTACGTGGTGATGGATTAATTTCTTTAAACTTTATTACAATGCCTTCCTTTCTATTATATAAACATATAAAACCTGCTGTTATACAAGTCCCTTATTGCAAAATAGTCCCAAGGAGATGTCCATCCTTGGAACTATTTTGTATTTTCTATCTAACTGTTAAAAATATTATAAAATTTTCGCCCATTTTCTTTCAATGTACAAGTTGTATATTAAATTGGATTTTTGATAGGCAGATAGCATAATAGTTGGATTCTGGTTTGCGCAGCAAAGTAAACGCTCTCCCTTGCCTGCGGCAAATCAAAGTCTTTCTTCCTTACAAAATATTGGCTGGAACATTTCAACTCCAAAAATTTCTTTATACAGCTCACATTTGCATAAAAGTAAATAATACGGATTCATTCCCTCCTGATACATGGATTCAAAGTTCCCCATGCCTTTTGCAATTATGATATCGGCATTTTGTATCTTTTCTTTGGCTTCTTCACTTAACTGTTCTTTGACGGTTCCCATGATCGCCACTCCGTTTCCGATGACTGGTACGACATTGGTAAGGCCAATTTCTTCTGCATCTTCCATCGTGGCATCGTTGGAAGCTATTCCACCTCGAACCATTGCTGTAATTTGAAGATTTTTATATTTATTTTGCAGTTCTTCAATGAATATTTTATCGAGTACGATTTCTCCGCAGTTGTCTGTGATGTAAAGTAACGTTTTGGCCTGTGCAAGTTCGTCTTCAAGGTATGCTACTTCTTTTTTTGATATTTTCAATTCATTTACTTTATCCAAAAGTCCCTGCAATAACTGATCATCAATTTTATTTGCCACTCCAAAATCAATATAATTTCCGGCACAGACATATTTAATACAGGTTTCAATGTCATTATTTTTTTGAATATGTGCTCTGATTTCTTCTTCTTTTTCGAGCATATATTGATTATATCTATGCTTTAATGCAACATAATCAACATCTTCCTCATAGTATTCTTTATAAATGTCTTTGATGCGCTTTTCAACCATTGGAGCACATTCTTTTGTGCCGTACTCATATAATATTTTTAAAACTTTATGTATGTATTCTTTTTTCTTCTGTTCGTCTGAATTTTTCCGTATTTTTCGTTCCTGTTTCGATAAAATGCAGGCGATACATCTTGAGTTTGCAATCATAAAAATTCTCCTTTTTTATAAAATGTACTCTCGGAGTCTTTTTGTGCTAGAAAGACTCCGAGAGTACATTAAACAAAAAGATGCTGCACTATATTTAAAGTGTATTTAAAAAATACTCTAGAGCGTGTTTAAAAAATCATTTTTCAAACACGCTCTAGTGCAACATCTCTTTTCATTTTATATTCTAAGTGTATGTTTCTCACTCTCGCCTGGACCAAATCCAAGTTTATCATACTCTGCTTTCGCCACTTCCCACGGAAGGACATCGACAGGTTCCTTGAGATAACTTAAAATTTCGGCGATACCTTCTCCTGTATACGCACTGGTAAAAAATATCTTCTTACATCCTGCAAGACGTAGCCACTCTGCCGCTAATTCCGGATTCGCTGCCCAGTGGTCACATTTCGTAACAACACCTACGACTTCACGGTTACTTACAGATACTACATTCGGCGGATAAAGGGAAAACGGTTCAATCGCACTCATTAAAAGTCCGATGATATCCGCCTCACATCCATAAACTGCCAACGCCCCTGATAACTGTTTCGTCTCTGCGTACTCGCCTGGTGTATCGATAATTACATCGAAGTTATTCACATACTGCGTCTTATGGTAAGTGATTGGTTTACCTTTCATCGCCTGCATTATCGTAGTCTTACCTGATTCACTACGACCAACAAACATTATTTTACGCATATAACCACCCTGTCTTCCCGATTCACGTCTTCTTCATGCTTTCATCGCATTCAGCCATACTACTGTTTATATCACGATTGCTATTCCACTTCTTAGCTGCTATGATATATCCATGATTCCTATTCTACTTCTTAGTAACAGGGCATGTAGCATATCCTAAATCATTCTGGAAATAATGGATAACAGCCTTAACAGCAGATTCTACTGCAGAAATACGTCCTGTCAGAATTAAAGTACCGCTGAAACGGTCTACGAATCCCAGATAAACGTCTCCACTCTTGATAGCGATATCTGCACCGATTACAGCAGATTCACTTGGGGTAACTGTGATGATACCGATCGCAGAACGATCAAAATCGATATCTGGGTTCAGTCCTAACTTACGATATACGATTGGCTTAGGGCTTGTAATAACATGAGCCAGTGTAATCTGTCTTCCAGGCACAGTCTCCTGAATAATACGTAATCTTCCTTCTGTGTCCTTTGGTAATAATTCTTTGATATCCATAATGTCAGCTCCTTTAATTCTTATTTATATTCATCATTACACTCATAATAATGACATCTCACCAAAAATTGGCGTAAATGTACTCCTATGTGAACATTATATCATACCCATTTTGAACATTCTATGAAAAAATTGGACAGTTCATGGGATTAGTTGGCACTTTCTTGATAATTCTAACAAAAAAGGGTAAAATATCAACGGGAAAAAGCAACAGATTGCAATATACTTTAAACATTTTGAAAAAGAAGAGAACAGATATCCATTTTTATCTATACTTTATCATATAAGAATTTTAAAGTATAAAGATAAGTAAGTAAGGTTAAAATGTGAACATGAATTGGCATCTTGCCTTCTATCTAAGCATATAAAGATACGTCAGCAGGGCTGAAGCGTGTTTGAAAAATGCTTTCTGCAAGATGTAATTAAGCTTATTATAGAAAGGAATTAATTTTATGAATACAATGCAGACAAACCCACAAGATATTTTAAAAACGCTTTCTTTATCTTTTGAAGTTTTTCCTCCTAAGAAATGGGAAGACTTTCCGGGATTATATGAGACACTTGATGAATTAAAAGGATTACATCCAGAATTTATAAGCTGCACCTATGGTGCTGGTGGAAGTAACAGCAAAAAAACTGCTGAAATCGCCTCCCACATTGAAAATGAACTGGGTATCCGTTCCATCGCACATCTTACCTGTGCGGCCCTAACAGAGGATAAACTTTTATCCACAATCGAAAATTTCAAAAATGCTGGAATCCACAGTGTACTTGCTCTTCGTGGGGATAAACCATTTGATATGAGTGAGGAAGATTTTGCAAACCGTCAGTATAAACACCCCTCTGAAATCATCCCAATTTTAAAGAAAGCTGGCTTCCGTGTTGCTGCTGCCTGCTATCCGGAAAAGCATTATGAAGCACCATCTATGGAAGAAGACCTTCACTGGCTCAAACACAAAGTAGAGCAGGGCGCTGACGCTTTAATCAGTCAGCTTTTCTTTGATAATGATGCTTTTTACCGCTTTATGGATGCAGCTGACCAGAAAGGAATCACTGTTCCTATCCATGCAGGAATCATGCCAATTACCAGCGCGAAAATGATCAACACCACTATCAATCTGTCCGGTGCCAGCATTCCAAAGGCACTCTCTGATTTAATCGCAACTTACGGGGAGAATCCTTCGGATATGCGAAAGGCTGGAATTGAATATGCAGCAAGGCAGATTAACGATCTGGCAGAACAGGGGATGCATTATGTGCATATCTATACGATGAATCATAGTGAAACGGCCAAAGAAATCTGTGGATTGATTAAATAGGAGTTTGCTGCAGGCAAAGTTGACGTTCCCAAAAAGAGTCATAGCCCCTATATTTGTGACTTTAGTTGCGGCGGTTTGGATGTGAACAGGTAGGCTAACATTCAACCTGCAGCAACTAAAGTCACAGATATGGAGTATGTATCTTTTTGAGTCAGCTTTGCCTGTTAAACTAAACAAAAAGAGCCAGCAAAGTGCAAATCACTTTGCTGGCTCTTTTTTATATCATATACCTTCAAAACCACACACAAACTATCTTCTTCTA
>NZ_ACEP01000130.1 GCF_000173975.1 Anaerobutyricum hallii DSM 3353
CTGCGCAAATCAGGATTTATTCATTTTCTCTAGGCGTTCTAAAATGAGCTGCTCAATATATTGTGGTGGTTTTCGTTCTCCTTCTTCCCATGCCAACCATGTCTTTAGTGGGAAACCGAGAAGTTTTGCTATTTCTTCAGCGGGGCGATTTGTTTTTGTTCTTGCTTCTTTAATTGTCATAAAAGTACCTTTCTATTACAAAAAAATAACGGAAATAGTTCAGATATTTTTTTGCGAAATTTCATTTATTTAAAATTACTATACTGTTGTAAAGCTTTTTTGTCAAATAAAAGTCTAGAGCATGTTTGAAAAATCATTCCTGCAAATTGTGACGCACATTTTGCAGAAAGCATTTTTCAAACACGCTCTGGTGTGTTAATTATAAAAAGTATAATTATGGAATAAAATCCTTAAAAAGTATAAATTCTAGTTTGAGTAGAATAAAAGCAAGAAAAGTCTTGTTATAAAAGAAAAATGATGGATAAATGTTATAAAATGGATAAAAATCTATAGGATACCAGATTTTTGTGGATTAGTACAGATAATTAATTGCTTAAATATAAAATAAAACCATTTATTTAAGATAGTATTATGCAAAAACTAAATATAAAAAATATCTGTCGTTTACAAATAATTCCATTCCAAATTTTTCTTATTCTGGTATAATAATGCCATAAACACAGAAACAAATAAAGGTTTTTGTTAGAAAGGAATTAAGAAATATGGAAAGAATACTTAAAAACGAAAGAAGGGTTGAGGGAGATTGTAAGAGATATTTGTTGAGATATACGCTTGTATCGAATGGATTTCCAAAAGAAGAGGGAGAAGGAATATATTATGGAATTATAACAGAACAATTTGTATGGACTGATGAAGAGGAAAGATGGGAAGCACAAGATACAGCTCAGGTTAAAGGTTTTTCTGAATCGTTAGAGGAGTCTATGGCATTTTTTGAAAAGATGGTTCAAGGGGAAGTTATGCCAGTATCACTTAATGAGATTGTTGATGACTGGAAAAGTGCGTTTTATATGGGAAGGAAAGAATCGGCATAAGATTTCATTTATTGTAAATCTTGTATCTATAGTATTATGTCATATATGTTTTCTTTGTAGAATAGGATGAGATAGAATAAGAGAAAGAAAAGGTACCACTGAGATATTCTTCTATGGTATAATTAAAATATTAATATTAAAATTATATTATAGGGAATAGGAGGTGTCTTATGATTAGGCACAAGGCAGTTTACCGCGGGGGAAGCGGAGAGATTGTAGAGAAGAAATCAAGATTTATTGCTAATATAAAGAGTGTAGAAACTGTAGAAGAAGCACAGGTTTATATAGAAGAGATGAAGAAGAAGTACTGGGATGCCAGGCATAATTGCTCTGCATTTTCTGTAGGAACTGAACAGGTGACAACAAGATGCAGCGATGATGGGGAACCAAGTGGAACAGCAGGTAAGCCTATTTTGGAGGTAATATCTGGAAGTGGGATTCACAATATTGTTGTGGTAGTAACCAGATATTTTGGGGGAACGCTGCTTGGAACAGGAGGACTTGTAAGGGCGTATACAGATGCTACAAGAGCAGGTATTGAGAATTCTGATATTGTAGAGAAGATTCCAGGAAGAAGAGTGGATATAGCCATGGATTATACAGATTTAGGAAAACTACAATATATGTTAGCGCAAAATGAAGTGCTTACTGAAGATACAGAATATACGGATAAGGTTATTATTCATGCTTTATTTCCGGAATCAGATAAAGAGAAGTTAAAGAAGAAGATTACAGAAGCGACAAGTGGACGTGTGATGACACAGGAAGGGGAAGAAGTGTACTTTGGTACAGTGGATGGAGAAGTGATTGTATTTTAAAAAATTAGTTGGGATCCCCAGCGATTCAATTACCAGATATTTCACAAAGCGTAGAATAGGATGTGGTTTGTGTAATATAAGATAAAATATAAAGAATATTTTTCTTACATAAAAATACTCCAGAAGATAAGAAATATATATATCTTCTGGAGTATAGATAATAGCTTGTTTTATAAATGAATATATTAAGCTTTTCCGTTTCTCTTTGCACGGTAACGGGCAGTTGGGTCAAGAATTTTCTTTCTGATACGAATGTTCTTTGGTGTGATTTCAAGAAGTTCGTCAGTATCAATGAAGTCTAATGCCTGTTCCAGGCTTAAGATTCTAGGAGGGCTTAACTTTAAGGCATCATCAGAACCTGAAGCACGAGTGTTTGTAAGTTTCTTTGTTTTACATACATTTACCTCGATATCATCCGTTTTACCATTCTGACCGATAACCATACCAGAGTATACTTTTTCGCCAGGCCCTACAAATAATGTACCACGTTCCTGTGCGCTGAAAAGTCCATAAGTAACTGTTTCACCAGATTCGTAAGCAATTAAGGAACCCTGCTTTCTGTATTGGATGTCTCCCTTATATGGGCCATATCCCTCAAATAATGTATTGATGATACCTGTTCCTTTTGTGTCTGTCATAAAGTCGCCACGATATCCAATTAGTCCTCTGGAAGGAATGGAGAATTCCAGACGGGTAGAACCAGTACCAGACATGGACATATTACGAAGTTCACCTTTACGCTGGCTTAACTTTTCGATAACAACACCGGAGAATTCTTCTGGAACATCGATAACAGCAGTTTCCATAGGCTCTAACTTTTTACCATTTTCATCTGTGTGGTAAAGAACTTCGGCTTTACTTACAGCAAACTCATAACCCTCACGGCGCATATTTTCGATAAGGACAGAAAGATGAAGTTCTCCACGGCCAGATACCTTAAAAGAATCAGTATTTTCCATCTCCTCAACACGCAGACTGACATCTGTGTTAAGTTCACGGAACAGTCTGTCACGGATGTGGCGGGAAGTTACGAACTTACCTTCCTGACCGGCGAGTGGACTGTCGTTTACAAGGAACTGCATAGCAATTGTAGGTTCCGAAATCTTCTGGAATGGAATAGGTTCTGGATGATCAGGTGAGCAGATTGTGTCACCGATATGAATATCTGCAATACCAGAAATAGCAACGATAGAACCAACAGTAGCATCATTTACTTCTACTTTATTAAGACCATCAAATTCATAAAGCTTGCTGATTTTTACTTTTTTATTTACGGATGGATCATGATGGTTTACAAGGAGAGCATCCTGATTAACACGAATAGAACCATTCTCTACTTTACCGATACCGATTCGGCCAACATACTCATTATAGTCGATTGTACTGATAAGAATTTGTGTATCTGCATCAGGGTCACCAGTTGGAGCTGGGATATGCTTGATAATGGTTTCGAATAACGGTTTCATATCTGTACCATTTTCGCTTAATTCAAGCATGGCAATACCGGATTTAGCAGATGCATATACAAAAGGACTGTCTAACTGTTCATCGTCTGCATCTAACTCTAAAAGAAGTTCCAATACTTCATCCATAACTTCTTCTGGACGAGCTTCCGGACGGTCAATTTTATTAATACATACGATGAATGGAAGATTTAATTCTAAGGCTTTTTTTGTTACAAACTTTGTCTGTGGCATTGGACCCTCAAATGCATCGACAACAAGAATTACACCATCAACCATTTTTAATACACGTTCTACTTCACCACCGAAGTCTGCGTGGCCAGGAGTGTCAACGATGTTGATTTTTACTCCTTCGTAGTGGATGGCTGTATTTTTAGATAAAATTGTGATTCCTCTTTCTTTTTCAATATCGTTGGAATCCATAACGCGTTCGCCGACTTCCTGGTTGGCACGGAAAGTACCGCTCTGCTTTAAGAGTTCATCGACGAGAGTAGTTTTTCCGTGGTCTACGTGAGCAATGATTGCCACGTTACGGACATCTTCTCTTGAGATTTTCATAAATTGCCTTCTTTCTAAAAGTGTAAAGTATAAATTGCTCATCACTTGTGGAATGAACCAATTTATAACCGTATATTGACGTTTAAACTAGGTTATTCTAGCACAAAGAAAGAAAAGACACAATAAAAAATACGAAATAAAAAGGAAAATAAACAGAAAAATAAATAGAAAGAAATAATTTTAATCTATAAAAAATCTATAAAGAATATGAAAAAAGATAGCAGAAATTATTAGGGAATTTAAATAAAAAGGAATTATTTTTTTTTAAAGTGAGTATATATAAAGTAAATAACATATACAGAATCTGCTACATACAGGGGAGGAGTAAACATGACAGAAAAAATTTTAAAAAATAACCAGGCAGTAGTTGCAGGAGAAATTATCTCTGATTTTGAATTTAGCCATGAGGTTTTTGGCGAAGGCTTCTATTTTGTAAAATTAAAAGTGAGCAGACTCAGTCATTCAAGTGATATTATTCCACTGCTGGTCTCAGAACGTCTTATTGATGTGAGCCAGTCTCATATCGGCCAGTTTTTAGAAGCTCGTGGCCAGTTCAGATCTTATAATAAGCATGAAAATAATCGCAATCACCTTGTTTTATCTTTGTTTGTAAGAGAACTGGAATTAATAGACTCGGTAGAAAATAGAAAACCTAATATGATTTTTCTTGATGGATATATCTGCAAGGAGCCAGTATATAGAACAACACCGTTAGGAAGAGAGATCGCGGACGTACTTCTGGCGGTGAACAGAGCATATGGCAAGTCGGATTATATTCCATGTATATGTTGGGGACGTAATGCCAGATATGCAGGAAATCTTTCAGTAGGAAGCCGAATTCAGCTATGGGGAAGAATTCAGAGCAGAGAATATCAGAAGCGCGTAGGAGAGAATAATGTGGTTAGCAGAGTAGCATATGAAATTTCTGTAAATAAGATGGAATATATTGATGATGGAATAAACCTTGAAAGGAAGGTTGCAGATTCGGGAAATATAGGTTAAATTATAAGGGACTGTTCGTTTTGAGCAGTCCTTTGGTTTATCATTATGTAACTTTCAGAGTCATATGGATTTTTGGTAAATAAGTGAATTATGGTTACTTGCAGTCAGATTGCTGTTTGGCAGGGATATGAATTATATCTATTATAGATAATTATGGATAAATACATTTTTAAAATTTATATAGGAGGGTAACCGCGGGAATAAAAATAGAATCAAAGATACGTTTTGGTTTTGGTTTCTGAATAGTCACATCATATGATATAATGTAGAACAAGTAAGAATAAAAGTATAGAAAGGAAAACGAAAATGAAGATAACACCAGTAAAAGGTACGAATGATTATTTACCAGCGCAGGCTGAGCTTAGAAACTATTTACAGAAGAAAATCTGTGAGACATATGAGCAGGCTGGTTTCCAAAGAATTGCAACTCCAATTATCGAGGATATTGAGAATCTTGATAAGAGCGAGGGTGGAGATAACTTAAATCTTATTTTCAAAGTAATGAAAAGAGGGGAGAAGTTAAAGAAAGCAATCGCAAGCCAGAATCCAGATAATATTGCAGATATGGGACTCCGCTATGATCTTACATTACCACTGAGTCGTTATTATGCGAATAATCGTGCATCTTTACCACAGCCATTTAAGGTGATTCAGATGGATAGAGTATATCGTGCAGAACGTCCACAGAAAGGCCGTTTGAGAGAGTTTATCCAGTGTGATATTGATATTCTTGGATCTGATTCTTCTACTTGTGAAATTGAGTTAATCCACACAACCGCAAAGGCTCTTCTTAATATTGGTATTAATAACTTTAAGGTAAAAATTAATGATAGAAGAATTTTACGAGAAATTCTTTTGTCTGTAGGATTTGAGGAAGACCAGTTAGACAGCGTATGTATTTCTTTTGATAAGTTAAATAAGATCAAGGCAGAAGGTGTCGAGGCAGAATTAACAGAGAAGGGATTTGATAAGGCAGTTATCGCAGAATTCATGAAACTTCTTTCCAATGCACCATTTACACTTGACTATGTAAAAGAAATCTGCAAAAACAGTGAATATGTAGATTCTCTCGCATATATTATTGATACCTCTAATGCGCTCGCTGATGGCAAATATGTTGCAGAATATGATATGACCTTAGTTCGTGGACAGGGATATTATACAGGAACAGTATTTGAAGTAGAATCCTTAGATTTTAACAGCTCTATTGCTGGCGGTGGAAGATACGATAACTTAATCGGAAAGTTCTTAAAAGAACAGATTCCGGCAGTAGGATTTTCCATTGGTTTTGAGAGAATTTACAGTATTCTCATGGAAAAAGAATCTTACAATACAGAAAAACAGAAAAAAGTTGTCTTAATTTATGAAGAGGATCAGGTTGCAGATGCTATCCGTTATGCAGAAGAACTCCGCAAAACTTATAAGACAGCATTATACATCAAACCAAAGAAACTTGGTAAGTTCCTTAATAAATTAGAAGAACAGGGATTTGACGGTTTTCAGGTGTTTGGCAGAGACGAAGAAGTAAGAATGTTTGGAGAACAGTAGATTTTTGTAATGATTTATGGTATGATGTTGCAAAACATCAACAAATATAATCAGGATGAAAGGTCAGAAAATGGACGGAAGTATACAGGTTTATTACGGCAATGGAAGAGGAAAGACCACAGCGGCTCTTGGACTTGGCATTCGTGCAGCAGGTGTAGGAAAGCAGGTTATCATGGTGCAGTTTCTCAAGAAAAAGCATTCTGATACGCTTGATTTCTTAAAAAAGCTTGAGCCGGAGCTTCAGATTTTCCGCTTTGAAAAGGCGGCATGTGGGTATTCTGATTTAAGCCCGAAGGAAAAGCAGGAGCAAATGCTCAATATTAAGAACGCTCTTGGATATAGCAGAAAGGTTCTTGATACCGGACAGTGTGATTTGCTGATTCTCGATGAAATCTTTGGATTAGTTGATTACAATATAATTACCATTGAGGAATTGATGGATTTAATTGCAGTGAAAAAAGATTCCATGGACTTGATACTTACGGGAAGGAATCTCCCCGATGAAGTGAGGGAGATTGCGGACTGTGTCTATTCAATCCAAAGAGAGAAAGAAAAGACCCCGGAGATATTAGCACAGGGGAATTTCTAGTAATGCATTCTTAGATTAGAGAAAGGAAGGATAAGTATGGCTGTTTTTACAGGAGCAGGTGTTGCAATCGCAACTCCATTTGATGAGAATTACAATATTGATTATGAGAGTTTTGGGAAGTTTATAGATTTCCAGATAGAGAACAAGACAGATGCGATTATCGTTTGTGGAACATCTGGAGAGGCTTCTACATTAAGTCATGAAGAACATATCGCAGCAATTCGTTACTGCGTAAACCGTGTGAATAAGAGAGTTCCTGTAATTGCAGGAACAGGTTCTAATTGCACAGATACTGCATCTTACCTCACAAAGCAGGCGCAGAATGCAGGGGCAGACGCAGCGCTTGTAGTAACTCCTTACTACAATAAGGCAACACAGAACGGTCTGATTGCTCATTATACAGATATTGCAAAACATACAGATTTACCAATCATTCTTTATAATGTACCAAGCAGAACAGGCTGTAAGTTAGAAGCTGCTACAATTGCAAAATTAGTAAAAGATGTAGATAACATCGTTGGTGTAAAGGAAGCAACAGGAGACATTGCTTTTGCAACACAGATTATGTACGATACACAGGGAGATATTGATATGTATTCTGGTAATGATGACATGATTGTGCCAATGTTATCTATCGGTGGTAAGGGTGTTATTTCTGTTCTTTCTAACGTAGCGCCAGAAGATACACATAATATCTGTGCAGAATATTTTGCAGGTAACGTAGAAAAGAGTCGTGAATTACAGATTAAATATCTTGAACTGATTCATTCCCTTTTCTGTGAAGTGAATCCAATCCCTGTAAAGAAGGCATTAGAGCTGATGGGATTTTACGGCGGTAACGTAAGACTTCCGCTGACGCAGTTAGAGCCTGCACATACAGAACGCCTGAAAAAGGCTATGATTGAGACTGGAATTTTAGCATAAATATAATTTTTTAGAATTATGCTAAATATATCTCACAACTAACCTATTATGAGGTGAATAATTAAGTTAGTAAAGTGAGTCCAGACTTTGAATAGTTACTTTAGTTTTGATAATTAAAACATATCCGGAGGATTGAACATAAGATGGTTAAAGTAATGATGTACGGATGTAATGGCTATATGGGTCATGTTATCTGTAATTTGATAAAAGATATGGAGAATGTCACTGTGGCAGCGGGAATTGACCCATGTCCAGGTGACCAGAAGGATTTTCCTGTATTTGCATCCTTAGACGAATGTAATGTAGACGTAGACGTTATCATTGATTTCTCTGCAGCAGTAGCAGTAGATGGCGTTCTTGATTATGCAGCAGCAAAGAAGATTCCTTTAGTAGAGTGTACAACAGATCTCTCTGAAGAACAGCTTGCACATCTTGAAGAAGCCAGCAAGCAGACAGCAATTCTTCGTTCTGCAAATATGTCACTTGGCGTAAATACATTATTAGAGATGGTAAAGACTGCCGCAAAGATTCTTGGCGAAGCAGGCTTTGATATTGATATTGTAGAGAAACATCACCGCAGAAAGTTAGATGCTCCATCAGGAACAGCATTAGCTTTTGCAGATTCTATCAATGAAGCAGCAGATGGCAAGTATAACTATGTATTTGACAGAAGCGAGAGAAGAATGCAGCGCCCACAGGATGAGATTGGTATTTCTGCCGTTCGTGGTGGAACAATCGTAGGTGAACATGAGATTATCTTCGCAGGAACGGATGAAGTAATCGAGTTTAAGCACACTGCATATTCCAGAGCTGTATTTGGAAAAGGTGCTGTAGAAGCTGCGGTATATCTGGCAGATAAACCAGCGGGATTATACGATATGAAAGATGTAATTTCCGCAAAATAAATTCTGGTTTGCCGCAGGCAAGAAAGACGAACCCAGAAAGATAAATAAAGCATATTTGTGACTTTAGTCGTGGCAGGTTGAATGTTCGCGTGAAAACGCTCGCATTCAACCTTTGCTCCGAGGTCACAAATGTGCTTTATTTATCTTTCTGGGTTCTGTTTGTTGGTAATAAACATACTCCAGAATTTCAACTCCTCAAAAAGCCACAACCGTTTGAAATCTCCCTCAAATCTTCCTCAAATCTTCCCTCCAAAATAAATTCTTCCTTTTCCCTAACCCCCAACGTACAGTCTACAATAACTTAAAGTTTTTTCTAAATCTGGGTTTTTATTGGTTGTTTTTTTTCAGAAAGCAGAAGTCCTTTTTTGTAAAGTGATTGGATTTTTTTGCTGTACCATTGACAGAAACGAAAGCACATAATATACTCTAACACAAAAGTCTTAATTTCAAAAATAAGATAAATAATTACGTTTGAAATCAAAAAATATATATGAAGTGAAATGTATATAGCACAGGAAAAGAACTGTAAGTGAAAACTTGCATAAAAACAGGAGGGTTAGGGTTATGTCAGGAAAGGTAAACGTAAAAAAGTTTAGAAAAGTTCTTGTTGCGAATCGTGGGGAGATTGCGATTCGTATTTTCAGAGCGTTAAGTGAGCTTGGGATTACAACGGTTAGTATTTATTCAAAAGAAGACCGTTATGCAATGTTTCGTTCTAAGGCGGATGAGTCCTATCCGTTAAATCCTCAGAAGGGACCGATTGATGCATATCTTGATATTGATACGATTATTAAGATCGCACTTTCTACAGGAGTAGATGCGATTCATCCGGGATATGGATTTCTTTCAGAAAATCCAGACTTTGCAGATGCATGTGAGAGAAATGGAATCGTATTTATTGGACCGGGCAGCAATATTATGAATGCGATGGGAGATAAGATTTCTTCTAAAAAGATTGCTATTGAAGCAAATGTTCCGATTATTCCGGGTGTGGATTATGCGATTAAGGAAGTAGATGAAGCGAAAAAAATTGCAGCGCAGGTTGGTTATCCGGTTATGCTTAAAGCGAGCAACGGCGGTGGCGGACGCGGTATGCGAATCGTAAATAGAGAAGAGGATTTGGAGAAAGAATTTAACGAAGCGAAGAATGAATCGAAGAAGGCTTTCGGTGATGATATGATCTTCATTGAAAAGTATTTAAAAGGGCCAAAGCATATCGAGGTACAGATTGTTGGAGATAATTATGGAAATGTGGTACATCTTTATGACAGAGATTGTTCTGTTCAGAGAAGACATCAGAAGGTAGTAGAGTATGCACCGGCATTTTCCATACCGGAAACAGTACGTCAGGAAATCTTTGATGCTTCTATCCGATTGGCGAAAACAGTAGGTTATCGTAATGCCGGTACGTTGGAATTTTTGGTAGATGCAGATAATCATCCATATTTTATTGAGATGAATCCTCGAATTCAGGTAGAGCATACAGTAAGTGAGATGGTTACGGATATTGACATCGTACAGACACAGATTCTTATTGCAGAAGGTTATCCTTTAGCTTCGGAAGAGATTGCGATTCCATCACAGGAAAGTGTAACCTGTACCGGTTATTCGATTCAGACTCGTGTGACGACAGAAGATCCAGCTAATAATTTCCTTCCGGATACAGGAGAAATTACAGTATATCGTTCGGGTTCTGGTAATGGCATCCGTCTTGATGGAGGCAATGCATATACAGGAGCAGTGATTTCTCCATATTATGACAGCCTTCTTGTAAAAGCAATCTCTCATGACAGAACTTTTCTTGGAGCGGTAAGAAAGTCTATCCGAGCTTTACAGGAAATGCGTATTCGTGGAGTAAAAACGAATATTCCATTTCTTGTGAATGTGTTAAATCATCCAACATTTCAAAGTGGGCAGTGTTATACAACGTTTATTGAGGAAACACCGGAACTTTTTGAACTTACTAAGAGTCAGAATCGTGCGAATAAGATTATTGAATTTATTGGGGATCGCATCGTAAATTCAAATAATGGAGAAAAACCATTTTATGAGAACAGAGTGCTTCCGAAGCTTGACAAAAGCAAACCGGTTTATGGAGCGAGGGATGAATTTTTAAAATTGGGTGCACAGGGATTTATGCAGAAGATTTTAAAAGAAGATAAGCTTTATGTGACGGATACCACAATGCGAGATGCGCAGCAGTCACTGATGGCAACTCGTATGAGAAGTAAGGATCTGTGTGGTGCGGCTTATGCGACAAACGCGTTTATGCAGAATGCATTTTCTGTGGAAGCGTGGGGTGGTGCTACCTATGATACGGCATATCGCTTTTTGAAAGAATCCCCTTGGAAACGTCTTGAGTTATTAAGAGAAAGAATGCCAAATACATTGATTCAGATGCTTCTTCGTGCATCCAATGCAGTGGGATACAGCAACTATCCAGATAATGTTGTAAAAGAATTTATCCGTATCTCAGCGGATCATGGTATTGATGTTTTCCGTATTTTTGACAGTTTAAACTGGGTGGAAAATATGAAGATGCCAATAGAAGAAGCGCTGAAAACAGGAAAAATTGTTGAGGGAACCATTTGTTATACAGGAGATGTCAGCAATCCAAATGAGACAAAATATACACTTGATTATTATGTAAAAATGGCTCTTGAATTAGAAAAACTCGGATGTCATTCCATTGCTATTAAAGATATGGCGGCACTTTTAAAACCTAGAGCGGCTAAAGAACTTGTAGGCACATTGAAAAAAGAACTTCATGTACCATTACATTTACATACACATGATTCTACAGGTAATGGTGTGAGTACAGTGCTCATGGCAGCGGAGGCAGGAGTGGACATCGTTGACTTAGCGATTGAATCTATGTCATCGATGACAAGTCAGCCATCCATGAATGCAGTTGTAGAAGCGCTTCGCGGAACAAAGAGAGATACAGGGCTTGATTTTGAAGAGTTGTCAGAACTGAGCAGATATTATAATCGAATTAGAAGTGTGTATGCACCATTTGAAAGTGATATGAAGTCTCCGAATACGGAGATTTATAAATATGAGATCCCAGGTGGACAATATTCTAATCTTCTTGCGCAGGTTACAGAAATGGGATCTCCGGAAGAATTTGAGGCGATCAAAGGGCTTTATAAAGAAGCGAATGATTTGCTTGGTAATATTGTAAAAGTAACCCCTACTTCAAAAGCGGTAGGTGATCTTGCAATTTTCATGTATAAAAATAATCTGAATAAGGATAATATTTTAACTGCCGGAGCTAGTCTGTCTTATCCAGATTCCGTTGTTTCTTATTTCCGGGGAATGATGGGACAGCCTTATGGTGGATTCCCGAAAGAATTACAGAAAATTGTGTTAAAAGATATTGAACCGCTTACAGAACGCCCAGGTAAATTGTTGCCGCCAGAAGATTTGGAAGGTATCAAAAAGCACCTCATTGAAAAATACCATTATGAGGATAAATCAGAAGAAGTTATGGCACAAAAAGCAATCAGCTATGCCTTGTATCCGAAGGTATATGAAGATTACTGCGAACATTTTGAAATGTATAATGATGTAACACGATTAGAAAGTCATGTGTATTTCTACGGTCTGCGAAAAGGAGAGGAAACTTATCTTAAAATTGGCGAAGGAAAAGAGCTTCTGATCAAATATCTTGAACAGAGCGACCCGGATGAAAATGGAATCCGAACATTAAGTTTTCAGGTAAATGGTTCTATTCGTACTGTGAAGATTCAGGATCATAATCTTGAAATTAAGACAGACCGCCGCTTAAAAGCAGATAAAAATAATCCACAGCATCTTGGTTCCTCTATTCCAGGAACGGTAGATAAAGTTCTTGTAAAGGAAGGAGATGTGGTAACAAAGAATATGCCGCTTATGACGATTGAGGCAATGAAGATGGAAACAACAGTAGTATCCACAGTGAACGGAACTGTAGATAAAATTTATGTGGAAGCGGGAGACAGTGTGCATCAAGATGATTTATTAGTATCTTTTCATATTAAAGAATGATTTTACGAGTGATGATGCCTATTCTTCCTCTTGTTCGTGTACCAAATGTATATAAGCTTACTAAGATGGCAAAAATAACCTCAGCCGCAATCGTTGAAATTAGCGGTTGGGGTTATTTTTATTATAGTTATAAAAATGATGCTGGCCTCAAAAGATATTTCTTAAACATAATGCTCCCCAGCCAATTTTTTCATTAGGATATTCCGAAAAAGCAGGTAAGGGTCTTGCGCTTTTCCAGAGATATGCTTTTGCTTTTTCACCATAGAGAAAAGGGTCGTTACCATTTACAATGCCATGTTGCATCAAAAGTGCCGCAGCTCCAGTAACAAAAGGAGCAGCCATAGAGGTCCCGGTCCGTATAGTGTACCCGCCACCAGGAGCAGTGCTTAAAATATTAACTGCCGGGGCGCAAAGGTCGGGTTTTGTGTGCCTGTTATTAGAAAATCCCTGCCCGGAAAATGGAGCAAATACATCAAGGCTGCTATCGTAGCCGCTAACGCTGATAACAGAAGAGGCAGTAGAAGGAATTGTAAATGTCATATCAGAAGAAGGGACGAGAAAACCGGTAGCAGAATTTGTAGCTTCTTTTGATGGCAGCCAAAATTGTAAGCGTCCATCAACAATTTTGCCAGTTGGAGTGGATTCAATGTGTAATGCCCAAGTGCCGGAAGTGATAAAAGTAGTATTTGAGCTAAAGGAAAGAAAATACTGTCGAAATGGCTGATAAGGTGTTGGATTGTTGATCGTAAGATAAATAGTTGTGTCAGCGATCATATAGGCGTAGATGCCGGGAACGGCAGGAAAGACAAAACTTTCCAAACCGGAAGGGGAAAAAAGTTCATAGAAAAAATTATCTGCGAAAGTCTGCCATATTTCAAGGTAAAGACTTCGCTCGCCCGGAGCTATGGTAAAATCTATAGATTTATCATAAGTGTTTTGATTTGAAATTGTGTTTAAGGAAGCGTGCCTTCTGGTAAGACCTTCATTTCCTGTAGCAGCACAAATAACATTTTTCCCATAAAGAGAAACTTGCTCCATAAAAAGTTCTAAAAGACTACTCCCAGTATGTGAACCATCATTAGAACCATAACTGATATTGATACTTAAAGGCAAAGAACGCGAATTAGCAAAACGAACCGCAAAATCAACCGCCATCATAAGATTTGCATAATCCGTATAAACAGAAGCGGTCTCGTTTTTTAACTTTACAACAATTAAAGAACTTTCGGGCGCAACCCCCTGACTATTTCCATTGCTGGCACGCCCGTTTCCTGAGCAGATACCTGCGATATGAGTGCCATGCCCGGAAACGTCTTCGGAAGGCGATAGTAGCTCGGTAACAGGGTCAGTTACAGAAAAAGTAGAAGAGTCAGAAGGAACAGAACTAGATTTCGGCATAAGTAATCGGTTTAAATCTTCTTCTGAAAAAATAACACCTAAATTATAAGGGTTATCTGTAGCGGAGCTATGCTTGGAAACATTATTCCTTCTGGTGTTAGTTCTATTGTCTGCTGCGATATAATTGTTTTGACTATTTGTTGTACTAATGTATTGGAAGTTATCACTATTAGAACTATTGCTATTAGTATTTTCTTTATTAAAAGAAGCAAAAGGCAAACTCTGATCCCAATAAGCCAAAATCCTCGTACTTCCATCCACATTTCGAAAATCAGGATGCCTGTAATCTACCCCGGAATCAAGAACAGCAATCGCTGTCCCTTTGCCAGTAAGTGTTGTAGCATTTACATTTCTTCCAGTCACAATATTATAATCAGGAAAACACGAAGCATCAATTCCTGTAAGCGCATTTTCATAAATCGGACGAGAAAGTTCCACATAAAGAACTTGAGGAAAAGTCAAAAAAGAAGGAATATCCTTCTCTTTAATAAAAAGAATCGCAAAATTGCCAAGCAAAGGAATAAAAGAAAAAGAAATCATTTCCTTAATTTCCTCAAGAGAACCATTATAAAATAAAATCAACTTCCACATATCCGTACTTGGAGAAAAACCAGAATGCAGCAGAGAACTTTCCATCCGCTTGGCATTATCCAAAGAAAGCGAGAGTGCAAGCTCAGGATTTAGCTTCTGGTTTATTTGTTCGATTTCTGTAATAGAAAGCATAACGTCACTACCTACTCTGCTTCAAATTTCTCAAAACAAATATATTCGCTGAGTTACTATTTAATTCATTAGACAAACTACAGACGAAGCCATTGCCCCCAATAAGGCATATTTGTGATTTTAGTCGCGGCGCGTTGAATGTTCGCTCCACGCGCTCGCATCCAACACTTGCTCCGAGACCACAAATATGCCTTATTGGGGGCAATGGATTCTGTGCTGTGGCTGGAGAAGGTGAATTAAACAGGGGGAGGGGATTTGGGGACAGAAGCTGATGTCTTCTGCTTACTCTAGAATGACTGGGAATAGAGGGATGAGTTGGCTTTTTTAACGATTATCACATCAATATTTCAATAATTTCAGAACAAAAAGCAGTCTGTTGTTATCAATCTCAACTCATTACTACTTCCATTTAAATACAAAATATCTATTCACAAAATTCTGAGAGCAAGCAGAAAAC
The DNA here is from genome assembly GCF_000173975.1 of Anaerobutyricum hallii DSM 3353. Lineage (GTDB taxonomy): Bacteria > Bacillota > Clostridia > Lachnospirales > Lachnospiraceae > Anaerobutyricum > Anaerobutyricum hallii. The sequence continues at coordinate 15,467 of NZ_ACEP01000130.1, forward strand.
TTTTACCTTCTCCCCCAAATCCCCGCAACCACTATTTAATTTAATCAAAATTCAGCT
>NZ_ACEP01000129.1 GCF_000173975.1 Anaerobutyricum hallii DSM 3353
TACATTCATCAGACAATTTCCATAATACAATTCTCAGAAAGCGGGCAAATGTTTTTCAAAAGCATTTTTCCTTCTTCTGTTAAAGTTTCACAGCTATCAATACTTTCTTCTTTCTTGCCAAAAAGATAGTCTGTAAGAGCCGCAATAGAAACGCTCTGCATACCATCTGTTTTTATAGTCTCTGTTTTTGTGATAGAAACCTTTCCATCTTTTAGCGAGAAATGATACACTCCGCTCTGTTCTTCTAAATACTTATCTTCTATATAGATATCTTCTCTATAGGTATATGCTTCACAATTATCTATTTCACAGATGGTATTTTCACAATTATCAGATTTACAATCATCGTTTCCCTCACTATTCGTTCCACAGCTGTCGGCTTCACAAATCTTTGCTTCCACTTTCTCCTTTTCTGTTTCGCTGGTTTCCTTTAGCGTTTCTATTTTACATTCTAAAAACTTAGAAAGTTCTTCTATATTTAGCAGACGGAACATAATCTTCTTCACCCTTTTTGCTGGCATAAAACGAAAATTTCTATATAAACCTATTTTTGTTGTGATATCTTTCCAGGACGGGTCAAGTATAAGCTGATATCGGTTATAGTGATATTTCTCTTCACAATATAAAATAACCTGCTCTAAAAAGTTTTCCCTCTTAGAAGCATCTGCACAAAACACCTGCGAAAGAACAAAATAGCTGTCCTCTGCTCCTACTGCAGCTCTGCCAACATAAGATTCCCCATCAAAAACATAGAGCACCTGTCCGTAATCACTCTCCACCTCTTTTTCCATTCTTCGGATATAAGGGACAGAAATTTCTATGAAAATGTCAAACAGGGTATCTTTAATCACATTTTCCTGTGCAACAAGTGTTTCAAGTTCTGCATCGGAAAGTTCTGTTTTAAAGGTATATTTTTCAAATGAAGATTCTCTTTTGTTTTTATTATCTCCTAATATATCCTCTTTTATCGGACATTCTTCTGGCTGGCTTTCCTGTTCTACTTCTTCTTTCTTTAATAAGACTTCTTTATTTTTTGCATCACTTTCCTGTTTTGCATCAATACTATCTTTCGAATCTTTTTCTATTATATCTTTCGCTTGTTTTTCAGTCTCCTTACGCAGTTCTGGCAAATATTCCAATTCCTGCTCTACCTGAGCCATTCCAAAGCGAAAATCAAATGGCAGATAATAGTTTTCGTCTGCTGGCATCAGATAAGTAAACAACTCACCTCTGCTACGAAGCTCCTGAAAAGTCTTTACAAGGAGTTCCCGCATCACGCCCTGTCTTCTGTACTCTTCATCCGTTGCCACACCAACGATATACTTCGCCTCTGCTTGCTGTCCTTTTACATGAAGTGTATATGGATTTAAATGCAGCATTCCCTTCACAATGTTCTCATCCGCTGACATTTCCTCATTCAGCAAAACTTCATTTTTTCCATATACTTCATTAAAATAAAAGTTCGCATAAGATACTGGGTCATGAAAATTATCTTCCCACATCTCATAAACTCTCTGCTTTTTCGTTCCATCATCCCAGACTATCATTTCTGAATGCCTCCAAATCTTGCACAGCCGCCGCAGCCTGCACAGTCTCTGTCTTCCATCAAAACATCCGCACCAACATAATTCTGAATCTCTGAAAGCAGACAAACAGCTGACGCTGAAATACCAAGACCTTCCCCGGTAAATCCGAGTCCCTCTTCTGTCGTTGCCTTTACATTAACCTGCCCTTCCTGAATACAAAGAACTCTTGCAATATTTTTTTTCATCTCTGGAATGTATGGCGCAAGCTTCGGTCTTTGTGCAATCACTGTCGCATCAATATTTTCAATAAAATAAGCCTTTTCCTGTAACAGCTTTCCAACCTCTTCAAGAAGTTTCATACTGTCCGCTCCCTCATATGCAGGGTCATTATCTGGAAAATGCTTTCCGATATCTCCAAGTGCCGCCGCTCCAAGAAGTGCATCCATCACTGCATGAAGCAGAACATCCGCATCAGAGTGTCCAAGAAGTCCCTTTTCATAAGGAATCTCCACTCCGCCAAGGATTAACTTTCTATTTTCTACCAGACGATGTACGTCATAACCATTTCCAATTCTCACAATGTCTCGCCTCCAAACTCCGCACATACGGATTTCTATTTTGTTTTCTATCAGTGTACCACATTGGGGAAGGGGAGAAAAGTTTTTCTTTTGAATTTATGAAAGACAGAAAACGAGAAAAGGTTACTATGTGAAAAATGAGCCTTAAATCAAACTCAAATTGCGGTCGAGCAGTTTAAGTGCAGTGATACGAAGCATTTTCACATAGTAACCTTTTCTCGTTTGCGTCTGTCTGCCATTACAAACAAAAAATTGCAATAAAAAATAGCGGGAACTGGATTTGAACCAGCGACACCGCGGGTATGAACCGCGTGCTCTAGCCAACTGAGCTATCCCGCCATACTTAATGTTGACAAAAAATAAGTGGGACCTACAGGACTTGAACCTGTGACCCTCTGCTTGTAAGGCAGATGCTCTCCCAGCTGAGCTAAGATCCCACGTCATCAACGAGGTTTATTATACTATATGGCGTGAAAGCTGTCAACACTTTTTTACAACATTTTAAACATTTTTCTTCACTTTTCTTTACAAAGATATCAAGAGATTTTACAATCTTTTTTCTTAACAAGGCATTCTTTATATTTTATGCATTCTACTCTTCCTTCTCCCGATGCATCGCCGAAACCACCGCCGCCAAATGCAACAACACCCCATCTGAAAGTGCAGATTCTTCAACTTCAAACTTCGGATGATGATTTGGATAGCACTTTCTTCCCGGTGTGCCACAGCCTACGAAGGCAAATACACCCGGCACTTCCTTCTGATACCAGGAGAAATCTTCTCCAAGCATTAATGGCGCGATATGGACAAGCTTTCTATTCTCTAATAGCTGTTCCGCTTCGTCTGCAATTCGGCGGGAAAGTGCTGCATCGTTAAGTACTGGTGGATGAGAGCCCTGTTCATAGGCAATCTTTACGTTTCCGCCGTAGCTGTCTGCTACTGCTTCTGCTCTTCTTCGAATGGCATCCTGTAAGTGCTGTGCTACGTCTTCAGAATAGCTTCGGCAAGTTCCTTCTAAGACTGCCTTACCGGAAATAATATTATACTGCGTTCCCGATTTTAAGGAACCAACTGTCACAACCGCTCCCTCAATCGGGTCAAGCTCTCTTGCTACAATTGTCTGTACATTCATTACAAAGTCAGCAGCCATAACGGTAGCATCCACACATTGATGTGGCTTTGCGGCATGACCACCTTTTCCGATGAAAGTGATAGTAAAACGATCTGTCTGTGCCATTCTGGCTCCCGGCTCCACAGAAATCTCTCCTGCTTTTATATCGGAAAAGAGATGCAGGCCAAACACTTCATCAACATCTTCTAATATTCCCTGGGAAATAATCTGCTTTGCACCTTTTGTATTTTCTTCAGACGGCTGAAAAATTAATTTGACACGGACAGTCAGTTCAGATTCCATTTCTTTTAAAATAGAAGCTGCTCCTAACAAGCCTGTAATATGACCATCATGTCCGCAGGCATGCATCTTTCCAGGATGCTTTGACTGGAATGGCAAATCTGTATCTTCTAAAACCCTAAGGCCGTCAATATCTGCTCTAAGACCTACTGTATAGGCATCATGTGGTCCAATATATGCAGTTACTCCTGTTGGATCTAAACGAAGTGGATGAATCCCCATCCCGGTAAGCTTCTCACAGATTAATTCTGTTGTTTCTTTTTCTTCAAATCCAAGTTCCGGTATCTGATGAAATTCATGATACCAGGAGATAAATTCTTCTCGTTTCTTTGATACTTTTTCCAATACTTCTTCCCTTGTCATATCAAACCCTCTTTTCTGTCCTGTTTCCTTCTATCATTTGCTCTAATTCTATCTAATTGCAAATGTAGATTACTTTTTTATTTTTCAAACATTCTCTATCCTTTACACTGGATTGCAACAACATCTTTGCCTCTTTCCAATACAAAATACACCCCGAATAAATTTTCCAAAATCACATCGTCTAGGAATTCTTGAATATTATCCTCGAATCAGGCGTACAATCAAAACTGCTGCAATAATTATCACTGCAAGCGGCAACAATGCCCGCAATAAAAATAATACAATGAAAAATACCAGTGCGGAAATAATAATTGTCATAATCATCTTACCGGCACTCTGCAAAGCTCCCTTCTGATTGTTGTTTTCGATATCTCTTCTGTCAGAATATGCATCTCCATAGCTACGGTAGGAACTATCATTCTGTGCATAACCACTTCCATAAGAATTATCTCCATAATCGGAATTACCAGAAGCACTTTCCTCTATTCCGTGCGCATCAATAATAGAGCGGGCAATAAGTCTTGGACTTCCTAACTCTTCAACGACCTGTTCCTCACTTTTTCCATTACGAATCTCATCCTCAAAATACTGTCTGTAATACGTTAATGAATCAGATAATTCATATGCAGACACTTCGCCCTGCAGACATTGTTCTAATTCCATAATAAACTGTTCTTTTGTCATTTCTCTACCTTTCTTTAGCTGTATATCTGTCCTTGTCCTACTATCTTTCTTTATTATCTGTTTTTGCCTAATATTATCTCTTCTTATTACCTTTTTATCTATACTGCAGGTTTATTCTTATTATCTATTTTAACACTTATTTTTGTTATTTTAAAATATTATATTTTACGTCCTTTTCCGCCATATAATTTGTAATTTATCACTTATCAATATTGAAGCTTAAAATATAACATCGTATAGGGAGTTTTTCCCGCAATCTGCATCCGTAGCGAAGAAGCGCCACTATATCGAAGAATAAACTGGAGATTATCATCTGAATACGTATCCTGGTCATAATCTTTCACCATAAACTGAATACTATTTGGACTTTTTTCCTCCAAAATATCCTCACATTTACTACGAAAACTTTTATAATCCTCACAAAGTAAATCTTTTTTTCTATAGTAATTATATTCGTTTCCTTCTGCCTTTTGATACAATGCCGCATTCCATTTATGGTCTGCTTTCATCTGTGTATCATCCACATTAAAATAAGTGTACATAATACGGGAAGTCTCATCCGGTTCCGGGTCATCCCAGGTAAGGTCTGCATGATACCACTCTTTATCAAGCTTTATCAAATTCCAAGCATGTTTTTCTCCATCTGCTGTCCCAGAAATCATCTTACAGGTCACACCAGAAAGGTCACAAAGCAGCTTCATCCCCTCTGCATAACCATTACATACCGCTTTCTTTAAAACCAGAGCACCATATGCACTATAGGCATCTCCTTCCGGCTCTTTCTTTCCACCTGGATATCCATATGCAACATTACTCACAATATAATCATGAATCAGCTTTTCCTTTTCATAATCACTTCGCTTCTTACTTTGTAAACTGGTAAGAAAACTTTTACAAGCTTCATACAAATCCCTTGCTTTATCTCGTTCTTCTGGAATATCCTCCTCATCAAAAAAGGCTTTTTCTACATAATAATTATCACTAATCTCACAATTTAACGTCACATAAGACTTATTCAAAAACTTTACACTCTTTATCTGATATTCCTTTACCACACCATAAAAACCTTCTATATTCTGATTCAGCGTATCAAAATCTGTCTGATCAAGATCACTTGTCACAAAAGAAATCTTCGTCTTTCCACTAGAAAGCGCATTTTCAATCTCTGCAAGCAGTTCCTTTTTCGTATCAATCACCGTCTGGGCAGAAGCATTCAGATGTGGCATCATACTGCAGCCACTGATTATGAAAATACTTATCCAGAGAGTTACTAACAATAATATTATCTTTCTTTTCATAAACACCTCATATAAATAATACCTTCAAAAATATTCTACCAACTTTTAACCAAAAAGGCAATTCTGATTTGCGCAGGCAAAGGAGACGCTCTCAGTAAATAAAATAACCTATATTTGTGACTTTAGTCGCTGCGGGTTGAATACTCGCTTACACACGCTCGTATCCAACCCTTGCTTCGAGGCCACAAATATAGGTTATTTTATTTACTGAGAGCTGTCTTTTGCTGCTGAAGTAAAGTCAGAATTTATGTTTTAAAAGATTTGCCAGATTAGAAACAGACAGCCGCTGTATATATTCTATCAGATTGCTCAAAAAATATGAAAAAGAAGCCCTAAAAAATTTATTGAATTTTTTAGGGCTTCTTCTTAATAATTCTTCCGGCAATCCGATTGCTATGCTTCTTTAGCGGCGTCTGTTTGTTTTGCTACACAAACCAGAATTTATAATTACATCATTCCCATTCCGCCGCCTGCTGGCATTGCTGGAGCTGGTGTATCCTCTTTAATGTCTGCTACTACAGACTCTGTTGTAAGCAATGTAGAAGCTACGCTTGTTGCGTTCTGTAATGCACTTCTTGTTACCTTAGCAGGGTCAATAATTCCGGATTCAACCATGTTTACATAAGTTTCTGACAACGCATCAAATCCTACGCCTGCTTCGCTTTCTGCTACTTTGTTAATGATAACAGATCCTTCAAGTCCAGCGTTTGCTGCGATGTGATATAAAGGAGCCTCTAATGCTTTGAGAACGATTTCTGCACCAGTCTTCTCATCACCTGTGAGTTCTTTTGCCATCTCTTTTACAGCTTTAGCTGCATGGATGTAAGCAGATCCACCACCTGCGATGATACCTTCTTCTACTGCTGCTCTTGTTGCTGCTAAAGCATCTTCAAGACGAAGTTTTGCTTCTTTCATTTCTGTTTCTGTTGCTGCACCAACACGGATAACTGCAACACCACCAGATAATTTAGCTAATCTTTCCTGTAATTTTTCTCTGTCGAAATCAGATGTTGTCTCTTCAATCTGAGATTTGATCTGTCCTACTCTTGCTTTGATTGCTGCTTTATCTCCAGCACCGTCAACGATTACTGTATTCTCTTTTTCAACTTTAACAGATTTTGCACGTCCAAGCATATCCATTGTAGCATCTTTTAATTCGATGCCAACTTCTTCAGATACAACTGTACCACCTGTTAAGATAGCGATATCTTCAAGCATTGCTTTTCTTCTGTCACCATATCCAGGAGCCTTTACACCAACAACAGAGAATGTTCCTCTTAACTTGTTAACGATTAATGTTGTTAATGCCTCGCCTTCGATATCTTCTGCAATGATTAATAACTTAGCGCCGCTCTGTACGATCTGCTCTAATAATGGAAGGATTTCCTGAATGTTTGAAATCTTCTTATCTGTGATTAAGATATATGGATCATCTAATTCAGCAACCATTTTCTCCATATCTGTTGCCATGTATGCGGAAATGTATCCACGATCGAACTGCATACCTTCTACAAGGTCAAGTTCTGTCTTCATTGTTTTGGATTCTTCAATTGTGATAACGCCATCCTGAGAAACCTTCTCCATAGCATCTGCTACTAACTGGCCAACTTCCTCATCAGCTGCGGAAATGGAAGCAACTTTAGCAATCTGCTCTTTGCCGCCAACCTGCTCGCTCATGTTTCCGATTGCTTCTACTGCTGCATTTGTTGCTTTCTTCATACCTTTTCGTAAAATGATTGGGTTAGCTCCTGCTGCAAGGTTCTTCATACCAGCGTTGATCATTGCCTGTGCTAAAACAGTAGCTGTTGTAGTACCATCACCAGCAACATCATTTGTCTTTGTTGCAACTTCTTTTACAATCTGAGCACCCATGTTTTCAAATGGATCTTCTAATTCGATATCTTTTGCGATTGTAACACCATCGTTTGTAATTAATGGAGCACCAAAGCTCTTATCAAGAACTACGTTACGTCCTTTTGGTCCAAGTGTTACTCTTACAGTATCTGCTAACTGGTTTACACCTGCTTCTAATGCTTTTCTGGCTTCTACGCCATATTTAATCTCTTTAGCCATAATAAAGATTCCTCCTGCTATATAAAAATATACTAACCAAAAATATTAATTATGATTACTTGTTTCAATCCACACTTGACAATTCATAGAATCTGAATAGTCAAATGTGACTAATGATTAATGTCTTGTCAGAAAAGAATATCATCTGTATTCTGCTGACACTAGAATTATTCTACGATTGCAAGAATATCACTCTGTTTTACGATGATGTACTCTTCTTCTTCCATCTTTACATTCGTTCCTGCATATTTAGAATAAATTACTTTCTGTCCAACGCTCACTTCCATCTTCACATCTTCTGTTCCAGGACCTACAGCAACTACTTCTGCTTCCTGTGGTTTTTCCTGTGCGGAGCTAGTAAGAATAATACCAGTCTTTGTCTTTGTTTCTGCCTCCAGCTGTTTTAATACAACTCTGTCTGCTAATGGTACTAACTTCATAATATAATGCCTCCTAATTCAAAATTAATTGTAAATCTGTTATCTTCTTGATTTTTATGTTGTTAGCACTCATTTCGTTTGAGTGCTAATTGCTAATACCTATAATATGTTTTTTCTTTTATAATTGCAAGTTCTAAAAATCCTTATTTTTTTATTAATCAGCTTATATAGATATTTATTTTAAATTATCTCTTATTTTCTAATTATATCTCTTTTTTACTCTTGTTTTCCTTTGCCTATAATATTTCTTTTCCAAAGACTTTAGACGAAACTTTCCATTTCCCCAAATATCAATAATCTGTTTATACCCGCTTTTCGTCTTTATAATATCTCCTATCCTGGCATCTGGCGGAAGTTTAAACTTCCCCGGCACTTTCCGCATCTTATTTCTGCTTTTCTTCTTTCCATATATTTTGCGAGGAATTTCACGCATCCTCTCCATTACTGTCATTGGCTCTGCTTTTCTGCTATTTCTTTCTTCTGCATTCACCATCACGGAGCATAAAACTACACCTATAAGTATTCCCAATCCAATCTTCCTTATCCACATAACCTTTTCCTCCTGTATCTCCATAAAAATATATGAGTCTTCGCTTTCTCTCTATAATATAGACATAAAATTTATGCCAGAAGTTGCATTTTTACAAAAAAGAAAAGCGTACTATTTTATATAGTACACTTTATCACTTTTCTGATTTTATTACAATGTCTGTGCTTTTCTGATTTTTACCCGACAATTTCTATCATATTACTTTTTAGCATGCGAGCAGACTACATAATCTGTATCATAGGATAGTTGATTCTTCTTTACTATTCCACATTTTTTACATCGCTGCGCCTCATATGCTTCAATATGGCATCCTTTCTTTTTCGATTTATGAATCTTTAGTGTTCCCTCCTCCATAACATGGTTACATCTCTTTTGCTGTGCCTTTTTCTGGCCTTTATCAGAACCATTATTCATTAAATTCGACTGGAAAACTGGTGTGATTTCTCTCTGCTTTGATTCAAATAAAATGGTCGATTTACTAAAGTCAAGAGACGCATCTCCCATCGAAACATCTTCTCCATAAAAATAATCCCATTCTCCTTCTGTAAAAGTATTATCCTGGGCTGGCACATCCTGTTCCTGCGTTGCACTATAAACAAAAATCGTCATAAAACTACACAGACACATTACTGTTAGAATTCCTGCTATAAAAAGCTGTATCTTCCCTGCTGGCTTTTTATCTTCATCTAAAATTCTATCAACTCGTTCCTGCATCTTTTCCCCATTATTCGTAAGTCCCTGCACAATCGCCAACCCCCGTCTTGGTATTGTCAAAGTTGCTGACTTTACGAGGAAAATTGCGTAATTCTTTTTTTCCTCTTTATTACTATTCTGCATACATACTGCATCACAATAGTATTCACACATCACTGAATATTGTTGAAAAAGATAATACACAAATGGATTATACCAACGAAAAATGCAAACAAGAAGTGCAAGCGCCTTCCAGAAAGTATCCCCATGCCGAACATGTGTAATCTCATGTCTGAGAAGCCACTCCTTCTCTTTAACTGTATAATCTCTTTTCGGGATAAAAATATTCGGGTGAAGCCATCCTACTGTACAAGGTGTTTTCACTTTTGCCGTCTGAAAAACTTCAATATCTTTTCCCCTTTTTCCAGAAAAGAAGTCTGTCTTTATTCCATTCTTCCTTATCTGCCTTTTTATAAAAAAATAGGTTCCATAATAATATATAACTAATATAGTACAAATAATGAACCATATAACTGTTACCAAAAAAATTCCTCTCGGTATTACATAATAATCCCCAAATAATAATGGAATATTTACAACTTCAAATCTACTTATTTTCTTCCCTGCAATCCCCCAAAAATCAGCAAAATTAAATCGCTCTAATAACTTTCCTGGAAGAATCAAATATTTAAATTCCTGAAACGGACACAAATATAAAATAATAGATAATCGCAATATCCATATATATTTTTGTGCCGTCATGTGTTTCTTAAATATTTTTTTAATAAGAAGATACCCTAAGATGGGAAATGTCCCCGCCATATCCATCACAAGTTGTAGTACCATCCTTTTTCATCGCCTCTTTCCCCAGCTGTCTGTTATTACCTGTCTAAAATATGTGCGATCAGTTCCTTTTCATCAACTTTCGTAATTGCATTATTTCCAGTTAATGCTGCAATAAAATGACTAATCTTGCCTTCATAACATTCTTCAAGAATCGCTTTCGCCTTACGCTGCTTAAACTCTGCCTTTGTCAGTGCAGCCCCATAATATGCCTTTGTCTCTTCTTTTTTTCTCTCTAGCAGCCCTTTGTCAATCAAACGACTTAAAAAAGTATTCAACGTCTGTTTTTTCCAGTTTTTATCTTCTTCCTCGTTAAAATACTTCATCAATTCCCCAAAAGTATACTTCCCCCCTGTACTCCAGAAATACTCCATAATTCTGTATTCTGTTTTACTTAAATGACTGTTCATATACTTCTTCCTCCTGCTGTTCTTTGTGACATTTTCTTAACATATTAACTATACTATGTCACCAGTTATCACGCAAGTGGTTTTTGATTTAATTCATCAAGAACAAACAGACGAAGCCATTGAAGCCAATAAGCCATATTTGTGATTTTAATCGCGGCGCGTTGAATGTTCGCTTTCCCGCTCGCATCCAACACTTGCTCCGAGACCACAAATATGGCTTATTGGCTTCAATGGCTTCTGGCTGTGGCAGGATTTCGATGAATTAGAATCAATGTATAGGGGATTTGAGGGAGAACGCGGAAGTCATCTATATTTAACATGTAATAATCCCATCCTACAGATATTCAAAGACAGAAGCGGAAAAAGATAGTATAATAACAAATGTGACTTTAGTCGCGGCGTGTTGAATGTTTTGCTTACTGGCTCGCATCCAACACTTGCTCCGAGGTCACATTTGCTATTATACTATCTTTTTCCGCTTCGTCTGTCCATCCAAGGAGGTTTTTACATGAACAACAAAGGCCGTTATCACAATGATTATAGTCCTCGTTATCAGGATGCTTTTGATATTTACGAGAAAGCTAAAAATCATGCAAAGGAACAACGAAAAAAAGAGAGACTACACTCTCTTTCGATTGTTGAACAGGAACATCGCAACAGAAGCGGCGATGATAATACCATATCCAACAAAACTCCACATGTCCGGAATCTGTCTAAGAAACAAAAATCCAAGGACGGTGGAGAAGATAATCTGTGAGTAATCATAGATGGAGATTTCTCCTGCCGGTGCACAGGTATAGGCAGCAGTAATTGTGAACTGGCCTCCGCTTGCAAATAAACCCGCAAGAAGCAGGCAGCCAAGCTGTGCAAGTGTCATCGGGTGAAAGTCAAATATAAGATATGGTAATGTCACAATACAGGAAAATGCGGAGAAGAAAAGGACGATAAACGGTCCTTTTACTCCGTTTGTTCCGAGCTTCCGTACATAAGTATAGGCGATTCCTGCTCCCATCCCACCTAAAAGGCCAACAAAGGCAGGCAAGGCTGTCACAGAAGCAAAGCCCGGCTTAATGATAAATAAACTTCCAACAAAGGCAATAAATACACATCCTGCTGCAAACGGATGTATTTTCTCTTTTAAAAGAATAAAAGAAAAAAGAATCGCAAAGAACGGGGACAGCTTATTTAAAATGGATGCATCTGCAAGCATCAGATGATCAATCGCATAATAATTACATAAAATACCAAGTGTTCCACAGACAGAACGCATCAGCAGGTTTTTAAGCTGGCCTTTCGGTACGTGAACTGGTGTATTTGACCTTTTCAGCGCAATCAGCGCAAAAAATACCGCAACAAAATTACGGAAAAAACTTTTTTCAATTGATGGCAAATCCCCGGCAAGCCGAACCATCATGTTCATAAGTGCGAAGAAAAAAGCAGACATAATGATCAGGATGATTCCCTTATTTTTCTGACTCATAATATATTTCCTTTCTATAAATTTTTAAATGGCAAAACAGACGAACTCTGGAAACTATCTACTCTCTATCTGTGACTTTAGTCGCGGCGCGTTGAATGTTCGCTTACAAACAACTCCAGCCAAAGTCAGCTCCTAAAGAGAGAATAGAACCTATATTTGTGACCTCGGAGCTGCGAGGCCACAAATATAGGTTCTATTCTCTCTTTAGGAGCGTCTCCTTTGATGTCTGTTTCTTTTACTCTGAAGCTGTCGTACTCTCCGCTGCGGAATCTGTAGAAGCCGCCGGAGCTGTCTCTGTCCCTGCCTGTGTAGTAGGATCAGTGCGGTAATGAACTGTTCCTGCCTCAAGTGTCTCTCCTCTTGCTTCATAAAGCTCTGGTACAGTTACTAACTGGAATCCTTCCGCAATCAGGTCTGGAACGAATCGTTTTACCGCATCTACGTTATACTCATGGATGTCGTGAAGCAATACAACATCTCCGTCCTGCGCTTTCATAACTTCATTATAAGTGGCATCTGCATTCTTTGTCTTCCAGTCTTCTGTATCAAGAGACCAGTTCATACAGCAGAGGTTGTAGCCACCTACTGCGGATAATACAGTCTTATTTACCGCTCCGTATGGAGGACGCATTAAGGATGGCTTAACACCAATTGCCTTATTGATTGCATCTACTGACTTGCTAATCTCGCTATCAAGTGCAGATGCACTTAAGCTTGTAAGAACAACATGACTGTATGTATGAGTTCCAACTTCCATACCAAGGTTATATTCTCTCTGTACTGTTTCTGGATAATAACCTGCATTCTGTCCTAAACAGAAGAAAGTTGCCTTCGCATAATTCTCCTCTAATGCATCAAGCATTGGGGTTGTTGTTTCTGGGTTAGGACCATCATCAAATGTAATAGCCACCATCGGTTTACTTGGGTCTATAGCTGGATAAATTCTTAAATCAAAAGATGCGCTTAATTTAGAACCATCTGTTGCAGTTGCAGTTACCTTTACGGTATTCTTACCTGCATTCTTACCTGGTTTTAATACGCCATCCTTTGTTACAGTTACCATTCCATCTTTGCTGCAGCTCCATTTAAGCTTTGTATTTGTAGCATTGGATGGTTCATGGCTGATTTTTAATTGCATGGTCTGACCAACACGAATAGTTGTTGCCGGTGCTGTAACTTTTAAACCTGTCATTGGCACACTGTTATCTGGTGCTTCTGTAGAAGCTTCTGTTGCCTTTGCGGAATTACCTTCCTTATTGCCTGCCTTATTATCTGCAGATGCTGGTGAAGCAAGATTCTTCATAATTGCAAAAATGCCACATAATAATATGACTACAACAACGACTGCTGCAATCATCTTACCAGCACCCGACTTTTTCTTTCTTCTCATAATTGCCTCCTGTAAAAAAGGCGAAAATCAAGGTATGATTTCCGCCTGCTTTTAACTTATTGCATAGTCCCGAAACCTCATAAAGATATTTCGAAATGAACAAAAATTATACTCTGGATAAGTATTCTCCTGTTCTTGTGTCAATCTTTAACTTATCGCCAAGATTTACGAATAAAGGTACATATACAACTGCTCCTGTCTCAACTGTACAAGGCTTAGTTGCTCCTGTTGCTGTGTTACCTTTCTCTCCTGGTTCGCACTCTGTTACTTCTAACTCTGCAAACATAGGTGGTTCTACAGCAAAGATATCTCCGTTATGAGAAATCATCTTAACCATGTCGTTCTCACGAACAAACTTAAGAGAATCACCGATCATATCTTCGTTTAATGCAATCTGATCGAATGTCTCTACATCCATGAAGTAATATAAATCACCATCTGTATATAAATACTGCATATCTGTACGCTCGATATGTGCTGGTGGGAACTTCTCTGTTGGACGGAATGTCTTCTCAACAACACCACCGTTCTTAATATTCTTCATTTTCGTTCTTACGAAAGCTGCACCTTTTCCTGGTTTTACATGCTGGAAATCTACAATCTGGTAAACATTTCCCTCAAGTTCAATAGTTAAGCCATTTTTAAAATCGCCTGCAGAAATCATATCTGAAAATCCTCCTTAATCACTAGTAAATCATTCATTAATCTATTCTATAATAAATACCTCTATTTTTCAACACTTTTTTTCCTTATGCTTCGGAAATAGAAAAAGAGGACGACTTTTTCCAGATATCGTTTGAGTACAATCTGTATCTCTTCCTTTGGGTGAATCGGCTTAACCATGATGGCATGAAGTCCGGCTCTTTTGGCACCTAATACATCTGTAAAAATCTGATCTCCTATAAACAGAGTATTTTCTTTTGTTGTTTTCATTCTCCGGATTCCCTCCTCATATCCTCCAGGCAGAGGCTTTCCTGCCTTAAAGACATAAGTAGAACCTACTTTATCACAAAAGCTTTTTACTCTTGGTTCTTTATTATTTGATATCAGGCAGGTCTGAAAACCAATCTCTCTTAGCTTTTTAAATAAAGCAACCGCCCTCTTATCTGCCGGTGCCCCATGAGGTACTAACGTATTGTCAATATCAAATAAAATTCCCCGGTATCCGTCTTTATATAACTTTTTAAAATCAATGGTATAAGTCGAGTCCAGATACTCATCTGGATATAACATTTGCAGCATAAATATTCCCTTTCTTATCCTTTGCATCCTTAATAATATACATATTTCTGAACAGTTATATTCATTCTCATAAAACACCAGATAAATCCTTATCCTTCTCAGCATTTTCATACCTAACCTGATAAGCTACATGTATTGCTCATAACTGCTCCTGAGCTTCTCCAATGCTTTTTTCTCAATTCGGCTTACATAGGATCTCGAAATTCCCATCATTGCCGCTACTTCCTTTTGCGTGTGTGGTTCATTTCCACATAAACCATAACGCTTTAAAATAATTTCCCGCTCTCGGTCATCGGTAAGAAGGAACACTTCCTGTTCTAAACGGCTTAGATAGTATTTGTGAAGATATTGTTCTATGAGTTCTGCTTCTTCTGTTGAAATGATGTCCAGAAGACTGATATGATTCCCCTCCTGGTCCGTACCAATCGGTTCATACAGCGAAACTTCCCGCAAAATCTTTTTCTCCTGGCGAATCATCATCAATAATTCATTCTCTATACATCTGGCCGCGTAAGTAACAAGCCGCCCCCCTTTATTTAAATCAAAAGTATTTACTGCCTTAATTAATCCTATCGTGCCAATCGAAATCAAGTCATCCAGGTCCCGGTCTGGTGAGTTATATTTTTTTACAATATGGGCAACCAGCCTGAGATTATGCTCAATTAATTTTTCTTTCGCCTTCTCATCTCCGTCACGGTACATTTTAAGATAATATCTTTCTTCTTCCGCCTTTAATGGCTTCTTAAATGACCGCATACAACGCTCCGAAACCCGTGTTCCTTATAGTATATGCATGACAGGATGGCCACTGTTCCTACTCTTTTCTACGAAGCAGAAATCCTCTTTCCAAAGCTTCTCCAAAGTTAATCCAAATCTCCTGCTTTGGATGTGGTGCAGATTCTACTGAATTACGGTCGCCGTCTTCCATCGCAAGTACTGGAAGATTTTTTATTGCTTCCATCTGGCAGCATTACTTCAATAATCTCGCCTACAGAGAACTTATTACGCTGATAAATCTTACACCAGCCATTCTCATCAATATCCTGTACAATACCGATGTAAGTATATTCTTTGATATAGGTGTTCGCATCATAAATCTGAGAATTCTCATCGGTCTTTCCGTAGTAGAAACCAGTTGTAAACTGACGATAGGTGCATTTTGCAATTTCTTCTCGATAATAGTCTAAATTCTTCTCAAATAAATCTGGTGATGTTTTGTAGTCATCAATCGCTCTTCTATAAGTTCTTGTCACTGCTGCTACATAAAGAGCTGTCTTCATACGGCCCTCAATCTTAAGACTGTCCACTCCTGCCTCAAGCAAATCTGGAATGTGCTCAATCATACACAAATCTTTGGAATTGAAAATGTATGTGCCGCGCTCATTTTCCTCTACTGGAAGATATTCGCCCGGACGGCTTTCCTCCATGACATAGTATTTCCAGCGGCAAGGATGTGTACAAGCTCCCATGTTTGCATTTCTTCCAGTAAAATAATTACTGAGAAGGCATCTTCCGGAATGGGAAATACACATTGCACCGTGAACAAAAGCTTCGATTTCCATATCTTCTGGAATGTTGGCACGAATCTCAGAAAGTTCTGCTAAAGAAAGCTCACGAGCTGCCACAACTCGGCTTGCTCCCTGTGCGTACCAGAAATTATAAGTTGCGTAGTTTGTACTGTTTGCCTGTGTACTGATATGACGCTCAATGTCTGGACATTCTTCCCTAGCAATCATAAATACGCCAGGGTCAGAAATAATCAGGGCATCTGGGCCAATTTCTTTTAATTCCCTGAAGTACTCTCTGATTCCCTCTAAATCTTCATTATGCGCCACAATATTAGCTGTAACGTATACTTTTACTCCATTTTCATGAGCAAACTTTACGCCTGCCTCCATATCTTCTCTGGAAAAATTGCGGGCCTTTGCACGAAGTCCGTACATTTCCCCACCGATATATACGGCATCTGCACCGTAAAGTACTGCTGTTTTTAATACTTCTAAGCTACTCGCCGGTATGAGTAATTCTGTATTTCTCATCTTATCCCTTTCTTTCTTCTCATTCTTTTTTCACACTGATTGCCATGCCATCTCCTGTTTCTAAAATCACGGTATCAAGCGCTTCATCATGTGTCAATGCATATAAATACTCTCTCATGCGATTATGAATCGTATGATTTCTTCTCTTAATCCCATAACGGGATTCAAAAATATCTCCATCCTGCAAAACATTGTCCGAGACTAAAATTCCTCCCGGGGCCAGAAGCCGCATTACTTCCGGCATAAAGTGAATATACTGTCCCTTCGCCGCATCCATAAAAATAAAATCCCAGCTTCCGGAAAGTTCTTTCAACACTTCTGCCGCATCTCCCGAAATTAACGTAATCTTATCTTCCATTCCGGCAAGTGCGATATTTACTTTTGCCCGCTCAATACGCGGCGGATAATTTTCAATTGTCGTAATGTGTGTATTGTTATCTGTATTTTCACCCATAAAAACCGAAGAAAATCCTATGGCAGCACCTACCTCCAGAATTTTCTCCGGTTTTTTAATTTGCAGCAATATTCGAAGAAGTTCCCCTGACTCTTTGCGGATAATCGGCACATCATCTCTGATGGCTTCTTTTTCTATCATATGCAAAGCCTCAGAACCTCTGTCTACTCCAAAGGAACGAATGAAATCCAGAACTCTTTCTTCTGTAATCACTGTATTTTTTCCTCCTCATGTGTTAGCTGTTTTAATATTTCTGATGGCTTCTCAGAAGAGGAAACCTGATATTCCCCTGGCCGGATATTCTGATATCCATCCATGCAGCGAAGAGATATGGCAAACAGATACGGATTCTTTACAATCCCCTGTTCTGCCAAATCTTTAGAAATCTCAAGAAGAGATTCCCCCTGCTCTACGACAAGTACAGTCTCGCTGGCTATCTGCGGGTTCTTATCCTTTGGCTTATCTGCAAAAATAGCACGGCCAACTCCGCTCATCCGCACAAAGAGCAGGATAAAAAGAAGTACTATAAAGATATACATTAATATTTTGATAATTACATGTAATACTTTCTCTGCCATGTTTTTCACTCCTTTTATCCTAGAGCGTGTTTTAAAACACGCTCTAATATAACTTATGCTCTTTATCCAAATCCAAGCTGTCAATTTATCTTTATTTTAATCCATAGTTAATCATTCGTAAAACCAAAATGAATGTTCATCTCACGTCTGACATTTTTTGTTCTGCAAATAGTCTGTAATTTACGAAATCTGAATAATCCGATATGACTTGTAATCATAGTTCATCCATATAAGATAAATCCAGCTTAATATTCTCTGCAATACCATCATATACCAGCCGCATCAGTTTACACATCCGCTGCTCTGCGGAAAGAAAGTCTACCACAACTGGTTCTGTCAGCACATCTTTATACTCTGAATGAAGTGATTCTATTTTTTCAAAGTATTGTTCCTGTCCTTTTTCAAGCTGTAAATACAAACTTTTTCCACGAAATTCTTTAAACTTACGATATAATTCTTCCTGTTCTTTCAAAACAGTCAGGTCTTTCTGATAACATTTGTAATCTTCTGTATGACAAATCATATCTGTCAACTTCTTTGTACCCTGACGAATATCTTCTGTATCAGGAAAGAACGGTATTGATAACTTTCCTTCATCCATCATTGTCTATACTTCCATAATAATCGGAAGAATCATCGGACTTCTCTTCATCTTCTTCCAGATATAATCTCCTAAATCATCACGGATTGCCCCCTTAATACGTCCCCAATCCGTAATCTTCTTCGAGTTACAATGCTCTAATGTGTTCGTGACAACACTCTTTGCCTCTTCCATGAGCTTCTCGCTCTCTCTTACATAAACGAAACCTCTTGACACAATGTCTGGCCCTGCCAGAAGAACCCCATTATAACGGTCAAGTGTAACAACGACAATAAATAAGCCGTTCTGTGATAAATGCTGGCGGTCACGAAGTACAATATTACCAACATCACCAACACCAAGACCATCTACTAAAATACCCTGTGCAGGTACATGCCCGGTAACTTTTGCCTGCTCTTTTGAAATGGTAAGCACATCGCCAGACTGTAAGATCATTACATTTTCTTTTGGAATACCCATCTCAATGGCAAGATCTTTATGTCTCTTTAAGTGACGGTACTCTCCATGAACTGGAATCGCATACTGTGGCTTTGTCAATGTGTAGATAAGCTTAATCTCTTCCTGACACGCATGTCCGGAAACGTGAGTATCCTGGAAAATAACGCTGGCTCCCTTCTTGGCAAGCTCATTCATTACTTTTGATACAGCCTTCTCATTACCAGGAATTGGATGAGAACTGAAGATAATTACATCACCTGGCTTAATAGAAACCTTGCGGTGAGTGGAAGCTGCCATACGGCTTAATGCTGCCATCGTTTCTCCCTGGCTTCCTGTTGTTATAAGCACGAGCTGCTCATCCACATAATTCTTCATCTGTTCTATATCGATCAATGTGTTATCTGGAATCTTAATATAGCCAAGCTCTGCTGCAGTAGAGATTGTGCTGACCATACTTCTTCCCTCGATAACAACCTTCTTTCCACAACTATACGCACAGTCAATAATCTGCTGTACACGATCTACGTTCGAAGCAAATGTCGCTACAATAATTCTGTGGTCTTTATTCTCATCAAAAAGGTGTCGGAGAGTTCGTCCAACGGTCCTCTCGGATGGCGTATATCCCTCACGCTCTACATTGGTACTCTCACACATTAAGGCAAGAACACCTTTCTTTCCAAGTTCTGCAAAACGACCAAGATCAATGGCATCTCCAAATACCGGTGTGTAATCGATCTTAAAGTCACCAGTATGCACAATAATCCCTGCTGGTGTATAAATAGCGAGTGCTGCCGCATCACTGATACTGTGGTTCGTTTTAATAAATTCTATACGAAATCTTCCCAGATTAATAGACTGGCCATGTTTGATGACCTTTCTTCTGGTTGTTCTTAAAAGATTATGCTCTTTTAACTTATTCTCAATAAGTCCCATTGTAAGCTTTGTTGCATAAATAGGCATATTCAGTTCTTTAAGAGCATAGGGAATCGCACCAATATGATCCTCGTGTCCGTGGGTAATTACAAGTCCCTTTACCTTTGAGGCATTCTCTTTCAAATAAGTGATATCCGGTATAACTAAATCGATTCCCAACATCTCATCGTCCGGAAAAGCCAGACCACAGTCTACTACAATAATACTGTCCTCATACTCAAACGCAGTAATATTCATACCGATCTGCTCTAATCCGCCGAGAGGTATTATCTTTACTGATTGATTTCCTGTTACTTTCAAATTCTAACCTCCGTTCTACTATTCACTTGTCTATATAGCAGAAAGCACAATCGCATAGAATAAAACGGACATCTATTCCTGCCAAATATCTGCCGTTTTATCTCACACGAAAGCCTGCCTGCTATTCTACTTCAAAATTAATATCGTCCATTAACTGCTCAAATACTTTGGATACTGATATAAGTTCTTCCTCGTCTTCAACCATCTCATAGGTTGCCCATTCTTCATCCTCAGCCGCATCAGCAACTCTTTTCATGATAAGAACTTCAACCTCCTCGTCATCTGCATCTGCACTTCCGTCTTCTACTAACAGATAGTGAAATCCATTCAGAGTTGTCTGTTCGAGGACATAGAACTCCTTTTCTTTTCCATCTTCGTCTTTAAATGGAATACTCTGATAATTGTTCATATAAAACCTCTTTCTTCCGTACTTACGTCCGTTCTCCGCTTACTTTTCCGGAATTGGATGTACATCCATGTAACTTTGCAGAATCAGAGTAGCCGCCATCCAGTCAATGCGTTCTTTCCTGTTCTCACGGCGCACTCCGCCTTCCTGCAAAATTCTCTCTGATTCCATCGTAGTCAGTCTTTCATCCCATAAGACTACTTCCAATCCGGTTCTGCGCTGAAGCATCGCCTGAAACTCCTTCGTCTCCTCAGCTCTTTCTCCCAGCGTATTATTCATATTCTTTGGCAATCCGAGTACTATCTTACTCACTTCATATTCTTCTATGAGCGCTTCTATCCTTGCCAATGTCTGGCGCAGCTTCTTATTCGACTTTCTGGTAACTGTCTCAACTCCCTGTGCCGTAATACCCAAAGCATCACTTACCGCCACACCTACTGTCTTTGTCCCGTAATCAAGACCCATCCATCTTTCTTTCATAATTACTTTAACTGAGTATCAATATAATTTTCAAATAAAACTTCAAGAATCTCGTCACGTTCTACCTTCATAATTAAGCTTCTCGCATTCTTATGACTGGTAATATAAGTCGGATCTCCGGACATAATATAACCCACGATCTGATTCACTGGATTATATCCTTTTTCCGTTAATGCTTCGTATACATCTTTCAAAATAGATGCTACATCATATTCCTGTTCTTTAACCACATGAAAAAACTGTGTATTATTTCTACCCATGTCTACCTCCTTCTAGCAGATTTACAATCAATAAATATTTTACTATGAGTGACATTAAAATTCAATCGAAACTTTTCCGTACAGTAAATTTTCATCAATAAATCCCTGAATATCTACTACAATTACCTCATTTTGTTCTAATTTTGTATCATTTTCCGTTAATTCCACTGCAACTTTCACATAATGAGCCGTATATCCCTGAAAATATTTTTTACCATTTTTCTCTACAATTTCTTCTAAAAGTACTTTTTCTTTTCTTCCAACATACCATTCTTCAAATGCTGTCTTGTGCCTTTTTGCCATCGAAAGAAGCACCTCGGAACGTTCTGTCTTTACCTGTTCCGGCACATGCCCGGACATCTTCTGTGCTCTTGTTCCTTCTCGTACAGAATACTTAAAAATATGCATCTCATATAGATTGATTTTCTCAAGATATGCTCTTGTTTTTTCAAATTCTTCCTCAGTTTCTCCGACAAAACCTGCAATAACATCAGTTGTTAATGCCGGATGCTCATAGTACTTTCTTAAAATATTTAATGCTTCCTCATATTCTTCTGTTGTATATTTGCGGTTCATACGCTTTAATGTCTCGTCGCAGCCGCTCTGTAAAGAAAGATGAAAATGTGGACATACTTTATCACATTTCACAAGTTCTTTTACAAACTCCTCTGTGATAATTCTAGGCTCTAAAGAACCCAGACGGATTCTCTCCACATCCTCTACCTGCTGTATTCTCTTAATCACATCAAGAAGAGTCACTGTTCCTAAATCTTTCCCATAGGAACTTAAATGAATTCCGGTAAGCACGATTTCTTTATAACCCTGTGCTGCCAGATTTTTTACTTCTTCAATGACTTCCTCTGGATTTTTACTGCGGATTCTTCCTCTTGTGTAAGGAATGATACAATACGAACAGAACTGATTACAACCATCCTGTATTTTAATATATGCTCTTGTATGCTCGTTTACCTTATGAATTGTTAAATCTTCATATTCTTTTGTGTGATTAATATCAATTACTTCTGAGACAACTGGTACCTCCTGCTCTGGTTCTTTTGCCGCAAAATATTCCTCAAGGATCTGGGCGATATCTTTCTTTTTATTATTACCGACAAGAATATCCGCCTCATTTTTCTTTGCTAGTTCTTCCTCTGCTGCCTGCACATAACACCCCGCTGCCACGATAATTGCATCCGGATTGTTTTTCTTTGCACGATGAATCATCTGACGGCTCTTTCTGTCTGCCATATTTGTTACAGAACAGGTATTTATAATATAGACATCCGCTGTCTCTTTAAAACTGACAATCTCGTATCCTGCCTTTTCAAGAATCTCCTCCATGGCATCAGTCTCATACTGATTTACTTTACAGCCCAGTGTAAGGAACGCCGCTCTTCTTTTACTCATAAAAACAAATCTCCTTTTTCCGTTTCTCCTTTTCGTTTTTTCTGTTATTTATTATTTCCTACCTGCAATCCTATTTTTTCTAACTTCATTCATCTCCAGATTCATGCCAAAAAATTCCCCTTTATCTTTAGATAATATTTTCCAAATCTTCCTCAAATCTATTGACTTTTTTTCACTAAAAAGGTACTATATTATTAAAATATATATAGACATTTTTAGGAGGAGCGCGTATATGAAAACGATTAAAATCTCTTTAAATTCCATCGATAAGGTAAAAACATTTGTTAATGTCATCAATCGTTTCGATGCAGAATTCGATTTAGTTTCCGGTCGTTACGTTATTGATGCAAAGTCTATCATGGGAATTTTCAGTTTAGATATTTCTAAACCTATCGATTTAAATATCCATAACGCTGATAATCTTGATGAGATTATGGAACAGTTACAGCCATACTTAGTAACTGAATAATTACATAAGAGCGGGTTTTCTGGTATACGGATATATTATATATAACCTGTGATGTATTTATGAAATCAACCGAGGAAATATTACTTTCCTCGGTTCTTTCTTTACAGATAAATTTTTCTTATATGAATCTTCAGATAAAACAAATATTTTTAGTGATATTTCTTCTTCCCACCTTTTAAAAAGGCACTTATCTGCAAGCATTATAAACATTATCAAAATACTTATGTCTGCCTTGAAAATGCTTTCATCCATTAATACTTTAGTGAGCGTTAATCTTAATTTCTTCTGTTGTTTCAATCGCTGTCTTCATCAGCTCGTCAATACAATCATCAAGATTTCTCTCAGAACGCTTAATTACATCTAATCTTGGCTTTGTTACCGGATGTTTTGCCACAAAAATAGTACAGCAGTCTTCGTATGGTAAAATAGATGTCTCATATGTTCCAATCTTTTCTGCAACTTTTACGATTTCATTTTTATCAAGTCCGATACAAGGACGGAATACTGGCATCTGGCACACTTCATTTGTTACATAAAGACTGTGCATTGTCTGACTGGCAACCTGTCCGATACTCTCACCTGTAACGAGGGAAAGACAATTATCCTGATTTGCGAAATGCTCTGCAATCTTCATCATGTAACGACGCATAATGATTGTCAATTCATCATGAGGACATTTCTCATAAATTGCCATCTGAATATCTGTAAAGTTTACAACATGTAATGTAATAGGTCCTGTATATTTTGCAATCTCTTTTGCAAGATCTACTACTTTCTGTTTCGCTCTCTCACTTGTATAAGGAGGTGCATGGAAGTAAGTTGCGTCAATGCTTACACCTCGCTTGGAAATCATGTAACCAGCTACCGGGCTGTCGATACCACCGGAAAGAAGAAGCATTGCTCTTCCGTTTGTTCCAACAGGCATTCCACCTGGTCCCGGAATCTCTCTGGAATAAATGTAAACCTTATCACGAATCTCGACTGTAAGCATAACATCTGGATTATGCACGTCAACACTTAAGTCCTCAAACTTCTCTAATAATCTCTCTCCAAGACGGGCAGCTGCTTCCATAGACGGAATTGGATACTTCTTGTCTGCTCTTCTTACATGTACTTTGAAAGAAAAATGCTTATCTGCATAATCTTCATCTACATATTTTTCTACGACTTCCGCAATCTTTTCAAAATCTTTATCTTCTTCTACTACAATTGGACAAATACCTGCAATACCGAATACATGGCTTAAGCTTTCCACCGCCTCATCAAAATCATACTCTTCATTGGCATGTACAAAAATACGTCCAGATTCCTTTCTGATAGAAAAGTCTCCTACTGGTTTTAATGCATATTTCATCTGACGGACAAGGGCATCTTCAAAGAAACGGCGATTATTTCCCTTGATTCCAATTTCTGCATATTTAATCAAAAATGCTTTGAATTCCATAAATATCTCCTTTTTTATATGATGTACTCTCGTAGTCTTTCTTGTCACAAAATCAAGCTCAAAAAGATTCCGAGAGTACATTATGTTCTAATTGTTTTATCGTCTTGTAAATCTCCGAAGCATCGGCAACAGTTCTTTTAACGCTTCCACACAAATATCTGCTTCTTCTACCGTATTAAAAATAGAGAATGAAAAACGAAGCGTCGATTCATAGTATTCCTTTGTAAGACCAATGCCCTTCAAAGTACCGCTGACTTCCGGTTTATTAGATGAACAGGCAGAACCTGCTGATACATAAATCTCACGTTCTTCTAATGCGTGAAGAAGCACTTCACTTCTTACTCCTAAAAAGCTGATACTCGCCACATGCGGAGCATCTCCGGAATTATCTTTCACATCTGGAATCTCTTCCATCACTCTTTTTATAAAATGATCTTTTATCTCTCTGATATGTGCGATCTTTTCCTCATGATTCTCATAAATCAACTCTGCCGCCTTACCAAGCCCTGCAATTCCCGGTACATTTTCTGTTCCGGAACGCATTCCCTTCTGTTGATTTCCACCCCAGATGATTGGCTTTATCTTTGTTCCATTCTTAATATAAATAAATCCGATTCCCTTTGGGCCGTGAATCTTATGTCCACTTACAGAAATCATATCTGCTTTCCATTTCTTAGGGTAACAATTCAACTTACCATATGCCTGAATACAATCGGTATGAAATAAAATCTTTGGATCAAAAGACTTTACAATCTTTCCAATCTCCTCAACCGGTTCGATGGCACCAATCTCATTATTCACGCACATAATAGAAACCATCAATGTATCTTTACGAAGCGCCTTCTTTAATGCCTCTAAATCTACGATTCCATGTTCATCGACAGGAAGATAGGTCACTTCAAATCCCTCATCTTCCAAAAAAGATAATGGATTATATACAGAAGCATGTTCAATACAGCTTGTAATAATGTGCTTTCTCTCTCTTTTATTTGCAAATGCAGTACCGATCAATGCAAGATTATTCGCCTCTGTACCACCAGAAGTAAAATAAATCTCCTTTGAATCAACTTTCAGGCTCTTTGCAATAATCTCTTTCGCATGATTGACATACTTCTCTGCATCAAATCCTTTCATATGCATAGAAGATGGATTGCCGTACTCCTTCTCAAGTACTTCATCCATAATCTCACGCACCTGCGGCAGCGCTCTTGTGGTCGCGCCATTGTCAAAATAAATCTCTGACATTCTCGTTTACAACTCCTTCAAAAAATATATTATGTCTTATTGTTTTTTTGTTCCATTCTCTACACTCAAAAAACAGCCATAAAAAATGGCATAATCGTATATAAACATAACATAAAATGAGAGAGAAGTAAAATGGATTTTGCGGATAAACAGACGAAAATGAAAAAGGATACTCCCCTCAAGCTGTAAAGATAGTCGTTCGAGCAAAATGCTCAGTCGCATTTTCACTCACTCCGACATTACATCTTGAGGGGAGTATCCTTTTTCATTTTCTGTTTGTTGGCTCTCCAAAGTCATTTTACTGGCTGTTAGAGAAGAAGTGGTTAAAAAATAATAACTTTAAGCTTTATGATTATTTTATCTTATATGACTACTTTACCTTGACTTTAAAGGTTGCTTTTTTGTTACTTCCGTCGGTTGCCATCGCTGTGATTTTTATAGTTTTTCCTTTGGCAACCTTTTTAGTTTTGACTACGCCTTTGGCATTGACTGTAGCATATTTCGCGTTGGAGGATGTCCACTGTAACTTTTTATTCGCTTTTTTCGTAGCGGTTACGTTCGCTTTTAATTTCAGGCTTTTTCCTGCTTTAACAGTTTTAGTTCCTGTAATTTTTACCTTCTTTACGATTCCTTTCATGGAAGTTACTTTCCAGGATGCGGAAACCTTTATCTTATCGTTTGATGCTGTTATTGTAACTTTCTTTCCTCCGGTTTTCTTTTTCACTGTTACAACACCATCTGCGTTGACAGTTGCTACCTTGGTATTGCTTGACTTCCAGGTTAACTGTTTTGTTATGCTGTCTGGCAGCCCGATTTCAGCCTTTAAGTTCACCTTTTTGCCTGCGGCAATCTGTTTTGGCTTTCCGGTTGCTTTAAAAGGTTTTATAGATGGAGCATTTGTTGTGTTACCAGATGGTTTTGTTGTGTTGCTGGACGGTTTCTGGGTTCCCTGATTTGCATTTTTTGAAAAATGTGCTGACAGGTTTCTGTTATTCTGAACACAGAAGCGGTATTCTTTTTCTTTTGAAATCAGATTATCATTTTCATACCATCCTGCAAATGTATAATTAGTTTCTGGCTCTGCAGTTACCTTTGCATATTCGCTGATCGTATAGCTTCCGCCACCTGTAACACTTCCACCTGACTGCGCAGTAACATTTACCTGTTTTTTAATATCTTCGGAAGCACCTTTTTCTATCGAAGGCTGTACTTCATCTCCACTGACATTTTTAAGCGTTTCTGTAGAACTTTCTGTATCTGTTTCAAATGTACTTTTGTAAACTTCTCCTTCTTTTATCGGAATATCAACATAACTTTTTACCTGGCTACATTCATTAGTTTCCAGATTCTGATTCATAACGGTATATGTCATTGTTCCGTTATCCGTTGCTTTTAAATCCTCTTTGTAGTCAGCATCTTCAGGGATACATACGATTTTCTGACCATTTTCATCAATAGGTATTAAATGTGTTAGCAAATATGCATTATCAAGAGGATGCTTTGCAGCAAGTCCTGGTATCACTCTTGCAATTGTCACTGCAAGGGCTCCGGTATCCAATCCACTGTTCTTTCCTAATACTCCTGCCATTCCACTAATCATATTTGCCTGCAGCCTCATATAATAATTTTCTCTATTCACTGCAACATCGCATAAATCATCCATCAGCTTATCCATCATAGAAGCCTGCGCAAGCCCTTCTTTCGTTAAATATACCACCGCCTGCATTGGAAGATATAAGTTTTTCACTTCTTTCTCCGTCCAATCATACATTCTCGCTCC
>NZ_ACEP01000128.1 GCF_000173975.1 Anaerobutyricum hallii DSM 3353
ATGGAATTGCTATTTATTGTTGGAGGGATTTGAGGACGCTCCAGAAGGTTATAGCTTTCGTTGTAACTTTTTTTGAAGGATTGACTCGAATTACTTCTATCTCTCCTGACTTCTTCCCCAAATCTTTTAATAAATTTGCCGGATTGAAACAACCAGAACCCCCAGAGAAAATATACCCTATATCTGTGGCCTCGGAGCAAGGTTTGGATACGAGCACTTAAGCGAATATTCAAACCGCCGCGACTAAAGTCACAGATATAGGGTATATTTTCTCTGGGGGTTCGTCTGTTTACTCACCCCGGCAAATTCCTATTTTTTATTCATAGCCTCATGTTCCCTAGCTAATTCATCATGTAAAGTCATCGAATCCCACTTCACATTATGCTCTGTCAGCATAGCCTTCAGATTAATTTTTGGAATCTTCTGCTTACGCATCGCATTTAAAAACTGGTCAAGCTTCTGTCCGGTAAATCCGGCAAACACCAGCATTGGGTCATTAAAAGAAGGCTTTTCTTCTGAACTCTCAGAGCGAAGATATAGTTCCATATCTTCTTTTTTTCCAAAAGCCAGCGTTCCAATAGGTACATCATACTGATTCTTTTCCACAACTCGAATATGAATACCACCTTGTATACATAAAAACTTGATTTTATTTCGAATAGCAGCAGAATCTAAATTATAAAGTAAAATAGTTTCTTTCATAATATAACTCCTCGTATAATATATTATTTATTTTTTATAGTGAATTTTCAACAACCCAAGCACGTCGTTACTCATAAATAATGTCTCCTATAATATAAAACGAGAGACTTAAAAATAGCCTCTCGTTTGAAAATCTTCATCGTTCGGTCAATTTTTATATTAGCGTCCTGTCGGAACCGTCACAGGACTCATCAGATGAAGAAGAACAATGTGTTGTTCTCATCATTATTATATGCGATATTTTTTAAAAAATCAAATATTTAATTCTTAAATTTTTTGCAACATTTCTGCCTCCCATTGATGGGTACTATGCTTTTGCATCCTGTATATATGCAAGTATGTGAGCGAATTATAAATGGAGCTTTTTTTAGAAATCATCTTTTTTGCAGTAACAGTAACTTTGCAGAAAGCATTTTTTAAACACGTTCTATACGGAATATAGCAAAATAACAACAATAAGATAAAAAGCCAACTCATCCCCTCTATTCCCAGTCATTCTCAAGTAAGCAGAAGACATCAGCTTCTGTCCCCAAATCTCCTCCTCCTGTTTAATTCATCTTCTCCAGCCACAGCACAGAAGCCATTGCCCCCAATAAGGCATATTTGTGGTCTTGGAGCAAGTGTTGGATGCGAGCGCGTGGAGCGAACATTCAACGCGCCGCGACTAAAATCACAAATATGCCTTATTGGGGGTAATGGCTTCGTCTGTAGTTTGCTTAATGAATTAAATAGTAAAAAAACTCTGGTATTTTCCTAAAAATGAGATACAATAGGGGAAGGAAAATACCTAGCGTACCGATTGGCGGTACACTAGAGCATGTTTGAAAAATGATTTTTCAAACACGCTCTAGCATAAACGCATACATGCAGGGAGGACATTATGGAAGAAAAAAATTACAAGATTTATGACAGCTTATATAACGTAATCGGTGTTGCACCATACGAAGAAGTACATACACAGGGACTCTTACATCAGGTAGTCCATTTCTGGTTAGCAGAGAAAAAGGATGATCAGCTCTGGTTCTATTTACAGAAGAGAGCAGAGGACGATATAGTTTACAAAGGAGCATACGACATCCTTACATCCGGCCACATTGACCCGGAAGAAACACACGAAGAAGCTATGGTTCACCAGATTAAAGAACAGTTAGGACTTTTCCTGGAAAAAGAGCAGCTCACATATATCGGACATATCCATCAGCAGATTAAAAAAGATAAATACTTTGATAATACATTTGTACAGAGTTACCTGTATGTTACAGACCATGCAGAAAAAGACTTTGCTGATGCAGGTAATGTCGTAAAGGTAAAATTTGAAGAACTTGCTGCATTTACGGGCAACCCAGAGGGGAAAATAACTGTTTATGATATTCAGGGACAGCCAATCGAAGAGACAACACATGATCAGTGGTGGCCTAGAGATGAGGAATTCGAAAAAGTAATGGCTCCATATATTGAGAAACATTTCTAATTTTGGTTCGCCGCAGGCAAGGATGAATTCTGTTCTTTGCATACTGAAGTAAAAATGTACGCTCGGAGTCTTTCTTGCACTTGCTTTTGTGGCTGATTTTCCGCCAGTCGCACCCGAATTTCATCAACGTACGCACTCACGTACGCCTCAAAAATTTGGGCACAACTGACAAAAAATCTTCTCGCTTTGGGTGAGTCTACTCTTGCCTGTGCCAACCCAGAAATTACACAATTATGAAGATTTTATGAAGCTTTCGCAAAAGGCTACCGAAATCTCTTTTCTTATGTTATGATGTGTATGTATTAAAGGGAAGCATTGATTGGGGAGTATGTCATGCATTGCATGACGCGCATCTCGCAGCAAGAATGCCGAGGCATTCTTGAACTTAGAGAGTATACATTTTCTCTGGGGATTGAAGCAAGGGTGAGAAGGAGAATTATTATGAATATATCATTTTATTTGATTCCTAAAAGTGAAGTAACATACATACATCAGGAAGACACCGTAGCACAGGCATTGCGTGTCATTCATAAACATGGTTATCAGGCGGTACCGGTCATTGATGAGAAGGGGCGCTATGTCGGAACAATTTCCGAGGGGGATTTCCTCTGGAATCTCATTGAAGAGTATCATATGGATATGGAAGTAATGCGTAAGTCTCATGTGAAGTCCATGCGTCTTCGCTGGGATTACAAACCAGTAAGTATTGATGCGGATATTGAACAGTTAGATAATCATATCCTTAATCAGAACTTTGTGCCAGTTGTAGATGGACGTAACGTGTTTATCGGTATTATCACCAGAAAAGAAATTATAAAAGAGTTATTAAAACAGAAAAAAGATGTGTTAGCAAAAAGTTCTCTGGCAGAGCAGAATGTACATAATACACAGCAAGCGGGACGAACATTTCACTAGAGCATTTTTCAAACACGCTCTAAGAATAAATAACAAACAATAAGGAGATATTTCAATGGCAGATTTACCACAGTCTTTCCTTGACTCCATGAAAGAGATTTTAGGAGAAGATTATGAAGCGTTTCTTACCGGTTTTGACGGGCAGAGACAATATGGTCTGCGGGTGAATACTTTAAAGATGAACTTGGAGGAATTCGAAAGAATTGCTCCTTTTCATTTAAAAAAAGTTCCGTGGATTTCAAATGGATATTTTTACAACGCAGAGGATGTTCCAGCAAAGCATCCTTTTTATAGTGCAGGGCTTTATTATTTACAGGAGCCAAGTGCCATGACTCCGGCATCCAGACTGAAAGTGCAGCCAGGAGAGAGAGTTCTTGATCTTTGTGCTGCACCTGGCGGTAAGGCAACAGAACTTGGAGCAGCCTTACAAGGAGAGGGCCTTTTAGTGGCAAATGATATCAATACAGCAAGAGCAAAAGCGTTACTTCGTAACCTTGAATTATTTGGTATTTCCAATAGTTTTGTGACGAATGAGCCACCTCATGTCCTTGCAGAGCGTTTTCCAGAATTTTTCCATAAGATTATGGTGGATGCCCCATGTTCTGGTGAAGGAATGTTTAGAAAAAATCCAGCCGTTGTAGATTCCTGGAAAGAAAAAGGTCCGGAATATTTTTCAAAATTACAGCGGGAAATTATCGTGCAGGCAGCGGACATGTTACTTCCAGGTGGCATGATGTTTTACTCCACCTGTACATTTTCCCCTTTGGAAAATGAAAAGACAATCACTCATCTTTTAAAGGAACGCCCGGATATGGAAGTCGTTCCAATGGAAGATTACGAAAATTTTGCGGAAGGACTCACATCCTATAAAGACGAAGCTTTTGACGAAAGCTGTAAACTCTGTCGTAGAATCTGGCCGCATAAAATGTCTGGTGAAGGGCATTTTATGGCACTTCTTCATAAAAAGAGCGGGGCAGAACAGGAAATAAAATCGGATGAGCAGGATTCTGTTATGCAGAATATAAACTATCTTCAGGCAGAAAATAGTAAAGAATCAGGTCTGAACAGGACATTCCATATGAATCAAGAAGCAAATACAAGCGAAATATTAAACAGAGATAAAAAAGAGAATACAATAAAGTATCAGCAAGATGCCGAGCCTGTATTTGATAGAAAAAATATTGAAATAAGTCAGAAATCAGATGAAAAAGCTTCTAAAAAATCAAAAAAAGCTAAAAAGAAACAGCAAACAGAAACACTGAGTTCCGTTTGGTGGGAAAAATGTAAAAGTTTAAGCAAAGAGCAAAAAGCAGCCGCAGAAGACTTCTTCGCCCATGTAAACCTTGCTTATGATGTGGGCAGAATTGACGTGCGAGGCGATAATCTTTACTATCTTCCAGAACCACAATATGATGGACGAGGATTACATTTCCTGAGAAATGGCCTTTTCATGGGCGAATTCAAAAAGAAAAGATTTGAACCGTCTCAGCCATTTGCACTCGCACTCCGTGCACAGGATTTTGATCAGGTACTTGACTTTCCAGCAGATGATGAACGATTACAGCGATATCTTCGCGGCGAAACCCTTGACGTAAGCGATTTGATCAACGGAGAAAAAAAGCGAAAAGGCTGGCAGCTAGTTATGGCAGCAGGACATCCACTGGGATTTGGAAAACTCGTAAACAATAATCTGAAAAACAAATATCCAGCGGGATGGAGAAAGTGAGAAGTTGTATGATAAATATTATATCAAAAAGAGAGTTATCAAATAGTGTAATATATGAGTTAGATGACAATATATTGCGAAGCAACATTATTTCAATATTGAAAATGTTTGAAAATGGAAAACATAAGTTTGGAGAGTGTAGTTGTAGTACATGGGATGAAGATGGCCATGTAATGCGTCCATGTTTTCATAGTATTGATGAATTAGAAAAATTGAAGGAATATCCAAGTCCTGATATGTCTTTTGATGTTGATTATGTAAATTCTGATACAGGAAAATATAGCTATACCATAAGTGCTTCAACAAATAATAATATCATAACTTTCTTTATTGACAATAAAAAATGTTGATTTTCCTCAGTTTCATGAGCTTTTTAAAAAAATAAGTAAAAATGCCATAAGACTTAAAATAATTAAGCACTATTTGTTATCGTAAAATTTCACTGTCACAATATAATAAAATTTCACCCAAAGAACTAAAAAAGTTAAGTCAAAACTGACATTGACTTACAAGCCCAAAAATGCAAAAATAAATGCATGAAAAGCAAGGGCGCTGAAACATAATTGTTTTGGCGTCCATTTTTTATTTTATAAAAATTTATAAAATAAAAACACTTCGCGAGTGAGAAAGCATTTTCTTGAAAAAGCAGGAAAGACCTGCAAAAAAAGTTAGGAGTGAAAAGTATGGATATGAGTGTTTGGTACCTTTTAGGTGCAGTATTAGTATTTTTTATGCAGTGTGGTTTTGCAATGGTGGAAACAGGTTTCACCAGAGCGAAAAATGCCGGAAATATCATTATGAAGAATCTGATGGACTTCTGTATTGGAACAGTCGTATTCTTCGTTCTTGGTTACGGTATTATGAACAGTGAAAATTATTTCTTTGGACTGATCGGAAGACCGGAATATCAGATGTTCACAGACTTCGCAAACTTTGACTGGTCCAATTTCTTCTTCCAGTTAGTATTTTGTGCAACAGCAGCAACAATCGTTTCCGGAGCAATGGCAGAAAGAACAAAGTTCTCTACATATTGTATTTATTCCGCAGTTATCAGTGCAATCGTATACCCGATTGAAGCTGGATGGGTATGGAATAGTGCAGGATGGCTCGCAAAATTAGGCTATGTTGATTTTGCAGGTTCTTCTGTAATTCATATGGTCGGTGGTATTGCTTCTGTTATCGGTGCCGCAATGCTTGGACCTCGTATTGGTAAATATACAAAAGGAAAAGACGGAAAAACTGTTGTAAATGCATTTCCGGGACATTCTCTTACACTTGGCGCACTTGGATGCTTTATCTTATGGTTTGCATGGTATGGATTCAACGGTGCAGCAGCATCTGATCCTACACAGTTAGCACAGATTCTTGGAACAACAACTATCGCACCGGCAGTAGCAACTTTTGTCTGTATGATGTTTACATGGATCAGAAACGGAGCACCTGATGTTTCCATGTGTCTGAATGCTTCTTTAGCAGGTCTTGTAGGTATCACAGCCGGATGTGCGAATGTAGATGCCGTTGGTGCAACGATTATCGGACTTGTTGATGGTATACTTGTAGTAATAGTCGTAGAATTTATTGACCAGAAACTAAAAATTGATGACCCGGTAGGTGCCGTAGCCGTTCATGGATGTAATGGTCTTTGGGGTACAGTAGCAGTCGGACTTTTCGATTATAACAATGGTGTATTTTATGGTGGCGGATTCCACCAGCTTGGAGTACAGGTACTGGGTGTTGTATGTATCGCAGCATACACAGCAGTTGCAATGACAATCGTATTTACAATTCTTAAACATACAATAGGACTTCGTGTCAGTGCAGAAGAAGAAATCATGGGTCTTGATATCGCAGAACATGATCTTGCATCAGCATATGCAGATTTCCTTCCAATTTCCGCAACAACAATGGGCGGTGTAACAACAGAAACAATCGATGTAACAGACTTAAGAGACAAGAAACTCGCTCCAGTCATCGGCGGTGCAAAAGAAACAGGTGGACGTTATACAAAACTTACAATTATGTGTAAAGAAGACCGTTTTGCCATTCTGAAAGATGCCATGAGCCAGATTGGTGTAACAGGTATGACAGTATCCCATGTAATGGGTTGTGGAACACAGAAAGGAAAAACTGGACAGTATCGTGGTGTTAAGATTGATATGAACCTTCTGCCACAGCTTCAGGTAGACATTGTCGTATCTACAGTACCACCGGAATTAGTCGTAGAAGCCGCAAAGAAAGCACTTTATACTGGCGAGTACGGCGATGGTAAGATTTTCCTTTACGATGTAGAAAATGTTGTGAGAATCCGAACCAATGAAACGGGAATTGCAGCATTAGATAACGAAGAAAAATAGGAATTTGCCAGTGAAATAATAATTACCGCAGGCAAGAAGACGCACCCAAAGAGAGCAGGTAGCCTATATTTGTGACTCTATCACTGCGGGTTGAATGTTCGCCCCCGGGCTCGCATTCAATCCTCGTTCTAAGGCCACAAATATAGGCTACCTGCTCTCTTTGGGTGCTGTGTTTTTGCTGGAGATGGAATTACTATTTCATGTTGGAGTGATTTGGGGAATCGCCAGAAGATTGTGGCTTTTTAAAAAGTTGAGTCATAAGAGTTCGACACTCATATTGTTATTTTAATGTGTAAAAATAATAATTTTTTCTTATGGATTTTTGTGTCAATCCTTCGAAATTTAGTTTCCCAGGCAGACTCATTCTCATGTCTTCTTTTCCATAGTATATGCACAAGCTTATTACTGGATGTAAACGGTCACTTTTTTGTAGGCCGGATAAAAATTCATCGGATGTATCAAAATTTTTTTCATTTCTGTTTTTAGCTGTTATCTCGTTGTATTCCTTTAAGTAAATAAGAGAATCTGCTATCATATGCTAAATCTGCAAACCGCTGATTATTCTTCCAGAAAGTCTTTAGTACAGTGTCTGGTTTTACGTTATTTTTAATTGCCAATTTGACACCATCCTTTCTAAACTATATACCTAATGGTTATTTACAAGGAATATATTACCATAATTTTCTTGAAATGTAAATATGAAAATTAGCATTTTTTACATGTATAGTGTATAATTTAAAGATATATCAGTTGGGAGATGACTCCC
>NZ_ACEP01000127.1 GCF_000173975.1 Anaerobutyricum hallii DSM 3353
AGAGCTGACCCGGCAGGATCCAGAGTACCACGGGACACGGGAAACCCTGTGGGAACGAGCGGAGACCACTCCGTAAGGCTAAATACTACTCAGTGACCGATAGCGTATAGTACTGTGAAGGAAAGGTGAAAAGAACCCCGGGAGGGGAGTGAAAGAGAACCTGAAACCCTGTGTCTACAAGCTGTGGAAGTACTTCTTAGGTACGACCGCGTACTTTTTGTAGAACGGTCCGGCGAGCTGCGGGTACTGGCAAGGTTAAGCACTTCAGGTGCGGAGCCGTAGGGAAACCAAGTCTTAAGAGGGCGTTTTAGTCAGTACGTGCAGGCCCGAAACCGGGTGACCTATCCATGTCCAGGTTGAAGCCGCCGTAAAAGGCGATGGAGGACCGAACCCACATCCGTTGAAAAGGGTGGGGATGAGGTGTGGATAGCGGAGAAATTCCAATCGAACCCGGAGATAGCTGGTTCTCCTCGAAATAGCTTTAGGGCTAGCCTCATACAAGTCTGCCGGAGGTAGAGCACTGAATTTCCGCGGGGGCGTCAAAGCCTACCAAAGAATATCAAACTCCGAATGCCGGACAGATGGTGTATGGGAGTCAGACTGTACGAGATAAGTTGGACAGTCAAAAGGGAAAGAGCCCAGACCGCCGGCTAAGGTCCCAAAGTGGGTGTTAAGTGGAAAAGGATGTGGGATCTCTAAGACAACCAGGATGTTGGCTCAGAAGCAGCCATTCATTAAAAGAGTGCGTAACAGCTCACTGGTCGAGAGGTCCTGCGCCGAAAATGTCCGGGGCTGAAACACCACACCGAAGCCGCGGAACCCGTAAGGGTTGGTAGAGGAGCATTCTTAGGGGAGCGAAGCATTACC
>NZ_ACEP01000126.1 GCF_000173975.1 Anaerobutyricum hallii DSM 3353
CAAATGTCCAGCTTCATCTGGAAAAGGCCTATAAGAATTTTTTTCGGGATCCCAAGATTGGATTTCCAAGGTTTAAGTCAAAACATCATTCCAAAAACAGCTATACAACGAATGTGGTTAATGGAAATATCCTGGTGGAAAGTAAGCGGATCCGGCTTCCTAAATTAAAATGGATCGCCATGAAAAAACACAGGGAGCCAGCAGAAGGCCTTCGCCTGAAATCAGTGACAGTCAGTATGGAATCATCCGGAAAATACTTTGCAAGCCTGCTTTATGAAGGATACAGCTGTGAAAACCAAGCTGCTGGACCGGATTACAGTACTGCAAAGATACTTGGGATTGATTATGCAATGCAGGGAATGGCAGTGTTTTCAGAAAAGGTTGAGACGGAAGAAGCAGGATTTTTTAGAAAAAATGAAAAAAGACTGGCGAGGGAACAGCGAAAGTTGTCAAGATGCGTACGGGGAAGTCATAATTATGAACTGCAGAAAAAGAAAGTTGCCAGATGTCATGAAAAGATACGAAATCAGCGAAGAGATCATCTACACAAACTTAGCCGAAAGATTGCAGACGGTTATGATGCGGCTGCAGTGGAAGATATCGATATGAAAGCAATGGGTCAGTGCCTGCATTTCGGAAAAAGCGTACAGGATAATGGATATGGAATGTTCAGGGAAATGTTAGACTATAAGCTGGC
>NZ_ACEP01000125.1 GCF_000173975.1 Anaerobutyricum hallii DSM 3353
GAGATACCCGTCGCGACTCGAGAGCAGAGCGGGGTTCTTTGCTTCCACTCGAGATGAATGCCTGTCTCCCCGGGTGCGTCTGGAATGCAACCCCGAGATCCCTGTCGCCCCTGGAGAGGAACATTGGCTTCTGGACACAAGCCTAGATGAGGTCTATTGGCCCTGCAGTCACTCGAGAGCAATCCCCAGCTTTCCTTCGCAACTCGAATGGAAGATTGGACTTGCCTGGGCCAACACAAGAGGCAGCCTGAATTCCCCGTCGTAACTCGAGAATCCCGCCGTAACTCGAGAAAAACCACGTGGCTCCCCCGTCATCGCAAGATGAAGCCCTTTCCCGCTACAGCGCCTCAGGAGAAGTCCCACGTTAGGAATTGGAGGTCGAAAGGGCACTTGGCACCCTTGATGCGACCCACAAAGTTCCCCGAAATCCCGGTCTCCCTCGAGAGGAACACCGAGGTTTTCCGGCACCCCCTCCTCTGAGCCCTTTCTCCCCTCCTGATCTGGACAGGAGGGTCGACTCCCCTGCTTTGTCTGGAAGGGGTTCCCGACCTTCCGGTCGCACCTCAGGATGAGGCCGGTCTCACGAAGACATTCCAGACGTGGCCTCGTGGGTGGTTCCACATTCCGTAGGACCCCGATTTCCCGGTCCCCTCTTGATAAGAACCCGATGCCCGGACACCTCTCCGAACTCCACCCTGTGAATGAAGTCAACACGAAGGGGCAGT
>NZ_ACEP01000124.1 GCF_000173975.1 Anaerobutyricum hallii DSM 3353
TAAAATTCAATAAATTTTTTAGTGGTTCTTTTTCGTATTTTTTGAGCAATCCGATAGAATATCTACGGCGGCTGACTGTGGATGCTGGCACAAAATCAGAATTCACTTTCTCAAATTTTTTCACCGATTTGTTGTCGTATGAGTAAACATCCGCTATAAAAACTTTGAAAAATCGAATTTAAATACTATTTTTTTTATACTGTTATGGATTCACTGTGTTTTCTCATGAAATCACAGCTTTTCGGGGAATTCCCAAATCTCTCCAACATGAATTCTGATTTTACTTCAGAAACCACTGTCAGAAACATCGAAATCCCATCGTCCATATTTGTGGTCTCGGAGCAAGTGTTGGATGCGAGCGCATAAGCGAACATTCAACGCGCAGCGACTAAAATCACAAATATGGACGATGGGATTTCGATGTTTCGTCAGTTTTGCCAATTCAACAAATCAGAATTACTTAGAATACTATTTGTACCAGGAACATATACAAGATTGTTCCTCCCGCAATACTGAGCAATGTATTCTTTTTCCATTTATGTAGAATGAAAATGAACGCCAGTGCGATAAGTTCCGGTATGCAATGATTTACTCCGCCGATTGAATCTTTTAAAGAATAAATGACAAGAAGCCCAATTACTGCATTGGGTAGAACTCGTCCCAGAAATCTTACAAACTCTGGGGCACTGTCTGCGGAGAAAATGATAAATGGCAGAAAGCGTGTTGTCATGGTGCCGAGCACGACTACAGCAATGGTGATAATCTGTTGTGTGGTAGTCATTATGCATTTTCCTCGCTTTCGTTCATTTTATTATTTAGGGATTTGGTAGATGGTAGTAGGTTTTCATTGGCTGCTTTGTCCTTCACACCGTTCTTTGTTTTAGGAGCTTTTACGACTTTAGCTGAATCATCTAATCTGTTTCGGCATAAGAAAAAGCTTAAGATATAAAGAAATCCGATCGGATTATGAAGGAGATACAAGCAGCGATAAAGCAGTAAGTTTAATTGATGGATATTTAAATTATACAAATTATCAGGCATATGCTTCAGAAAAATCTAAAAACTATATAGTACAGACTTTGCTGGAGGGAGCAAAAAATAAAGTTTGCAATTTATTTCCAAATAAACATATTCAAATGTATGAAGACATAAATGAAATGTTAGATGGAGATATAGATGTTACGAAAAAGTATTATAATCAGGTGGGAAGATTTTATGATATGTATCATAATACACTTGTTAAGTTGAATCATCTGGAAGCGAGTCTGGTAGACGATGAGCCAGGACCGTTAAATATTCCAGACAGTGCTGTAGAATATAATGGGCATTACTATTATTTATGTTGTAATAATGAAGCAGAAGATTATGCAACTGCAGAAAATTACTGCAAGGAGCAAGGCGGTTACCTGGCAACAATTACATCTGAGAAAGAAAATAAATTTTTATTTAATTATGTAAGGAAAAAAGGATATTCGAGTGCCTATTTTGGCCTTAATAATTTAAAAGACGGAAAAGCCTATCAGTGGAATAATGGTGAATTACTAATTTATACAAAATGGGCAAAAAATGAACCGGATAATACTTTCAGTGATTATGGATATTATGTCAGATTTAACGAGAATGCAAAAGACGGTACATGGAAGGTCGATACATTTAGTGGCGGCGAAACGAATTTTAATAATGTATTTTTATGTGAGTGGGGAGATTATTCTGTTACTGGAAATGATGGATTAAAAGTAACATCAAAGAAGCGAGATATTGTTTTGACATTAGATATATCAGCGAGTATGGATGGTATTCCTTTAGATGAAACGAAAAAAGCTGCAGCAAAATTTGTTGATTCTATTCTTAATAAAAATTCAAATATTGGACTTGTCTCTTATAGTGATGAAGCAACAAGTCTTTCTGGTATTTGCAGTAATGATGTTTTTTTGAAAAATACTATAACAAGTCTTTCCAGTGCTGAAAATACCAATATAGAAGATGGATTATCGAGAGCTTACAGTATGCTACAATTGGGACAGAGCAAAAAGAAACTTATTGTTTTAATGAGTGATGGACTACCTACACTTGGAAAGGACGGAGAGGAATTAATAAAGTATGCAGAAAAAATAAAAGATCAGGGAGTCTTAATCTATACACTTGGATTTTTCCAAAATACAGAAGAATATAAAGCAGAAGGCCAGTACCTTATGGAGAAAATCGCAAGTGAAGGATGTCACTATGAAGTATCCAGTTCAGAAGATTTAGTCTTTTTCTTTGAAGATGTTGCAGGTCAGATCGGTGGACAGAAATATATCTATGTGAAAGTTGCCTGCCCAGTAGATGTGTCAGTAACTTATAAAGGAGAAACATTAAGTTCGGCAGAAAATGATCAAAACCTTAGAACAAGTTTTGGAACCTTATCATTTAGGGAGAATGAGGGGAAGGAAAATAATGAAGAAGAAAGTAGCGGATATAGCAACACATATTTAAAAGAAGCCGATAGCAAGGTTAAAATTCTCAGATTAAAAGAAGGAACAGACTACAATATAAAAATAAATGGAACTAGCGATGGGGAGATGGATTATACGATAGGCTTCGTGAACGATGAAGGCGAGTACAATGATTTCCGAAGATTTGAAGATATTGATATTAATAAAGATACCGTAATAGATACGGTGGCCAATACTTCAAAAAAACATTGCTTAATATAGATGAAGATGGCGATGGAAAATATGATTTAAAATTACAGGCAGGTGTAAACGGATATGGAGAGGAAGTAAAAATAGACAGGGGAATATATATTATCTTAGCATATGCATTTATCAGTGCATTAATAATTACCATCATCGTAAGAAGAATTACTATTTAATTCATTAAGAGAACTACAGACGAAGCCATTGCCCCCAATAAGGCATATTTGTGATTTTAGTCGCGGCGGTTTGAATGTTCGCTCATGCGCTCACATCCAAACCTTGCTCCGAGACCACAAATATGCCTTATTGGGGGCAATGGCTTCTGTGCCGTGGCTGGAGAGAATGAATTAAGAGAAGGTGGGAGGATTTGGGGATGAGATGCCAAGTCTTCTACTTACTCGAGAATGATTGGGATATGGAGGGTATGATTTGGCAGATAGAGTAATCTATCTAATGCTTAGATGCTTAGACTACTTGAAAGACTGGGATATGGAAGATATGATTTGACTAGATATAGATATAGATATAGAGACAAAAAATTGATATTTTAAATTTGATTTTATAAATATTGCGGATAACATAAGATAATCATGCTAGACTTGGTTAAAATCTAGTTCTTTATCTAATTTTTATGGAATGACCATAGGTATGTACATATAACTCATAAAAACGGAACTTAAAAAATATAGAAATCCCTCTTTTTCAATGATTATCACAGCAATATTCAATAATTTCAGAACAAAAAGCAGACTGTTGTTATTAATCTCAACTCATTACCATTTTCATTTAAATACAAAATATCTATTCACAATATTCTGAGAGCAAGCAGAAAACTTCTACCTGCTCCCTCAAATCCCCACAACCACTATCTTAATTCGATCAAAATCCAGCCAAAGACAGCCCGAGAAGAGAACCGATA
>NZ_ACEP01000123.1 GCF_000173975.1 Anaerobutyricum hallii DSM 3353
CGTCTCTTTTGCCTGCGGCAAATTCCTATTTATTCTTCTAAATTTTCCGAGAGTATCCTCTTCATTGCTGCTAGTGCTTCTTCTTCATCTGGTCCATTACAAACACACTGTACAACATCTCCATGTCTGAACGTTCCACTAATCAGATTGATAATGCTCTTTGCATTCACATCCATGTAATCCGTCTTAAAATGAATCTGACAATCATAACGGTCTGCCAAATTAGCAATTTTATTCGCTGGTCCCAAATGGATTCCCTGCTCATTTGTAATAGTCAGCTCCGCTTGTACCATATGTTTTAATCCTCCTCTATACTTATACATATATTTCACTTTTTTCCCCTTCTCAATTAAGAAAAAAGCAGTTTTAATTAGTCTTATCTTACCACATTTGTGGGAAAGATTCAATTCATGATAATGATAGAGACACCCGCAAAGAAAGAATACAGGTCTGTATTCTTTCTTTGTGGACTGTCTTCTGTCTGTTTCCTAAATCAGAAGTACTCCTTCAATATCAGATTCGTTTCTCCCGGATTCAATGGCAGTTCCACGCGCACAACCTTCGGATGGTTCCTATAAGTTTTGCGGACCATATCCCGGATTGCAGTACCACCTCTATACCCATGAATTACTTTTATCTGGTAGATATCTTTTTTTGCTCTTTTAAGCTGACTGTCAATATATGTTTTTGCCTGTGCCCTGTTCATACTATGGACATCAAGCTCAATGATTCCTGACTGTAACATAGAGTTTATCAGCCTTTGATCGCAGTTACTTCTACTTCGATCAAGAGGTCTTTTGGAAGTCTTGCTACTTCCACGCAGGAACGTGCTGGAAATGCACCTGTAAAATAAGTAGCATAGATTTCATTTACTTTTGCAAAATCGTCCATATTTTTAATAAATACAGTTGTCTTGATTGCCTGGTCTAAGCTGCTGCCTGCGTCTGCAAGAAGTCCCTTTAAGTTCTCAAATACCTGTGTTGTCTGTTCTTCGATTGTTTCTCCAACTTCACCTGTTGCCGGATTCACACCGATAACTCCAGATGTGTATACAATGCCATTATATTCAATTGCCTGTGAATAAGGTCCGATTGCTGCTGGTGATTTTTCTGATACGATAACTTTCTTTTCCATGATGTTCTTCCTTTCTGTTTTATACTATCTTATCGTGACATTCTCCCCCACCTACAGATGAGGCTTCCCAACCCCGGCGAGTTTGGTTCTCGTTCAATAGCACCTCTGTGCTAAGCATAAGCGGGTTAACCCCGTGTATCCCACGGTTTGTATTATGATAAATACTTAATCCAGAACAAACTGCTGTCCCGGCGCAGTAATATTCATAATCTGCCCTGTGAGGAACTTTCTGTCTACATCTTTTTTGTACTTTTCAATAATATCATATTGTTCCCAACAATGCATCGGGAAAATGAAATGTGCTCCCACATTTTTTATAAAATATTCCATGCCAAGGCTTCCCGATTCTTCCTGTCTGGGGTCAAGAACAACAAAGGCACAATCTATTTTTTCTGCTTTCAAATATTCCATCTCGGCTTTATAAAGCTGTTCCATCATCTTATTATCCTCTTCCGGCTCACCTGGCCAATCCCACCAGTGAAGATCTCCTGCATGGTAAATGGTCTTGCCTTCCGTTTTTACAAGAAAGGCAACTCCCTCATCCGTTGATTTTAATGTAGATATTACGCAGTCATCAATCTCTTTCTCTTCATGCGGTTTCATAAAAATAACATTCTCTGCCTTTTTCCAGAAACTGCTCGCTCTTTTAATATCAGAAGATAAAACATATACGACTGTCTGGCATTTATTTTCTAATTTAAAAATATCTTTTGTATAATGGTCATGATGTGCATGACTTGAAAAAACATAAAGTTCTTTATCATACTGTAATTCTGGAAGTTTTCCCTGCCAATAATCAAACAATAAATAACTATTTGCCGTCTCTACAAGAAATCCGCTATGTTTAATATATGTTACAGTCAGTTTACTCATTTATTTCCCTCCAAAATTTTTTCTTTTAAATCTTCATGAAATGCACCTTCTCTCAACATCGCAATTTCATATTTATACGGAGCAAATGCCCTCTTTTTTGTTTCTGGATTTGGTATATATGGTGTCTCTAATATTTTAGGAATGGCTTCAAAGTCTTTATTGTATACAATATTCCGAAGGCAATCATATCCAATCTCTCCAAATCCAATATTTTCATGACGGTCTTTATGTGCTCCCTGTGGATTCTTGCTGTCATTAATATGAAAAACTGCGATCTGATCCTTACCTATAATCCGATCAAACTGCTCTATAACACTTGCAAAATCTTCTCGCACATCATATCCTGCATCACTCGTATGGCAGGTATCAAAGCAGACTCTTAAACGTTCATTATGTGTCACTCCATCATAAATAGCCGCAATCTCCTCAAAGCTTCTTCCAATCTCTGTTCCTTTACCAGCCATTGTCTCCAGTGCAATGTTCACTTTCCCATCTTTATCTTGCGAAAATACTTCATTTAAGCCTTTGATAATCTGCCTGATTCCCACATCAGCCCCTGCACCAACATGCGCTCCCGGATGAAGTACAAGTGTTTTACACTTAAGAGCCTGTGTCCTCTCCAACTCTAATTGCAGAAATTCCACCGCCAGCTCAAAAGTCTCTGACTTTACCGTATTACCAAGGTTAATGATATATGGCGCATGAACTACAAACTCATCAATACCATTCTCTCTCATCAAAGCCCATCCTTCTTCAATCCGAAGTTCCTCCACAGGCTTCCTGCGTGTATTCTGTGGCGC
Source organism: Anaerobutyricum hallii DSM 3353 (assembly GCF_000173975.1). Classification (GTDB taxonomy): domain Bacteria; phylum Bacillota; class Clostridia; order Lachnospirales; family Lachnospiraceae; genus Anaerobutyricum; species Anaerobutyricum hallii. The sequence goes on from NZ_ACEP01000123.1 coordinate 2,808, forward strand.
ACCAGTATAGATCATAAATGTATTCGCGTTATAGGAAATTGCTTCTTTAACAGAACCCAGAAACATTTCTTTACCGCTCATGCCAACGTGGCATCCTAATTTTATCATAATGTTCTCCATATCTTTCTTGTATTTGCACCTTAAATGATAGCAAAACACCAGAATATAAGCAAGAAGATTTCTGATTTGTGAGGCTGCGAAGCAGACGAACTCCCGAAGCTAAATGAT
>NZ_ACEP01000122.1 GCF_000173975.1 Anaerobutyricum hallii DSM 3353
TTTATATGCTCTGTTCGCCACTCTGTCACTTCCTTTTTCGGTCCCTTTGTCCCTGACTTTCTATATATTTTTTGAACACTTCAATTGGAGCATCGCCTGTTGTAATCAAACAAAAACTCTGGCTCCAGAAATGTTCTTTCCACAACTTTTGCCGTATCTGCGGAAACTCTTTCTTAAGAAGTCTGCTGCTTGCACTCTTATATGCATTTATGAACTTACTTATTTCCGTATTGGGGTGTGCCCTGAAAAGGATATGTATATGGTCTTTATCGTGATTCCATTCCTCAAGAGTAATATTGTAGTTTGGAGCAATATACTCAAATATCTCTTTCGCCCTGCTGGAAATACCATCATCAAAAACCTGTCTACGATACTTAACCACAAGCACAAGATGATAGTGCAGTAAGAATACTGAATGTGCATTATTATCTAAATTCATTGTATTTCAACCTTTCTTTATCATGCGACTGAATATATTATACTATGATTAGAATGCAATATCAAGTAGGTAACAGACGCAATCCATCTCCCACCTTAGAGGTCGGAGTCTTCTTGCTGGAAAAGGATAAATTAACGAATATGTACAATATAGTTTCTTTCCTCTAATACCTGTGCGCCTTTCTGGCAGGATTCTTCGTCATAAAGAACGATTTCAAGAACACCTTCTTCAAATTCCCGATTATAAATGATGCCGATATTCTTTAAGCTGATATTGTTAAAGGCAAGAAGAGAAGCGACAGTAGCGATTGTACCTGGCTGATCTGGGATATGGACATAAAGTTTATGTACTTTGTCAAATAGTCCGATAGAATGGTCTGGTACAGAATTACGGTAATCACCGGCTTCTTTAAAGTATTCATTCACATATGCTCCATTTTCCTTATCAAGCTGGTCAATGACTTCCTGTAAATCATGAATCATGGATGTGAGAAGCGTTTTTATATTTGAAGAGTTATTTTCACAAATCTGCTCCCACATAACCGGAGAAGAAGATGCGATTCGTGTAATATCTTTAAAACCTCCGGCAGCAAGCTGTTTTAACATACCATTATTGCGGTCTGCGCGGCGGACAAGATGAACAAGTTCTGCTGCGACAATATGTGGTACATGACTGATAGCTGCAGTGATAAAGTCGTGCTCTTCTGGTTTTAAAGAAACGGCAAGTGCACCGAGTCCCTGAATAAAAGAGGAGAACTTTGTCGTAAGCTGGAATAAAGTGCGCTCGCTTGGTGTCAGGAAATAGTAGGCATTCTCAAGAAGATGATCATTTGCGTGAGCGTAGCCTGACTTTTCAGAACCAACCATCGGATGACCGCCGATAAAGTTTGACTCCATGCCAAGTTCCTTGATGGCAGACTGAATCGGTTCTTTTACACTACCAACATCCGTAAGCAGGCAGCTTTCAGAAATGATTCCTTTTAATTCTTTTAAGTACTCGATATTATTAGATACCGGCGCACAGAGAAAGATAATATCACAGGATGAAAATGTAGGGTCAAGTGTTTCAAAGTACTGCGTTAATGTACCATCTTCCTTTGCCATTTTAAGAGAATCAATATCTGTATCAAATCCATAGATAATACTATCCGGATGAATTCTTCGTATTGTTTTGGCGATAGAACCGCCGATAAGTCCAAGGCCGATAAAGCCGATTGTCATATGATTTGCATTCATGGTGCAACCTCCAAAAAGTGTGAATTTTGTATTCGCATCAGGGATGAAGGCTGTGGAGTGAACTTCCTGGTGGAAATCTATCCCACGGCATCGTTTCGCTTGCGGGTTGAATGTTCGCTTCCATACTCACATTCAATCCTCGCTCTAATATGCCGTGGGATAGATTTCCACCAGGAAGTTCAATATCGCAGGTTAGTGTACTGATGCGAGATTTCAATGGCTTTTATTGTACATGGAAATTCACACCATGTCAACACTTTTTAGTGCTAAAGTGAAAAGGGTAGAAGGTATATGTATTTCTATATGATTCACATGCGAACATTCAACCCGCAAGAGAAACGATGTTGTAAATAGATGGTAGGGGCAGTTTTTATGGAGAGGAAGCCATAATGACTCGGCATAATTCTGTGTCCTCAAAAAAATATGTCAAAATGCCAAAATTACTCTTGTGAAATGACAAGTTTTTTGTTAAAATAGACCTGTGAGAATCCTGACATAAGAATATTGATTCATTTATCCTACAAATTCTGACGTAAAATTCTCACAAATATGATTAAACAACACGGGAGGAACTGATTATGAACGTATATGCAACCGAAAGTATTAGAAATGTCGTATTACTTGGACATGGTGGCTGTGGTAAGACTTCTTTAATTGAATCTATGGCTTTTACAACGGGGATTATTAAGAGGGTTCGTACAGTAACAGAAGGCGGTACAGTAAGTGATTACGACAAAGAAGAGGTTAAGAGAAAGTTTTCAATTCAGTCCTCAGTTATTCCATTAGAGGTAGACGGAGTTAAGGTGAATCTTTTAGATACTCCTGGTTTCTTTGATTTCTCTGGAGAAGTATATGAAGCATTGAGCGTAGCAGATGGAGCAATCATCGTTATCAATGGTAAGTCAGGTGTAGAAGTTGGAACAAGAAAGAGTTTCGATTTCTGTGCGAAGAGAGGTATTCCTGTTATCGTATACATCACATGTGTAGAAGATGAACATGTAGATGCTTCCGCAATCATTGATGAACTTCGTGAAAGTTATGGTAACAAGATTGTACCATTCCATATGCCAATGAAAGAAGGCACAGAGTTTAAGGGATTTATCAATGCAGCCAAGATGCTTGAATGTCGTTTACAGCCAAATGGAACTTACTACGAAAAAGAAGTAGAAGAAGGAGTGAACGATGAGCTTGACGAGTATCGTCAGCAGTTAATGGAAGGTGTTGCAGAGACAAGTGAGGAACTCATGGAGAAGTTCTTTGCAGAAGAACCATTTACAGAAGAAGAGATTAAGACAGCGATTGTTTCTTCTATTGCTAAGAGAGATCTTATGCCAGTTATCTGTGGTGCGATCAACACAGACTACGGTGCTAATATCCTTCTTCACGATATGGTAAAATATTTCTCCGCACCAGGTATGGTAACAGACCAGTTCGTTGGAATAAAGGTGAAGACAGACGAGCCAGTTAGTGCATCTTACGATGTAAGCCAGCCGGTAAGTGCTTATGTATTTAAGACAATCGCAGATCCATTTGTAGGACGTTTCTCTTTAGTAAAAGTTACAGATGGTATTTTAAAGGCAGACAGTGCTGTTTATAATGCAAATAAAGACGCAGAAGAACGTATCGGTAAGCTTTATGTATTAAGAGGTAAGGAACAGATTGAAGTGAATGCCCTTTATGCAGGTGATATCGGTGCTATCGCAAAACTTTCTGTTACAAAGACAGGCGATACATTATCACCAAAGGCAAACCCAATCATATTTGAGAAGGCAGAGATGCCAGAACCATATACATTCGTTCGTTACATTGCAAAGACCAAGGGTGATGAGGATAAGATTTCGGCAGCTCTTAAGAAGTTAATGGATGAAGACCTTACATTAAAAGAAGTTAATGACAAAGCGAACCGTCAGATGTTATTATATGGTTTAGGAGACCAGCATCTTGAAATCGTAAAGAGTAAGCTTGCCGACAGATATAAAGTAGAGATTGAACTTGTAAAACCAAAGGTAGCCTTTAAAGAGACTATCCGCAGTAAAGTAGAAGTTCGAGGCAAATATAAAAAACAGTCTGGTGGACATGGACAGTATGGTGATGTTCTTATGGAATTTGAACCGTCTGGCGATTTAGAGACACCATATGTATTTGATGAGAAGATTTTCGGCGGAGCTGTTCCAAAGAACTACTTCCCAGCAGTTGAAAAAGGTATTGCAGAAAGCTGCCTTAAAGGACCTTTGGCTGGATATCCAGTAGTTGGAATTAAAGCAACATTAACAGATGGTTCTTATCATCCAGTTGACTCTTCCGAAATGGCATTTAAGATGGCAGCAATTACTGCATTTAAGAATGGTGTGATGGATGCCAAACCAGTTCTTCTTGAGCCAATCGTAAATCTTAAGGTAGACGTTCTTGATAAGAATACCGGTGATGTTATGGGCGATTTAAACAAACGCCGTGGCCGTATTCTTGGAATGAATCCATTAGAGGGTGGCCGTCAGGAATTAGTAGCAGATATTCCTTTAGCAAGCCTGATTGGATATTCTACAGACTTACGTTCTATGACCGGAGGAAGTGGAGAGTTCTCCTATGAATTTAGCAGATATGAGCAGATGCCAGCAGATGCTCAGGAAAAAGTATTAAAAGAAGCAGCGGCTGAAAAGGAGAATGTTAAATAAACTATGATTGATAAAGCGATTACATTTGCTACGAAGGCCCATGAGGGTCAGTTTCGAAAAGGAACCAAGCTTCCCTATATTGTTCATCCATTAGAGGTGGGGGTTATTGTCTCAAGGATGACGCAGGATAAGGAAGTGATTGCAGCGGCAATCCTCCATGATACTTTGGAAGATTGTAAGGAAGTAACGTTTTCTACACTCTGCCAGGAGTTTGGAGAAAGAGTGGCGGAGATTGTAAAGGCTGAGAGCGAGGAAAAGGGGGGGTCCTGGAACGAGCGGAAGGCTAATACAGTAAAAAGGTTAAAGGAAGAAAAGGCTTCTGATATGAAGCTGGTTGCTTTAGGAGATAAGCTTTCGAATGCCAGATCTTTAAAAAGAGATTATCAGATGATTGGAGATAAGCTGTGGGAACGCTTTAATATGAAGGATAAAAGGCAGCAGGCATGGTATTATCGGGGATTATGTGACTCGCTGAAAGATATGGAGAATTTTCCTGAATACTGGGAGTTTTGTGAATTGATTGCTTATGTGTTTCGCGGTGTAGTTGTAGATTAATTTATAGTGTTTATTTCCATACATAGAAGTTGGGTGTAAACGAAACTTAGAATGTTAAAAAAGAACAGATATCATCGATGAAATAGTCGGGGTATCTGTTCTTTTTGTTATGGGAAGTTTGACAGAAAGTTCCAAGAAAGAACGGACAGAGCGTATTTGAAAAATTATTTCAACAATCTGCATACCTCGCTTTATAAAAGTGTTTATTTAATGGATTTTAATAAAAAAATGAAAGAAAAGAGTTTTAGATTTGCATTTTTTTAAAAAAAGCAGTTGCAAGGATGGGAATAATATGATAATATCTTTCAGGTGAGAACAAATGTGTTTCACTGGCGAACAAATATGCAGAAGAGAGAAATTACTGTTCTGTACAGGAGATTACAATATGGAGAATGGTTCGAAATTTTATATGGTAAAGAAGAAAGCTTTGCCGGAAATTTTATTAAAAGTAGCGGAAGCAAATGTTCTTCTAAACAGAGGAAAGGCAAAAACAATCAAAGAGGCGATTGATGCCGTTGGAATCAGTCGGAGTTCTTATTACAAATATAAAGATGACATTTTCCCGATTCATGAAAAGATTCAGGGAAAGACAATTACCTTTGTAATGGAAATGGAAGATCAGCCGGGATTACTTTCCAGTATACTGAAAATTGTGGCAGACTGCAAGGCAAATATCTTGTCGATACATCAGAGTATACCGGTGAATCATATCGCACTGATAACACTTAGTGTAATGATTTTACCAATCACAGAAGATGTGGCAGTACTTTTTGATAGAATTGAAAATGCAGATGGGATTAATAATCTGAAGATTGTTTCAGAGGAATAAGGAGGATAAAGATGGTAAATGTAGCGGTGTTAGGATATGGTACAATTGGTTCTGGAGTTGTAGAAGTATTGCAGACCAATACCGAAGTCATTGCACAGAGAGCCGGAGAGGAAATAGCCGTAAAGTATATTTTGGATTTAAGAGATTTCCCTGGAGATCCGAATGCAGATAAAGTCGTTCATGACTATGACATTATTGATAAAGATGAGGATGTTCAGGTTGTTGTAGAATGTATGGGTGGCGTAGAGCCTGCATACACATTTGTAAAAAGAGCATTACTTAACGGAAGAAGCGTGGCAACCTCAAATAAAGAACTTGTTGCAAAGCATGGAGCAGAACTTATTGCCATTGCCCATGAGAAAAATATCAACTTTTTGTTTGAAGCAAGTGTCGGCGGCGGTATCCCAATTATCCGTCCGTTAGTACAGTGCCTTACCGCAGATGTTATCGAAGAAGTTAGCGGAATCTTAAATGGTACAACAAACTACATGCTTACAAGAATGAAAGAAGAGGGAATCTCTTTTGAGGAAGCATTAAAAGAAGCACAGGAAAAAGGTTACGCAGAACTTCATCCGGAAGCAGATGTGGAAGGTTATGATGCCTGCCGTAAGATTGCGATCTTATCTTCTCTTGCCTTTGGACAGCAGGTAGATTTTGAAGATATCTATACAGAAGGAATCACAAGCATTACTGCAGAAGATATCCGCTATGCTACAGCGATGAACAAAAGTATTAAGCTTCTTGGAAACAGTTGGAGAGTTGATGGTAAGATTTATGCGATGGTCTGCCCGATGCTTTTAGATAATGCACATCCACTTTCCGGAGTAAATGATGTATTTAATGCCATTTTTGTCCGTGGGAATATGGTAGATGAGACAATGTTTTATGGTAAGGGAGCAGGAAAGCTTCCGACAGCCAGTGCAGTAGCAGCAGATGTCGTAGATTGTGTAAAACATACTGGTAAAAATATTAAAATTCTTTGGAATCCGGAGAAACTTACATTAAGTGACCTCGGTGACTTCGAGAGACAGTATTTTGTAAGAATGCCGGCAGATGCAGAAGCAAAGGCAATCACAGCAGCATTTGGAGCAGTAGAGATGGTATCTGTAGAAGGTATCAATGAAAAGGCATTTATCACAGGAGTGATGAAAGAGAGTGCTTTCAATGAAGCAGCAGAAAAGGCCGGACATATTATTAATCGTATTCGTCTTGACTGATTGTTAAAAACTATGTAGAATAGTTGGCATAATAAAAAGTACTCATAGAAATTTGATATATTGGTTTATCTATGATTTGTCTGATAAGTCGGGCATGAAGATTTTTGCAGTATATTAATAAAGATATGATTTTTACGGTTACTTTTTATGTCACTTGAAAAGTCAATCGTAAATTGAAACAATAGATAAAAACTGAAAGACTTAGGGAGGAACAGAATGTTAATCGTTAAAAAATTCGGAGGAACATCTGTAGGGAACAAAGAAAGAATTTTAAATGTTGCCAAAAGATGTATCGAAGATTACCAGAAAGGTAATGATGTAGTTGTTGTTTTATCCGCAATGGGTAAATCTACCGATGAGCTGATTGATATGGCAAAAGATATCAATCCAACTCCATCAAAAAGAGAGATGGATATGCTCATGACAACAGGAGAGCAGGTTTCCGTATCTCTTATGGCAATGGCAATGGGCTCTTTAGGAGTTCCAGCTATTTCACTGAATGCATTTCAGGTAGCAATGCACACCACACATCGCTATGGTAACGCACAGTTAAAGAGAATCGACACAGACCGCATCCGCAACGAATTAGAGCAGAGAAAAATCGTTCTCGTTACAGGATTCCAGGGAATTGATAAGTTTGATAATGTAACAACACTCGGAAGAGGCGGATCTGATACAACAGCCGTAGCATTAGCAGCAGCTCTTCACGCAGATGCCTGCGAAATCTACACAGATGTAGATGGTGTCTATACAGCAGATCCACGTTATGTAAAGAAAGCAAGAAAGCTTGCTGAAATCACATATGATGAGATGCTTGATTTAGCTTCTCTTGGAGCGGGAGTTCTTCATAACCGTTCTGTAGAAATGGCAAAGAAGTATGGAGTACAGTTAGTAGTAAGATCTAGTTTAAATAATCACGAAGGAACAATCGTCAGGGAGGAAGTAAACATGGAAAAGATGCTTGTAAGCGGTGTTGCAGCAGATAAGAATGCCACAAGAATTGCAGTAATTGGATTAAAGGATGAGCCAGGAATCGCATTCCACCTCTTTAATGCACTTGCAAAATATAACATTAACGTTGATATTATCTTACAGTCCGTAGGACGTAACGGAACAAAGGATATTTCCTTTACTGTAGCAGAAGACGAAGCTGATGAAGCAGTAGCAATCATCCAGAAGAGCTTCCCTAAGAGCGAGTACAACAAGATTGATGAAGAAAAAGATGTGGCTAAGATTTCTATCGTAGGTGCTGGAATGATGACACATCCAGGTGTTGCAGCTTCTATGTTTGAAGCTTTATACGATGCAGGAGTTAACATCAAGATGATCAGTACTTCTGAAATCCGCGTAACAGTCCTTATCGATGAGAAATACACAGAAAAGGCACTGAATGCAGTACATGATAAATTTGCTTTAGGTGACTAATTTCTGATTTGTGAGGCTGCAAAGCAGACGAACTCCTGAAGCTAAATTCTCTCTCAAATCTTTCTCAAAATAAATTCTGAGTTTGAATAGGCAGCCAAAGACAGCTCTCAGTAAATAAAATAACCTATATTTGTGGCCTCGGAGCAAGGGTTGGATACGAGCGTGTGTAAGCGAGTGTTCAACCCGCAGCGACTAAAGTCACAAATATAGGTTATTTTATTTACTGAGAGCGTCTCCTTTGCTGCGCAAATCAGAATTGTTTTTACCTTTTGATTGTGTTATCATTAAAGAAATAATGCCGATAGGAGAGTGAGCAATGAAAAGACAAGATTATGTATCCTGGGATGCCTACTTTATGGGGGTTGCCCTTCTTTCTGCACAAAGAAGCAAGGACAACAACACACAGGTTGGTTCCTGTATTGTAAATCCGCATAATAAGATTCTTTCTATGGGATATAATGGAATGCCAACGGGATGTAATGATGATAGAATGCCGTGGGAGAGAAAAGGAACTCCTCTTGATACAAAGTATTTGTATGTGTGTCATGCGGAGCTGAATGCCATTCTTAATTACAGTGGTGGTTCTTTAAGAGGTGCACGTATTTATACGACATTATTTCCTTGTAATGAGTGTACGAAAGCGATTATTCAGGCAGGAATTACAGAGGTGATTTATTATTCTGATAAGTATGCGGACACGGATTCTACAATAGCGGCTAAAAGAATGCTTGATATGGTAGGAATTACTTACAGACAGTACCAGAAAGAAGGCAAGGAATTAGTTTTAGATTTATAATTAATTCCGGGACAGAGTATTTCACTTCTTTTGAAATAGCCATTGACGAATGGACATTTTGAGAAATTTAAGCAGGAATTCCTGATAATTAGATTACGAGGTATTTCACAGACGATATATAATTAAGATATATTTTAATGTAAAAAGAGTTTTTAAAGAAAATTAAAAAAAGTTTTTAAAAAGACTTGACATGTTACTTAAGTAATGCTATAGTAATTAAGGTTATTGAGTAACAAAGAAGCAGAGTGTCCACTCTCACCTTAGCACAATGGTGACTCGGGTTGATATCGTAAGTATAATGAACTGCTTATGGCAGGGATTATGAGATATTCGTGGATGGTCTTGTGACTGTCCATTTTTTTCTATGTTTTTCATGGGGTTTGGGCACAAAGGTGTACTTGAATCGCCGGACTAATTTTTATTTTATGGAGGTGTACTACTATTAACGAATTAATGATTAATGAACAGGTACGTGACAGAGAGGTCAGAGTTATCAGCAGTAATGGAGAACAGCTTGGAATTATGTCTTCAAAGGAAGCTATGAAGCTTGCAAGAGAAGCAGAGCTTGACCTTGTAAAGATTGCTCCGAATGCAAAGCCGCCTGTGTGCAAGATTATTGATTATGGAAAATATAGATATGAGCTTGCCCGTAAAGAAAAGGAAGCAAAGAAAAAACAGAAGACAATTGATGTGAAGGAAGTAAGACTTTCACCAAACATTGATAAGAACGACCTGAACACAAAGATTAATCAGGCTAGAAAGTTCCTTTCCAAAGGCGATAAGGTTAAAGTAACTCTCCGTTTCCGCGGAAGAGAACTTGCTCATGTGAATTCCAGTAAGGTAATCCTTGAAGAATTTGCCGAGCAGCTTTCAGATGTAGCTGTTGTTGATAAGCAGCCTAAATTTGAAGGAAGAAGTATGATAATGTTTTTAACTGAAAAACGTTAATTAAGATTAGAAATTAGGAGGACTAATATTATGCCAAAAATGAAAACAAGCAGAGCTGCTGCAAAACGTTTTAAAAAGACAGGTAGCGGAAAGTTAAAAAGAAATAAAGCTTACAAGAGCCATATCTTAACAAAGAAATCTCAGAAGAGAAAAAGAAATTTAAGAAAAGCTGCAATGACAGATGCAACTAACGTAAAGAACATGAAGAAGATTTTACCATATCTTTAATCGTATATAGGAGGAAGTAATTAATGGCTAGAGTAAAAGGCGCAATTGGCGCAAAGAAAAGACATAACAGAACACTGAAGCTTGCGAAAGGTTACAGAGGAGCAAGATCTAAACAGTATAGAGTAGCTAAACAGTCCGTAATGAGAGCTTTAACAAGCGCTTACGCAGGAAGAAAGCAGAAGAAGAGACAGTTCAGACAGTTATGGATCGCACGTATCAACGCTGCAGCAAGAATGAACGGACTTTCTTACAGCAAGTTCATGTACGGCTTAAAGTTAGCAGGCGTAGAAGTTAACAGAAAGATGCTTTCCGAGATGGCAATCGCTGATCCGGCAGGTTTCGCAGCTCTTGCAGAATTAGCAAAGAGCAAATTAGCTTAATGAAGATTAAGGCCAGCAGATATTATCTGTTGGCCTTTTTTGTTTACAAAAAAGTTGTCCATTTATTAAATAACATTAATTTTTGTTTCTAAAAGGGAGGAGATAGTTATGAAAAATGTAAAGGTTATTAAAAAAGCTGCAATTTTTTTGATGGTGTTTGTACTGGCATTTAGTTCGCTTAGTGCTGCGGCAGCAGTTACTTACAGCAGAGGCGGTAAAAGAGTTCGTTATACTGGTTCAAGTTACAAAGTGTATTATAATAGTAAAAGAGTGAACAGTGTGACAAGACCAGGATTAATGGTTAATGGAAATATTATGATACCTTATAGTTATACAATGGTAAAAAGAGGTCCAAAAGTATCTTATTCAAAGCAGAACAAAGGCAAGGTTTTAACACTTTCTTATAATGGTAATAAAATAGTTTTATATTTGAATAAAACATACGCTTACATAAATGGAAAGAAAGAAAAGATTCGTACAGCTCCATTTAAGGCAAAAGTGGGTGGAACGGGATTGATTATGGTTCCAGCTAAGGTAGTGTGTGAGGCATTAGGCATCAATTATACATATAATGCAGCGAGAAAAGCAATCTACATGACGGGAAAAGCGATAACAACGAATGCACCATCAACATCCAATGGAACGACAGTAGGTAGCAGCCTGCAGGCAACCGCTTTTAAGAATATGAGTACACAGGAATTTGTTAACGCAGTAGGTCCGATTGCAAGAGAAGATTACAGAAAGACAGGAGTACTTGCTTCTGTAACATTAGCACAGGCAATCAACGAGAGCGGCTGGGGCAAATCTGGTCTTACACAAAGTTCTAACAATATGTTTGGAATGAAAACATCTCTTTCCGGTAACAGCTGGTCTGGTTCTGCATGGGATGGAAAAAGCTATGCGGAAGTAAAAACAACAGAAGAATATAACGGGAAAAAGGTAATTATTACAGCTAAGTTCCGTAAATATAGTTCTGTAGCCCAGTCGATTGCTGATCATTCAGCATATCTTTCTAATGCAATGAATGGTACACACAGACGCTATAATGGACTTACCACAACAAAGAGTTATTCTACACAGCTTTCAATTCTTCAAAAAGGTGGCTACTGTACCTGGTCTGGTTATGTTTCTGAATTGACAACACTTATTAAAAAATATAATCTTACAAGTTGGGACAATTAATTATTTATGAAAAAACAAGAAAATAATCAGGATATGGAATCCACTAAAAAGTCTTTTCTATCTATGGGTTTTTCTCTTGCGCTGGTAATTTGTGTACTTCTATTTATTTTTGGATTTAAGCATTTTTTGAAAGGACGAGAATATCAGGGAAACGCTGTTCAAAAAGAAGCCGAGAGTAGTACACAGGATATTCATAAAGAGTATCTGGACACAGACAAAACATTTCAGTCAGGATACATTATGATAAAAGATGTGCCTGAAAAAGGAATTTATACCTCAAAGCTGCCGGGAGAGAAGAAGAAAAAAGGTGCGGTATCTTTGAAGAACGGACAGATTCTCTGGGCAAGTAAAAAGGGAAGCTATGAAGGTAAGACGTACTATCATTTGAGAAATGGCATGTATCTAAAGGCAAGTGAAAATTATACAGAAGAACTTACATCCTATGAAAAGCTAGGTGGTTATGTAGCAATCACATATATTAGTTCAACAGGAGTACGACTCCGCGCGTGGGCTGATTTTTCTGCAGATAATGTAGTTAAATCTGTATATGTAGGCGATAAAGTACCAATTAAAGGAAAAGTAACATTGAAAAATGGAGATTCCGCCTATATTACAGAAGAAGGGCTTTACCTTACGACAGATATTCAGTATTTAAATGATTACACGACAGAGTAGTTATTTCTCAAATTAAAAACAGGCAAAACCCAAAAAGGGGGATGTTCCAGTAAGATGCTTTATACTTTGGAACCTCTCTCTTTTTGTTACTCTTTATTGTTAAGCTGAAGCGTGTTTTTCAAACACGCTCTAAGACAAAAAGTGTAAATGAGGTGATATGAGAAAATATATACACTATACCATGATATAGGGACGCTTGTTTTTTCTATAAAAAGCATTATTTTTCTTAAAATTAAAAAAAACGAAAAAATTTAAAAAATTTAAAAAAGTACTTGCAATTAAAAAAACACTGTGATATAATAAATTTTGTCAGTGAGAGAGATAATTACTGATAAGCAGTTGTGGCGGAATTGGCATACGCGCTAGACTAAGGATCTAGTCCGGGCTGACTGGGTACGGGTTCAAGTCCCGTCAACTGCATTGAGTGAGAGCTGAAGATTTAATCTTCAGTTCTTTTTTTGTTTTATGGCAAATCTAAATCTAATATTAACAAAAACTTTTCTTTTTCCCGCATAATGCTACCTTGTCTCTTTCTTCTATTCATTTTATAATAGATTTAATGGTAAAAATTTTCAATACACAGGGGGTTTTTTATTATGCAGTTACTTAAAATTTATTATGCGTATTTTAGTCCAGGAAACACTACAGAAAAAGTTGTTTCCCATATTGCATCATCTTTTCAAAACTATCCAGTAGAATCTATTAATTTAACAGATTATGCTACACGTCAGGAAGATTACTATTTTAAAGAAAATGAACTTCTTATTATCGGGGTTCCTGCTTATGGCGGAAGAGTCCCGGCACCAGTTGTAGATGCCTTAAGGCATTTTACTGGGTCAAACACGCCTGTTGTTCTTGTAGCGACTTACGGAAACCGTGATATTGATGATACATTAATTGAGTTAAAGAAAAATGTAATTGATAAGGGATTTATCCCTGTTGGTGCTGCTTCTTTCGTCTGCCAGCATACATTCTTAAAAGAATGTGCAGAGGGCAGACCTGATGAAGAAGATTTAAAAATGGCAGGAGAATTTGGGGACAAATTAAAAGAACGCCTTCGTCTTCTCGTTACATATGATGCCGGCGACTTAGAAGTTCCTGGAACTTTTCCATACACCAAACCACCAATGGGAGAATTTCCATTCAAAGTAGAAACAAATGAATATTGTATCTACTGTATGCTATGCGCGGATGTATGTCCGGTAAAAGCAATCAGCGAGAGTAACCCAAAAGAGATTGACAGCAGTATCTGTCTGCGTTGTGGTTCCTGTTTAAGAATTTGTCCAACACAGGCTAAGTATTTCACAGAGGAACCATTTAAGGTATTACAGGAGAAGTTATCTCCATTGTGCGGAGTCAGAAAAGAAAATTGGTATACAATCGCTTAGCTTCTGATTTGCCTGTCTGGCAAAGTAGACGAACTCCCGAAAATAAATAAAACATATTTAAGACTTTAGTCGCGGCGGTTTGAATGTTCTCTGATGTGCTCGCATCCAAACCTAGCTCCGAGGTCACAAATATGTTTTATTTATCTTCAGGAGTTCTGTTTGTTGGCAACAGGTGCAAAGTCAGAATTCCTTTTTGAAAAATTTGAGGAAGAAAGCAGAAGATATGGAATATCCAGGAAACGAAATTCTGTAGGATTAATGCTTAAATCAATATCATAATAATACACTGATTTATGGTTGTTATTTTTCCCGCCAATTAGAAATTGTTTATGGTTTTATCACTCGAAAAAGTAACCATCTTCCAAGGCCATTCTCAAATCTTCTCCAGAAGTTACTCAACTACTCCTATGGCTTTTGCATTTATAGTTATCCAAACAAGCTACTTGATTAAATTCAAAAAATAGTTATGTAGCAGATATCACTCCAGATAAACTATACATAACTATTTTTATATTGATTAATGGATTAAAATAAAAAGAGCCGAAGATAAAATCTTCAGCTCTCATCTTATGCAGTTGACGGGACTTGAACCCGTACCCAGTCAGCCCGGACTAGATCCTTAGTCTAGCGCGTATGCCAATTCCGCCACAACTGCACATTATTAATTGGCTTTCTCACCAACGAAAATCATTATATCACAACATATTTTAAAATGCAAGAACTTTTTCAACAAATCAGTGAAAAAATTGAAGCGTGCAGGTTGCTGGAATGATTTTTTAAACACGCTCTAAAGTAATATCTTTTTATACTATGTTATAGAGAAGCTAATTTTTTTGCGAATTCATAATATTCTGGAGAATCCCCAAAGTTTCTAACATGAATTCTGATTTTGTGCCAGCATTCACAGTCAGCCAGCAAAGAGAGCCTATCCCCTATATTTGTGGCCTCGGAGCAAGGTTTGGATACGAGCATATGAAGCTAGTATTCAAACCGCAGCGACTAAAGTCACAAATATAGGGGATAGGCTCTCTTTGCTGGCGTCTGTTTCGTTCTACAAATCAGAAGTTACTTGATTCTCTCTACAATCTGATCATATAAGTCTAAATCACAGTGTTCCTGATCTGTAAAATGAGTACAGTTTAAGCAGCTTGGTGTGTTGCATTCACAGGAAGAATTTTTAAATCCGTATTCTTCAGATACTGGCTGGTATTTGCTACAGGCTTCTGCAACTTCCTGATAGGTTTTCTTTGAACTTTTCATGATAAATCCTCCTTTTTTAAGAATGTACTCTCGGAGTCTTTCTTGCGCTTGCTTTCGTGGCTGATTTTCCGCCAGCCGCACCCGAATTTCATCAACGTACGCACTGCGTACGCTTCAAAAAATTGGGCACAACTGACAAAAAATCTTCTCACAAAATCAAGCATAAAAAGATTCCGAGAATACATAAGAGCATATTGATTAGGTACAGGAGGTAGTATGTGAAAAGTTCAAAGATTTATGCAGGATAAATCAGATTTTTTTCAGAAGGGTTATTTAACGCTTCGTTTAAATATTTTTTCGCAAGATATTTTGCCATTGGAAGGTTCTGGTCAAGATAATTGCCACAGTCTCTTGCAGCGGCGCCCGGAATTTCTCCCTCGTAATCAGCGATAAATGAAAAAGTGTCGCGTACAAGTCCTACGACATCTTTGGATTCGTAATCGCCTGCAAGAATTAAATAACATCCAGTACGGCAGCCCATTGGTCCAAAGTAAATAACTTTTTCTTTCCACTCATCATTATTTCTTAAATAGGTTGCGGCCAGATGTTCGATTGTATGAAGTTCGGCAGTGTTCATAACAGGTTCTCTGTTTGGTGCAGTCATACGCAGGTCAAAAGTGGTGAGAACTTCTTTTCCAACATAGTCTTTTCTTGAAACATAAACCCCTGGAATTAAATCAAGGTGATTTACGGTAAAACTTGCTATTTTATCCATAATTTACATCCTCCTAATATAAAAATTTGCAAAAGATAAATTTATAGTATATTCTATATGAAGTTAATGATAGCTCACAAAAGCCAAAAGGTCAATAAGTGAAGCGGCCGTAAAAGCAAAAGGAAGTATAAAAAATAGTTTTGAGAGTTATTTCAAAAGCGTCATAATGATTTTTAATTAACAGAAGGGAGACTATAGATGATAGAGACAGTAATGACGGCGCAGATGCCGGTAGGACTTCCAATAAAAATAAAGAAAAACAGGTTAGAGCCAGATTATATACGGGAGGATATGCCAAGATTAAGTATTGTTGCCGGGGTTCATGGAGATGAATTACAGGGACAGTATATCTGTTATGAGCTGATACGAAGAATTAAGGAAGAGAGAGAACATTTAAGAGGGATTGTCGATATATATCCTTGTGTGACCCCGATGGCACTGGAGATAAGAAAGCGGAATGCTCCGGGTGCATTAGATATGAATGCAATGTTTCCGGGTAGCCGTCATGGACATACGATAGAATATATGGCGGCAGAAGTCGTTGCAGATTTAATGGGATCAGATTTTTGCATTGATATTCATTCGAGTGATATTTTTATCCGGGAGATTCCGCAGATTCGAGTGCCGGAAAATGCTGGAAAAAAAGTGACAGAACTTGCGCAAAAGTCAGGGATTCCTGTGTTGTGGATGAATAGTAATTCTTCTTCTGTGTGGGAGGGAAGTCTTGCTTACAGCTTACGAAGAAAAGGCATTCCGAACGTGGTGATTGAGTCGGGAATCGCACTGAAGATAGATTATGACTATTGTAAAAAAGTGCTGGATGGTGTTTTTCGGATGATGAAAGAGTTAGACATTTTTGATGGAGAAGTTTCGCCTACGAAAAAGACTGTAACGGTAAAGAAAAATGACGTGGAAGTAGTACACTGTAATACAAGTGGGATTTTTATTCCTAAAGCGCAGATTGGAAGTTATGTGAGAGAAGGACAGATGATAGGCTCAATCGTGCGTCCCATTCTTGGTGCGGAAATCGAGGAGATAACAGTACCGTGTGATGGAATGATTTTTAGTTTAAGAGAATATCCGGCAGTTTGTGAGGGAGAGCTTTTGGCAAGGATTTGTAAAACAGAAAGACCTGCTGGAAAGTACGAATAAAAGTAAGAACTCCGATAGATGTATCCTAATTTTGTTAGAGTACGCCCTGTGCATACCTTATAAATTGGGACACCGGTAACATAAAAATCTTCTTACAGAATGAAGAATAAAAAGGTTTGGAAGTACATGAAGAAAGAGAGGATATTTACATGGAAGAAAAGGTCTTATATTCGATGGAGTCTCCTTTTCAACAGGAAATTAATGTAAAAGGATATTATTTTGGGAAAAATGAAGGAAAAGAACATTCTGCCTGCATTGTTGGGGCCTTGAGAGGAAATGAATACCAGCAGCTTTACATTTGTTCAAAGCTGATTGATGTATTGAAAAAAATAGAAAAGCATGGAGACATTGTGGGGGAGAATGGCATTTTAGTAATCCCTTCTGTAAGTAATATGTCGATGGATTTTGGAAAGCGTTTCTGGATTTCTGATGACACCGATTTAAACAGATTGTTTCCTGGAAATCCGTCTGGGGAATCGGGAAGCCGTGTGGCATATGCGATTATGGAAACGACAAAAGGATACCGATATGGCATTCATCTGCCATCCTTTTATCTTGGGGGAACGTTTATGCCGCATATCCGATTGCTTGATCCGGAACATGGAAGTACCAGCCTTGCAAACCTGTTCGGACTGCCTTATGTTATTGAGGCAAAAAGCAGACCATTTGACAGAACAACATTACATAATAACTGGCAAAGAAATGGTACGGAGGCTTTTTCTTTGTATACAGGCATGACAGGAAAAATTGATGATGAACTGGCAGCGCAGGCCGTTTCTTCTATTCTGCGTTTCCTTACAAGAATGGGGATTATCCGTTATTATTCTCACAGCGGTTATATTGCGAGCGTCTTAAAAGAGGGAGATTTAGAGCCCATCATGACAGAGGCTGCAGGCATTTTTATAAAGAAAGCAGAATGTGGTCAGGAAGTCAGCAGAGGAGATGTTTTGGCGCAGATTATGAAGGCAGATAGCGGGGAGATTATTTCCGAAGTAAAAGCACCAACAGATGGTATCATTTTTTACGCGGAAACAAGGCCGGTTGTCTATTCAAATCTTTTGGTATTTCAGATAATCAAGAGGATTCATCTGTAAAAAATCTAAAAATTTTTGAATTTTTTTCGTCGATTTTTGTCAGAATTCATGGTTTTGAAGAAACTGATATAAAACCATAGGAAATAGAATAAAAAAGTGTTATCATATTTTTAACAGAAAAGCAGGGGATAATTTCTGAATTGTCCCCACAATTTAATTAAACATACTTGGAGGATATCATGAGTCAGGTAAAGAGATTATATGTGGAAAAGAAACCGTCCTATGCGGTAAAGGCAAAAGAACTTGCAGAAGAATTAAAGGCATATCTTTCTATAGATGATGTCAGTAATGTCAGAGTTCTGATTCGCTATGATGTGGAGAATGTCTCAGCAGAAACGATGGAAAAAGCGGCAGTTACCGTATTCTCAGAACCACCTGTAGATGATTTGTACGAGGAAGATTTCCCTAAAAAAGAGGGAGACAGAGTATTTAGCGTAGAATATCTTCCTGGACAGTTTGATCAGAGAGCCGATTCAGCTATGCAGTGTTTACAGCTTCTTAATGAGAAGGAAGAACCAATTATCCGCTCTGCAACAACTTATGTTTTTTCTGGTAATATCAGTGATGAGGAATTTGAGAAGATCAAAGAATACTGTATCAACCCGGTAGATTCCAGAGAGACAGACGAGAAGAAGCCGGAAACCCTCGTTATGGATTACGAAGAACCAGCAGATGTTGCAATCTTTGACGGATTTAAGGATATGCCAGAAGAAGAACTGAAGGCACTTTACGATTCTTTAGGTCTTGCAATGACATTTGAAGATTTCCGTTATATCCAGAATTACTATCATGGAGAAGAAGACAGAAACCCTTCCATGACAGAGATTCGTGTGTTAGATACATACTGGTCTGACCATTGCCGTCATACAACATTCTCTACAGAACTTAAGGATGTTACATTTGGTGATGGATATTATAAACCTCTTTTTGAAAAGACATATAATGAATATCTTGCTGACCGTGCAGAAGTATATGGAGACAGAAAGGATAAGTTTATCTGCCTGATGGATCTTGCTCTTATGGGAATGAAGAAGTTAAAACAGGACGGACTTCTTGATAATATGGAAGAGAGCGATGAAATTAATGCCTGCAGTATCGTTGTTCCTGTAGAATTTGAAGATAAGACAGAAGAATGGCTGATCAGCTTTAAGAACGAGACACATAACCATCCAACAGAAATCGAACCATTTGGTGGTGCAGCTACCTGTCTTGGTGGTGCGATCCGTGACCCGTTATCAGGACGTTCCTATGTATATCAGGCAATGCGAGTAACTGGTTGTGCAGATCCTACTGTTCCTATGGCAGAGACGATGAAAGGTAAGCTTCCACAGAGAAAGCTGACTACTGGCGCTGCAAAGGGATATAGCTCTTATGGTAACCAGATTGGTCTTGCTACAGGATTAGTAGATGAAGTATATCATCCAGGTTATGTTGCAAAGCGTATGGAGATTGGTGCAGTTATCGGTGCAGCTCCAAGAAAGAATGTTATCAGAGAAACTTCTGATCCAGGCGATATCATCGTATTATTAGGTGGACGTACTGGTCGTGATGGCTGTGGTGGAGCAACAGGTTCTTCCAAAGCTCACACAACAAAGTCTATTGATACTTGTGGAGCAGAAGTACAGAAAGGTAACGCACCTACAGAACGTAAGATTCAGAGATTATTCCGTCGTGAGGAAGTAAGTATCCTTATTAAGAAGTGTAATGACTTTGGTGCCGGCGGTGTATCTGTAGCAATCGGCGAGCTTGCTGACGGACTTCGCATCGACCTTGACAAAGTACCTAAGAAATACGCCGGACTTGACGGAACAGAACTTGCCATTTCTGAATCTCAGGAACGTATGGCAGTTGTTCTTGATAAAAAAGATGTAGAACAGTTCCTCACTTACGCAGAAGAAGAGAACTTAGAAGCAACAGTAGTTGCAGAAGTAACAGAGGCAAAACGTCTTGTTATGTCCTGGAGAGGCAAAGAAATCGTAAACCTCTCTCGTGCATTCTTAGATACGAATGGTGCACATCAGGAAACAACGGTTGAAGTAGAAATGCCTGACGAGAAAGAATGTTACTACAAAAAACAGGATGAATTCAAAGACGCAAAAGAGATGTGGACAGAGAAACTTTCTGACCTTAATGTATGTTCTAAGAAAGGCTTAGTAGAAATGTTTGACAGCTCTATCGGAGCTGGAACAGTTACCATGCCATTTGGTGGAAAGACACAGCTTACTCCAATCCAGACAATGACAGCGAAGTTACCTGTATTAGAAGGTAAGACAGAACTTACAACGATGATGTCCTACGGATTTGATCCATATCTTTCAAGCTGGAGTCCATACCATGGAGCCGTTTATGCAGTACTTGAGTCTGTAGCTAAGATTGTAGCTGCCGGTGGAGACTTCCGTAAGATTCGTCTGACATTCCAGGAATATTTTGAAAGACTTGGCACAGATCCTAAGAGATGGGGTAAACCATTTGCTGCATTACTCGGTGCTTACAATGCACAGAAAGGTTTTGGAATTCCATCCATCGGAGGAAAAGATAGTATGTCTGGCTCCTTTGAAGATATCGATGTTCCACCAACATTAGTTTCCTTTGCTGTAGATTATACAAAGGCTTCCCATGTTGTAACACCAGAATTTAAGAAAGCAGGTAATAATCTTCTTCGTGTGGATATTCCATTTGATGAATATGGTATTCCGGATTATAAAGAGGCCGGAAAGATTTATGATACGATTCATAAATTAATGCGTAAAGATGTTATCGCATCTGCATATGCTCTTGGAGCAGGCGGACTGATTGAGGCAATCAGCAAGATGAGCTTTGGAAATATGTATGGTGTGAAGTTAGTAAGAGACTTTAATAAGGAAGATCTTACAAAGAAATATTATGGTTCTATTCTTGTAGAGATTCCTACAGAATGGATGGATGAGATGGCAGTTCTGCCGAATATATTTGTAGGACGAGTTACAGATGATCCATTCTTCCAGGTTGGTGAAGAAGAGATTTCTTTAAAAGAGATGTGTGACGTATGGCAGAAACCATTAGAATCTGTATTCCCTACAAAGACAAATGCAACGAAACATAACGTATCACAGCCATTATACCGTACAAATGACATTTATGTATGCAAAAATAAAGTTGCAGTTCCAAAGGTATTTATTCCAGTATTCCCAGGAACAAACTGTGAATACGATTCTGCAAAGGCATTCCGCCGCGCAGGAGCAGAAGTAGAGACACTTGTATTTAAGAACCAGTCAGAATCCGACATTCTTGAATCTGTAGATGCATTTGAAAAGGCAATCAGCCAGGCACAGATTATTATGTTCCCAGGCGGATTCAGTGCGGGTGATGAACCAGAAGGTTCTGCGAAGTTCTTTGCAACCGTATTTAGAAATGAAAAGATTAAAGAGTCCGTTATGAAGCTTCTTAACGAGAGAGACGGTCTTGCACTTGGTATCTGTAATGGATTCCAGGCACTCGTTAAGCTCGGTCTTGTACCATATGGAGAAATCGTTAACCAGACAGAAGATTCTCCAACACTGACAATGAACGAGATTGGCCGCCATGTATCTACTATGGTATATACAAAAGTAGTAACCAACAAGTCCCCATGGCTTCGTAAAGCCGTACTTGACCAGATTTATGCAATTCCTGCATCTCATGGTGAAGGACGTTTTGTTGCAAGCAAAGAATGGATTGAAAAATTATTCAAGAATGGACAGGTTGCAACACAGTATGTTAACTTAAACGGAGAACCTACAATGGATGACCGCTACAATCCAAATGGTTCCTACTATGCTATTGAAGGTATCACAAGCCCAGACGGACGTGTCCTTGGTAAGATGGCACATTCCGAACGTATCGGAGAGAATATTGCTAAGAATATTTACGCAAAACAGGATCAGAAGATTTTCGAAAGTGGAGTAGAATACTTTAAGTAAATTCTGAATTGCCGCAGGCAAGGGGGAGACGCCCCCCAGAGAAAGTGGCAGTCGTATTTTTCAATTATTCTGTAGGCAAGAGACAGAAACCTGAGAAACCAATACTGCATATTGGTTTCTCAGGTTTCATCTGTTTTGTTTATAAAAAGTCAAAAAAATTTGAAAAAAATTCTTGCATTTTAAAAATCCTTGTGATATAATAATTTTCGTCGGTGAGAGAGATAACCACTGATAAGCAGTTGTGGCGGAATTGGCATACGCGCTAGACTAAGGATCTAGTCCGGGCTGACTGGGTACGGGTTCAAGTCCCGTCAACTGCATTGTTGGAAGAAGCTGAAGACCTTTGTGGTTTTCAGCTTTTTTTGTTATCGCAGAAAAGTTAAAAAATAGGAGTTTACTATGAGTGTAATAAACGTAGAGCATATTTCAAAATTATATGGGGATAAGATGATTTTGGAAGACTTATCCTGCAGTGTAGATGAAGGGGATAAAATTGGAATTATTGGCATTAATGGGACCGGTAAGTCAACACTTCTTCGAATTATCGCGGGCGAGGAAGAAGCAGATGAGGGAAAAATTATTTTCTCAAATGGTATGACGATTGGCTGGATGGGGCAAAATCCTGAGTTTGATGAAGAGAGCAGTATTTTAAAGTATGTCTGTGAAGGAAAGAAAATAGAAGATGACTATGGTTATGAGAGTGATGCGAAGGCGATGCTTACTGTATTAGAATTAGAGAATTTTGATGAGAAAATTAAAAATCTTTCCGGTGGACAGAAGAAAAGGGCCGCGCTTTGTAAAGTTTTATTGCAAAAGCCAGATATTTTGATTTTAGATGAGCCTACGAACCATTTGGATAATAAGATGTCTGACTGGCTGGAGAATTATCTTAAAAGTTTTCGTGGTGTACTGTTAATGGTAACGCATGATCGCTATTTCCTTGATAAGGTAACGAATCATATTTGGGAAGTAGAAGGTGGCAAAGTTTATTATTATGATGAAAATTATTCTGGTTATCTGGAACGGAAAGCAGAGAGAGAGGAAAGAGAGCTTGCCTCAGAAAGAAAAAGACAAAGTATTCTCCGCAGTGAAGTAAAGTGGGTAATGCGTGGGGCAAGGGCACGTTCGACAAAGCAAAAGGCACGTTTAGAGCGTTTTGAACAGTTAAAAGCGATGGATTCCCCAAAGACAGCAAAGCAGGTAGAGATGGGATCTGTTGGAACCAGACTTGGAAAAAAAACGATTGAACTTTATGATATTTCAAAAGCATATGGAGACAAGGTACTTTTTAAACATTTTTCCTATATATTTAAACGATTTGAACGAATTGGATTTGTCGGGCATAATGGCTGTGGAAAGTCCACATTGATGAAGATTTTAGCAGATTTAGAACAGGAAGATTCTGGAGCGATTGAATGGGGAGAGACAATAAAAATTGGTTACTTTGCACAGGAATGTGAAGTAATGGATGAAAGAGAAAGAGTTATTGATTACATTAAAGATGCAGCAGAATATGTACGAACTTCCGAGGGACTGGTCAGTGCATCAAAAATGTTAGAACGTTTCCTTTTCAGTTCAGATATGCAGTATACGCCGATTGCTAAGATTTCTGGTGGTGAAAGAAGAAGATTATACCTTTTAAAAGTGCTGATGCAGTCTCCGAACGTTTTAATACTTGATGAGCCGACAAATGATCTTGATATTGCGACACTTCGGGTTTTAGAAGATTTTCTTGATGAATTTGCGGGAATTGTCATCACCGTTTCTCATGACCGTTATTTCCTTGATAGAACAGTTGACCGTATTGCTGCTTTTGAAAATGGAAATATTGTAGTCTACGAGGGTGATTATACAGAATATCAGGAAAAATCAGGAAGAATTGAGACGGATTCCATTGACAGTGTGGATTCTGGTTCCGGGCTTCATATTAAAAAGAGCAATGAGAAGAAGAAAGAAGGAAGAGAACAGTGGCTTGCTTCTAAAAATAAAGAAAAGAAGTTGAAATTCTCTTATAAGGAACAGAAAGAATTTGAGACAATTGATGAGGATATTGAGAAATTAGAAGAAAAAATTACAGAGTTAGAAGAACAAATCAGCAAATGTGCGACCGATTTCATAAAATTGAATGAATTAATGCAAGAAAAAGAAAAGACGGAAGCCGAACTTTCTGATAAAATGGAACGGTGGGTATATTTAAATGATCTTGCTGAAAAAATAGAAGCACAAAAGAGGGAGAATAATAATGAAAACATTTAAAGAGGCAGATATTTTACTGCCTGGAAAAGAAGTAAATATGGAGAAGTGGTCTGTTATTGCCTGTGACCAGTTTACCAGTGAGCCGGAATATTGGGAAGAGGTAAAGAAATTTGCCGGTGATAGTCCCTCTACTCTCGATATGATTTTGCCGGAAGTATATTTGGAACAGGAAAATCATGAGGAGCAACTTAAAAATATTGAGGCTTCTATGAATAAGTATCTGCATGAAAAGGTTTTTACAGAATATAAAGATGCGATGATTTATGTAGAGCGGACAGACAGTGTTGGGAATGTTCGCGCAGGTATTGTTGGAAAGATTGATTTGGAACAGTACGATTATAGCAAAAAGAGTACATCTTTTATAAGAGCAACAGAGGCAACGGTAGCAGAAAGAATTCCAGCCAGAGTGGAGATTCGTAACAATGCGGTAGTGGAACTTCCACACGTTATGCTACTTGTAGATGATGCGGGAAAGCATGTCATAGAACCGTGTGAGCAGGAAAAGGAACATCTTCCACTTTTATATGATTTTGACCTTATGATGGGCGGCGGACATCTATGTGGCTATCTTCTTGGAAAAGAGGAAAAGAAACGGATTGAAAAAGCACTTACATTCCTGGCAGATCCAAAGTGTTTTGCCGATAAATATCATGTAAAAGACCGTCCGGTTCTTTTGTTTGCAGTTGGAGATGGCAATCATTCACTTGCAGCTGCTAAAGCATACTATGAACAGTTAAAGGCTGCACATCCAGATGAAGATCTGTCGGAGCACCCAGCGAGATATGCGCTCGTAGAGGTTGTAAATCTTCACAGCCCTGCTCTTCAGTTTGAGGCGATTCACCGAATTGTTACCGGTGTTCATGTAGAAGATTTATTAAGCAAGATGAATGCGGCTTTACATATTAAAAAAGAAGGAAAAGGGCAGACCTTCTATACTATTTATAATGGAAAGAAAAAGAAATGTGTTATTGAACGTCCAACGTCTAAGTTAACAGTAGGAAGCCTGCAGAGATTTCTTGATGGATATCTGGCACACAATGGCGGAAAGATTGATTACATTCATGGAGAAGAGGTAGTAGAAAGCCTTGCCAGGGAAAAAGACAGCATAGGATTTATTTTACCGGATATGGGAAAGGAAGAACTGTTCCCTACAGTAATTCATGATGGAGCATTACCGAGAAAGACATTTTCTATGGGACATGCACAGGATAAACGTTACTATACCGAATGCCGCAAAATAAGAAAATAGTATTACAGATACGTTTGATTTTAAATTCTGTAGTGATTATAATAACAGAAAGAAAAATTTTGCGAAAATCTCCGGTAATACATTACTGGAATTAAGGTGTCACAATAGTCAGTTTACTCAAGAAAAGGAGATGATGTTATGCCGACAACATATACACATTATGCCTATGGACAGGAAGTTTTTCATAAACTTCCCGAAGAATTACAAAGAAAAATAGAACCATATATCGAATACTATAATATTGGCGTACATGGTCCGGATATTCTGTTTTATTATCATTCTTATTGTAAAAATAAAGTAAATCAGTATGGGGTAAAAGTACATCACGAACCTGCCAGAGAGTTTTTTAAACGGGCATTTAAGGTGTTTCAGGCACAGAAAAATAGGAATGAGGCATTTGCCTATCTTGCTGGATTTATGACACATTTTATTCTGGACAGTTCCTGCCATCCTTATGTAAGAAAGCGCATAAAGGAAACGGGAATCAGTCATACAGAGATAGAGACAGATTGGGATTTTGAGGTGATGCAGCGTGATGGCAGAAATCTAAATCATTATAAGAGAGCCTGCCATATAAAGGATAAAAAAGAGATTGCCGCCGTAATTGCACCATATTTTAAGAAGTCTGCGAAACAGATACAAGTCAGTCTTTTTCATATGAAACTGGTGATCAATTATATTTTCCGTTCTGGATTTGGAGTAAAGAGAGCGATTACAACAGTGATTGGCGGATATGTCAGTCCAGAATTAGATCTGCATCATCATTTTATTCCAAAAGAAATCAATCCGGCGGATGCAGAAACCTGTAAACATCTCTGGGAACTCTATAACGACAGTCAGGAACTTTGTGTGGAGATGATAATAAAGCTTTATAAGGCGTTACATAGTATGGATATGTCTTTTTGTAAGGAGAGAAGATTGTCCAGAAACTTTTCTTAGAGTGTGTTTGGAAAATCATTAAACTTAAGAGAAAATTAAAAAGGAGAGGCGATATGAAAAAGAAATTAACAGGAATACTTTTACTGTTGCTGTTTATTGCCCTGCCTTTGCAGGGACAGGCAAAAGTGAAAGCACCGAAGAAACAATGCCATGCTTATGTGGTGATGGATGCAGGCTCTGGGGAAGTTCTTTTTGGGCAGGATGCAAATAAAAAGATTTATCCGGCAAGTACAGCAAAGCTTATGACAGCGATTGTTTGTGTAGAAAAGGGAAATGTAAACTCTGTGATAAAGACAAAGTCTGATGTTGTATACCGCACAACGCCGGGTACATACAGCTTAGGAATTGGTGCAGGAGTAAACTATACTTTTAAAGATTTATTACATATGAGTTTGATGTCTTCTGCAGCAGATGCGACAGATTCTCTGGCAGTTGGTGTTTTTGGTTCTAAAAAGGCCTGCGTAGAAGCAATGAACGAAAAATGTAAAGAACTTGGTTTAAAGAAGACCCATTTTGATAATCCGGTTGGTTCTGATATTGGCGCAGGATATAATGAAACTTATGCCAGTGCAAAGGAAATGGCTAAAATATGCCGTTACGCAATGGCAATACCATTAATTCGAAGTGCTGTTTCAAAGGCACATTATTCCACACAAAAAGGCGGAATGTATGTTAATACAACAAACTGGTTTTTGAAAGGAATGGCTTATTATGACCGTGATACATATAAAATTATCGGTTCAAAATCCGGCACTACCAATGCAGCAGGTCATGTATTTATTGCAACAGCAGCGGATTATAAAGGACACGAACTGATTTGTGCCTACTTTGGAAATGTCAGTAAAGAAAGTACATTTGCTTCTATAAGAAGCCTGTTTGATTACGCATTTAACAATTATAAAAAGGGTAAACTTACCCTGACACCAAGTAATTACGATGTGAGAAGTTCCCAAAAGTACGGCGCAGTTTATAGCGAATATTCTGCACTTCACTGTTATCCAGCGCAGAAAGACGGTCTGTTTGCACCAAACAAGGCAATTACAAGAAAACAGCTTGGAACAATGCTCGAAGCAATTGATTCTTTAAAAGATAATGCAACCTTATCTGCTTTTGTTTCCGAAAATGAAAATGGAACTGTAACGACTACTCGTTTTGCACAGCTTCTTCAGGAATTATATCCAGTAACTATATCGGATAAAAAGGCAGAAGAAGTGCTGGCTTCCTGTAGCAGTATAGATACAATGGATGAAACAGCAAAAGAAGCTTATGCTTCCTTTGCATCGGGTGCATTAGCAGTAGATGATTCCTGCAAAACAGCCAATCAGCGTATTACAAGAGGGCAGGCATTGTTGATTGCGGATAAACTTGCTGATTATCAGATGAACTATCTTGCAGATCATGCACAGACACAGATTGCAGAAGTTCGCCAGATTCCGGGAAAAGACGGAACAATCACACTGCCAGCTATGTCCTATACGACATTTAATAAAAAGTGGAGTGATAGCTTAAAAGAGCAAAAAGAAGCGCAGGATGCAGAGGCAGCAGCAAAAAAAGCAGAAGCAGAGCGAAAGGCAGCCAAAGAAAAACAGCCGAAAAAAGATGCGGAGCAGATAACAGAAGGGACCAAGCCAAAAGAAAATGCTTCACAGGCAACAACAGCCACACAGAAACAAAAAAAGAAGTAATAACAGAGACAAAAAAGAAAAAAGTAAAAAAATAAAACAGAAAATGAAATAAAAAGAGGTAATAAGTTATGGGGAAAAAACTTTATAAATCATCTTTAGACAGAAAAATATGTGGTGTTTGTGGAGGTTTTGCAGAATTTTTCGGAATTGATGCGACAATCCTTCGTCTGCTCGTTGTTCTTTTTACATTAGCAGGAGGTTCCGGTGTATTATTTTATATTGTTGCAGCGCTTATTATGCCAGATGAGCCAGAGTATTATTAATGATAAAGTGGAACTAGTAATTTAGAGGAAAAGAAATGGACATTTCAAAAAAACTTGTAGAGACGCATTCCTTAACGAAAGAAGAATGTCTGGAATTATTTTCATTATTTAATAATTCTGAAGTCATGGAATATTTAAAAGAGGAAGCTGTCAAAGTACGCAAACAGTATTATGGAACAAAAGTATTTACAAGAGGACTGATTGAGTTTACAAATTACTGTAAAAACAATTGCTATTACTGTGGAATACGAAGAGATAATCGTAATGTAGAACGATATCGCCTTAGTGAAGAAGAGATTCTTGCATGTTGTGCAAATGGTGAAAAGTTAGGCTTTCGTACTTTTGTATTACAAGGTGGGGAAGACCCGTGGTATACGCAAGAGCGGATTGCAGATATTGTAAAAAAGATAAAGAAAGCACATCCAGATTGTGCGATTACATTATCAGTCGGAGAAAAATCAAAAGAAATATATAAAGCATGGAAGGAAGCGGGAGCAGACCGCTATCTGCTCCGCCATGAAACGGCCAATACATCACATTATCACATGCTCCATCCAGAAAGTATGCATCTTTCTAATCGCAAACAATGCCTTTATGATTTAAAGGAACTTGGCTATCAGGTGGGTGCCGGATTTATGGTGGGGTCCCCGGGACAGACATGGGAACATTTGGCAGAAGATTTAGTCTTTTTGCAGGAATTACAACCACAGATGGTTGGCATTGGCCCGTTTATTCCACATCATGATACAAAGTTTGCAAAAGAAGAAGCAGGAAGCGTAGATTTAACATTAAAATTATTATCGGTACTTCGATTGTTATTACCGAAAGTATTACTTCCGGCAACAACAGCACTTGGAACGTTAGATCCATTAGGAAGAGAAAAAGGTCTTAGTGCAGGAGCGAACGTAGTAATGCCAAATCTTTCTCCAGTAGAAAATCGAAAGCAGTATGAGCTTTATGATAACAAGATATGTACGGGAGATGAGGCAGCTAAATGTAAAAACTGTCTGTCTGCCCGAGTGCGTTCTGCCGGGTACGAACTGGTTGAGGACAGAGGCGATTATATCGGTTAGATCATCCAGCCGCTTCATGATTAATATTGGTTACTAGAGCATGTTTGAAGAATGATAGAAATGTATCAGTAATTAATATTATAATGGAAGCAAGCAGGGCGAATTCGTGATACTATATAAAAAACGAATTTTATTTGCAATTATAAATTTATAATTGCAATAAGTAGAAAAAGAAAGGGGAGCATGATGAAATATTGTTTTGGAGTGGATGTTGGAGGAACAACTGTAAAACTTGGTCTTTTCACAGTAGAAGGAGAACTTCTTGATAAATGGGAGATTAAGACTTACACAGAAAACGAAGGAGAACGTATTCTGCCAGATGTTGCAGAGGCAATTAAGGGAAAAATTGCTGAAAAACTTCTTAAAGCCGAAGAAATCTGTGGCATTGGAGTAGGAGTGCCGGCACCTGTAGATAAAAACGGAGCCATTGAACGTGCCGCAAATGTCGGCTGGATGGCAAAAGAAATCAAAAAAGAATTGGAAGAACTCACAGGTTTCCCATGTGTTATTGGAAATGATGCCAACGTAGCAGCTCTTGGTGAGATGTGGAAGGGTGCCGGAGAAGGAGAAAAAGACTTGATCATGGTAACACTTGGAACTGGCGTTGGCGGCGGTATCATCATTGATGGTCATGCGGTAGTCGGAGCTCACGGAGCAGGTGGAGAAATCGGACATATCACAGTAAGAGATGATGAGACAGAGGCTTGCGGATGCGGAAGAAAAGGATGCCTTGAACAATATGCTTCTGCAACCGGGCTTGTCCGTCTGGCTAAGAGATATTTTGAGAAAAATACGAAAAACAGTATTTTAACTGGAAAAGAAATCACTGCAAAAGAAGTATTTGATGCAGCAAAAGCAGGAGATGCAGCGGCTTTAGAAATTACGGAAGAATTTGGTGCATATCTTGGACAGGCATTAGTAAATTTAGCAGCAACCGTTGACCCTGCTGTATTCGTCATTGGCGGGGGTGTGTCAAAAGCAGGAGATATTCTTTTAGAGACTGTAAGAAAATATTTCTATGATCATGCATTCTATGGAAATCAGAAAACAAAAATTACACTGGCAACTCTCGGAAACGATGCGGGAATTTATGGTGCAGCAAAACAGGTGCTTTAAATTCTGAGTTGCCGCAGGCAAAGGAGACGCCCGTAAGAAATAATCT
>NZ_ACEP01000121.1 GCF_000173975.1 Anaerobutyricum hallii DSM 3353
GTAAGTGGTAGATAGTCCGTATCTGGATTTTACCTCCAACCAGTGCCATAATAGTCCTAAAGATTATTAAAAGTCTTAAAAGTTCAGTACTCAACTTTTAGGACTGGACAGGAGGCATTTTCTATGAGTTCTATCACCACGGCTGTTGCTGTAGATTATCGGTTACAACAATGGGCTCAGTTAGTGAAAGACTGTCAGAACCGTCCTCAGGATATGACAGTTGAACAATGGTGTGATACAAAAGGTATCTCAAAATCGAATTATTATTATCGTTTACGCTGTATCCGTAAAGCCTGTCTGGAGCACGTCCAAGACAATTCTGTCTCATGCCAGCAGGTAGTTGAAATCCCTGAAAAGATCACTCAACAGTCCAGATCGGAGAGTCCTTCCGATATCTCTATTGAAATAAATGGAGTTGTTATCCACATAAAAGAAGATATTTCAGAATCCCTTTTGGAAAAGATAATACGGGTGGTTTCTCGTGCTAAATGATGCTACTTGTTTTAAAAAGATCTTTATTGTTACCGGTTATACTGATCTTCGTTCCGGGATTGACCGTCTGGCAGATACCATACGTTCTTATCTGGGAGAAGATGCGATCGAAGCGGATACCCTTTATCTTTTTTGTGGAAGGAGAACAGACCGGATCAAAGGGCTGGTCTGGGAAAATGATGGATATCTCCTGCTTTATAAAAGGTTAGAAGCCGGTCAGTTTCAGTGGCCAAGGACAGAATCCGAAGTTCGTTCTATTACAGAGCAGCAGTTTCGCTGGCTTATGGAAGGACTCACGACTCATCCCAAAAAGCAGGTGAAACGATTGAAAAAAGCACCGGATTATACTTTGTAACTTTTATGCATAACGTAGAAATTTCAGACTGCTTTCCAAGTGGGAAAAGATCACTTCCTTTTCTGTTTTTCTTTGTATTCTGGAAGCCAGGATTGTTCTGTACAAAGAAACAAATGATGTTTTTCTAAAAAAAGAGGCATTCCGTTTCTCGTGGCAGGTATGGCTCCTGTGAACGAAAACCTTATAGTCATACTGACGAAAAGAAGGATAAGAAAGATTCGCCAGAAGTGCTGTCTTCTGCTATAATAAAGATAGTTTTAGAAAGGGAAGGCCTCTGTTATGCAGATGAAATATACAGAAGAAAAACTGAATACCTTTTCGAAAGAGACACTCATTCAGTTGTTTCTCACACAGCAGGAACAGCTATCAGAGATTGACGGGAAACTCCAGCTTGTGTTGGAACAGCTGGCAGTAATGAACCAGAACCGTTTTGGAAGAAAGACGGAACAGATGCCTGTACCAGAGCAGCTGGCATTTACAGATGTAGATGGGGAACTGGTACTGTTTAATGAAGCAGAGGTTCTTGCTGCTCTGGATGAAAGGGAAAAAGAAACCACTGTAAAAAAACGTCCAGTAAAGAAAAAAGGAAAACGAGAAGAAGACCTTTCCGGGATACCGGTGGTAAAAGTAGAACACTATCTGACAGAGAAAGAACTGGAGGATCTATTTGGAAAGGCGGGCTGGAAACAGCTGCCTGATGAGATATACAAACGGTACCGTTTTATCCCTGCAAAAGTAGAAGTAGAGGAACATCATGTTGGAGTTTATGCCAGCAAAGAGGGAGATACGATGAAAAAAGCCCCACATCCAGCCTGTCTGCTGAGAGGAAGTCTTGTATCCCCATCTCTTGAGGCGGCCGTACTCAACGGAAAATACATCAACGCAGTTCCATTTGCCCGTCTGGAAAAAGAGTTCGGGCGATATGGACTTGCCATCACCCGTCAGAACATGGCGAACTGGACAATCGAATGTGCAGACCGGTATCTTGCCGTATTTTATGATTATCTTCATAAGTATATCTACAAGAGTCCTGTTATCCATGCAGATGAGACTCATGTTCTGGTAAGAAAAGATGGAAGGGAAGCCGGGAGCAAGAGTTATATGTGGGTCTACCGAACGGGAGAGAAAGAAAAAAAGGCAGTGATCCTTTATGAATACCAGAAGACGCGAAAAGCAGACCATCCGGAAAGATTCTTAAAAGATTATAAAGGGATCTGTGTAACAGATGGCTATCAGGTATATCACAAACTGGGAGAAGAAAAAGAGGGTCTGACGATAGCCGGATGCTGGGCACATGCAAGACGAAGATATGACGAAGTTGTAAAAGCCCTTCCGTCAAAGAGTCGAAAAAGCAGTATTGCATGGCAGGCACTGGAACAGATTCAGATGATATACCATGTAGATAATACATTAAAGGAGTTAAAACCTGAAGAACGAAAAAAACGCCGACAGAGTAGTGTGAAACCACTGGTGGAGGCCTATTTTGCGTGGGTAAAAGAGAAAAAAGCAGATGGAA
>NZ_ACEP01000120.1 GCF_000173975.1 Anaerobutyricum hallii DSM 3353
ACACAAATATAGGCTATCGGTTCTCTTCCTGGGCGTCTCTCTCTTAATGAATTAAATAGTAACCTCAACTATTGCAGTTTTTTTTATCCTGTGATAGAATAGTAAAGATTAGGTCATAATTTATGACTATGGGAAGGATGTGCCCGAGACTTCTGAAAAGAGCATTGGAGGAAACAGTGCTTTTTTCAGTGGTTTCGGAAACCTTCCCTCATTAGATAAATATATTTTTTCAGGAGGTTTAAGTAATGGTAAAACAGTTTTCTATGGAACTGGCAGGAAGAACACTGACAGTTGAAATCGGAAAAGTGGCAGCGCAGGCCAATGGTGCCGCACTTATGCGCTATGGTGATACAGTGGTTTTATCCACAGCAACAGCTTCAGAGAAGCCAAGAGAAGGAATTGATTTCTTCCCTCTTAGTGTTGAATTTGAGGAGAAGATGTACGCAGTAGGTAAGATTCCTGGAGGATTTAATAAGAGAGAGGGTAAGGCATCTGAACATGCAGTTCTTACATCCCGTGTTATTGACCGTCCAATGCGTCCATTATTCCCTAAAGATTACAGAAATGATGTAACTCTGAATAACTTAGTTATGGCAGTAGACCCTGATTGTTCTCCAGAAGTAACAGCAATGCTTGGCGCTTCTGTTGCAACATCTATTTCTGATATTCCATTTGATGGTCCTATCGCCGGAACAAGAATCGGTCTTATTGATGGAGAATTTATCGTAAACCCTACAGCAGACCAGCAGTTAGTTTCTGATCTTGCACTTACAGTTGCTTCTACAGCAGAGAAAGTAATCATGATTGAAGCTGGTGCGAATGAAGTTCCAGAAGATAAGATGATTGAAGCTATCTTCAAGGCACATGAAGTAAATAAGGAAGTAATTAAGTTTATCGATCGTATCGTAGAAGAATGCGGAAAAGAGAAACATGAATACGAACATGTAGACACTCCAGAAGATTTATGGAATGATATGGTAGATTTCATCACTCCAGAAGCTATGGAAGAGGCAGTATTTACAGATGTAAAGCAGGTTCGTGAGGAGAATATCCGTCAGATTAAAGAGAAGTTAGAAGAACGTTACGCAGAAGAACACGAAGACTGGCTTCCATTAATTGATGATGCAGTATACAAGTTCCAGAAAAAGACGGTTCGTAAGATGATCTTAAAAGACCATAAGCGTCCAGATGGCCGTGCTATTAACGAGATTCGTCCATTAGCTGCAGAGATTGATCTTTTACCTAGAGTACATGGTTCAGGTATGTTTACTCGTGGACAGACTCAGATCATGACAATTACAACTTTAGCTCCATTATCTGAAGCACAGAAGATTGATGGCCTTGATGCAAATGTAACTTCTAAGAGATATATGCATCACTACAATTTCCCAAGCTACTCCGTAGGTGAGACAAAGCCTAGCCGTGGCCCGGGACGTCGTGAGATCGGTCATGGGGCATTAGCAGAGAGAGCTTTAGTTCCAGTACTTCCAAGTGAGGACGAGTTCCCATATGCAATTCGTACTGTTTCTGAAACATTAGAATCTAACGGTTCTACTTCTCAGGCAAGTATCTGTGCATCTACTTTATCTTTAATGGCAGCAGGTGTACCTATTAAGAAACCAGTTGCAGGTATTTCTACAGGTCTTGTAACAGGAGACAGCGATGATGATTACATCGTATTAACAGATATTCAGGGCCTTGAGGATTTCTTCGGAGACATGGACTTTAAGGTTGCCGGTACACATGATGGTATTACAGCAATTCAGATGGATATCAAGATTCACGGTTTAACACCAGATATTATCCGTGAGGCAATTTCTCGTACAAAAGAAGCTCGTGAACATATCCTTACTGATGTTATGGAACCAGTAATCTCTACACCGAGAGACCACGTTGGAGAATATGCTCCAAAGATTATGCAGATGCATGTAGATCCAGATAAGATCAGCGAGATTATCGGAAAACAGGGAAAGACAATCAACGCAATCATTGATGAGACAGGCGTTAAGATTGATATTAATGATGAGGGAAGAGTAGATATCTGTGGTGTAGATCAGGTAATGATCGACAGAGCAATGGAAATCATTCGTCTTATCGTAGAACCTGTAGAAGCAGGCAAGATTTATGAGGGAGAAGTTGTTCGTATTATGAACTTCGGTGCATTTGTACAGTTAGCTCCAAATAAGGATGGCCTGATTCACATTTCTAAACTTTCTAAAGAAAGAGTAGAGAAAGTAGAAGATGTTGTTAATATCGGTGATAAAGTAAAAGTAAAAGTTCTTGAAATTGATAAGATGGGAAGAATTAATCTGGCACTTCGCGAGATTATCAAATAAATTATTTTTACGAGGGGGCAGTGAGGTTGGAGTTCCTTTTAGAACAAATCAGCCAGATTACGCATGGTGTTGTACTGAATAGGATAAAGCCAAAGATATTAAGTGAGGGAGCAGAGTATCCCATTCTTACGATTAGTCAGTTAATTGACGAGGAAAATGGAGTGTGGGATTATGAAGTTCCTACGGCTTTGGTTGATAAAAAAAAGGTGAAGAATTTAAATCTGGCAAAAGAGCATAGCATCGTAATCGGACTGACCTCCTTCCATCGTGCTGCCGTACTGGAGAAACAGCATGAGGGCAAGATTATCCCATCCAATTTTGTTTCGATAGAATTTCAGAATGGGATAATGGATCCCTATTACTTTGCATGGTATTTTAATGAACATCCAGAGATAAAAAGGCAACGGATGATTGCCATTCAGGGAAACTCTTCAGTTAAGGTATTATCTGTACACATGATTCGTCAATTGATGATTGAGTGTCCGAATTTATCAACGCAGATGTCAATTGGTAAGCTGTACTATTATCAGAAGCGGAAAAAAGTACTTCTTATGGAAAAGATGCGTTTAGAAGAGGCAGTTCTGACAGAAGAAATGATGCACCATTTAGAAAAATTATAAAAGGGGAAACGGATGGACGAAAAACAGTTACAATATGAATTTTTGTCAATTTTAAGTGAGAGTCATCCGGGTCTGACATTTGAGGAATACAGAGATAGTTGTGTGTTCCTCTTATTTTATCAGTATCTTTGTTTAAAACATGGTGACTCACTAGAAGAGGCTTATAAGCCGGGTGAATTAGTGAAGATGGCAATACGTGGAAAGCTTCAGGTAGCTTCCTTTTTAAAATTTATGGAATCCGCTTCCTCTTTTTTACATCTTTTGAATAAAGATTTTCAACTTACAGAATTTTCATTTTATAAAAGCCTTGAAAGAGTACATTCTTTAGAAAAACAAAAAAGTTATGCAAGATTTTTTCGTAAATTTCTAAAAAAAATTGATGGCTGGGATTGTAAAGAAGAATTGCTCAGGCAGTATCCAAAACTATTTATTTTGCTGATTGCAGAATTTGCAAAGTTAAAAAAAGATACCTATATATCGGAAGAACTAAGCGAACTGTATCATAAGTTTTTTTGCAGGCGATTTCATAAGAAAAAAGGAAAATGTAAAGTTTTATTTCCAGAATTTCAGTATGGTATTTTGGCATCTTCCATTATAAGTACAGAAAAAAATATAGAGATTTATGGCTATACAAAGGAACAGGAATATATTGATATTTTTACGATTGTATGTTATATGAGAGGAATTCCATTAGATTCCCTACATCTTTTCATGAAAAAGGACTGGAGAGCAATCAGAGATTTGCCAGATGGAGCAGATAATATCCTTATTTTTATGCCGGAAGGTGTAGAAGCAGGAGAATATATAGCTTCACCAAAACTTTCTCTTGGAAAAGAACAGTTTTATGCTGGAACGAAGGGGGAATTTCCATTTTTACTGACAGCAATTTCTTGTTTAAAAGAGAATGGATTTTTGGCGGCAGTTTTTCCTGGTGCGATGCTTTACCGGGAAGGAAGAGAAGCGCAAATTCGTAAGTATCTTGTGGAAGAATTGAATTGTCTTGATACAATAATGCTGCTTCCGGATTCCATATTTCACTCTATAGGGCAGGCCGAGGCAATTTTATTTTTCCAGATGAATCGAGAACGAAAAGATATCTTGTTTTTTGACTGCTCGGAGATAGAAAGTCTTGATAAGGAACAGATAGATACTATAGATCAGCTTTGGAGTGAGAGAAAGACAATTCCTGGATTGTGTGCCTGTGTGGAGAGGGATGAGATAGAAAAAAATGAATATAATCTTAATCTTCCCCGTTACATTACAAAAGTTGTGAAGGAAACAGCAATTGATATGGAAAAAGGTAAGGCACGGATCAGGGAAATTGAGCAGGAATTGCAGGAAATTGAAAACCGCATCGCAATTTATCGTAGAGAGTTAGGATTGTAAATCGGAAAGCAGACAGGGAGGAACACCATGCGAAAAAAGAAGAGGATACCTGTTAGTATCATGCTGTTAGTATTCTTATTTCTTCTGACAGGATGCACATTAGGGGGCACTAAGCAAGAGGCAGAGACAAAGGTAGATTATTATATCGGCGTGATAGATGATAATGCACCATATTATTACGAAGAAGATGGACTGCCAAAAGGATACTATGCAGATTTTGTTGCAGCAATGGCAAAAGAAGAACCATTTACTTATAAATTTGTTCCTGTAGATGCATCTTCTTATAATGAAAATCTTTCTAAGAAGTCTATAGATGGCTTTATCGGAGCGACAAATGCATCCTCAGGTAAGAATATTTTGGCAAGTAAGTCATTCTACACATCTAATATTTGTGTTTTAGCGCCAAAAAGTTCTAACATTTCGACTTTAAAACAAATAAAAGATAACAGTATTGCAGCACCTGCCGATACAGAAGAGGAAGTATTTGCGAAATATCTTGCAAATCGTTATAAGGGGCGGGCAGTTCCATTTTTGTCTGTAAAAGAAGCACTTTCAGATATTGAGGCTGGTAATACACAGATACTCGTTGCAGATAAGGAATATTATAAGCAGCACAAAGAAACATTTAAAAGTTGGAAGGTTCTTAAAACAAGCCATCGTTTTCAAAATGAACATCGGCTTTTTATGCAAAAAGATGGAAAGCTGCAGGAGATTTATTCTAAAGGAATAAAAGCTTTAGAGACAAACGGAAGTCTAGAGCATTTTTCAAACACGCTCTAAAGAATATTTTCACACAGGATTAAAAATAGATAAAACACCCAGGAATTATTAAAAAAGGATATAATTCTTAGGTGTTTTTTCTTTCAAAATGAGCATGCTAAAGGGAAAGCTGCTTTCGGAAAAATCGTTTTATAAGATTAGAGCGTGTTTGAAACATGCTACAGGTGTAAAAGATTTCGGAAGCACATGAAAATATAGAGGAGGATGCTCATGAATACGCAATTAGAAAGTTTACTAGAACTTGGAGAAGTATTACTGGAGAATAACGGGACGGGGCAACATATTTTATTTTTATCTGTTATCGGTGAGATAGAAGGGCATCATTTATCATCAGACAGAATAAAGACAACAAAATATGAACATTTATTACCGCTTCTTACCCAAGTACAGGATAATCAGGAGATAGATGGATTATTTCTCCTGATTAATACGGTGGGAGGCGATTGTTCCTGTGGCCTTGCGGCAGCAGAAATGATTGCATCTATCAAAAAACCGACGGTTTCTCTTGTGATTGGAGATAGTCATTCTATTGGAGTACCTCTTTCAGTAGCGGCAGATCGAACATTTATTGCACCGACGGCAACGATGATTCTGCATCCAGTACGACTGAATGGTACGATTATTGGTGCGCCGCAGACATTTGAATACTTTCGGCTGATACAGGATAGGATTGTTACATTTGTAGAAGCACATACAGGAGTTGCGAAAAGCAGGCTGGAAAGAATGATGATACGTCAGGGGATGATGGTAAAAGATTTAGGAACAATTCTTGTAGGAAAAATGGCGGTGGAAGAAGGAATTATTGATGAAGTTGGTGGTGTTTCTGAAGCGCTTTTCTGGCTGCATCAGGAGATTGAAAGAAGCAGGAAGAAAAGACAGGAGAAAAAATGATAGAAGAAAAAATGTGTTATTTATTTTAAGAACGCATCTTTTTTTCTGACGGTATTTGTGATATGATGATAAAGATATCAAACTTAGAAAATAAAGGTGTTATGTATGGCAAGTAATAAAACAAACGAGAATAAGATAAAACGAAAAACAACAAAGAAAGTCACAACAAAGAATAATGTGACCAGAAAAACTACAGCGAAAAATCATACTTCGGGAACCAGAAAAAACGCATCCCAAAAGGCAGAAGGAATTCCGATGAGCAGTGAGATTACGTTGGTTGTTGCTTTTGGTCTGGTCGTTCTTATGATGTTTAGTAATTTTGGACATTGTGGATTGATTGGAAAATGGCTGGCCAGCTTCTTTTTTGGTATTTTTGGCTGTGCCCAGTTTGTTATGCCGGTATTTTTCTTCCTTGGTATAACAATTTTGGTTGCCAATGATTACAGTACGTTGGCAATGAAGAAGTGTGGTGCGGGATTTGTCATTTTGATGGAAGTATCGGCCGTATCGCAGTTGTTATATAAAGATACGACAGTGACAGTGCATGATTTATTTTCTGTGGCGATTAATAATCATGCAACAGGAGGAATTATCGGGGGCGGAGTTGCGCTTTTATTAAGAGAGGGATTTGGAACAGCAGGAGCGATGGTTGTTCTTATCTGTGTATTTTTGCTCGCATGTATTTTGCTGACACAAAGATCTTTTGTTTCTTTCTTTAAAAAGATGGTTAAGAATGTGCGGGCTTCAAAAGAAGAGTGGGAAAAGTCTGCCGAGAAACGGCGTTTAGAAAGAGAAGCGGCAGCAGCAGAAGACAGATTGATCAATTTAGAAGAGGAAGAGGAATCTTCAGATAAGGCGACTTCATTTTTGAAGATGAAGAGTGGCTATAAGAAGACTTCGGATAAGAAAAGAGCAAAACAATGCGAAGAAAAGGTGAAAGAACTAGAAGAAAAGA
The DNA here is from genome assembly GCF_000173975.1 of Anaerobutyricum hallii DSM 3353. Classification (GTDB taxonomy): domain Bacteria; phylum Bacillota; class Clostridia; order Lachnospirales; family Lachnospiraceae; genus Anaerobutyricum; species Anaerobutyricum hallii. Next base: position 6,969 of record NZ_ACEP01000120.1, read on the forward strand.
AGGAGAAAAAGAACCCGAAAAAGCAGCCATCTACGTCAGCAGAACAAGAGAAAACAATAAAAAATATAAAGGTGAATGTTCCGGTGTTTACTTCCTCTGATGAGGTGAAAAGAAAGGATTGTGTAAGGGAACTTCATCCGCAGATTTATCCATTCACAGAAGAGGATGGGAAGACAGAACCATTTAAAGGTAAGTTAGATTTCAGTGCGTTTACATTCCCAGAGGAAAATACCTCATTAATTTCAGAACAGGCACAAGAGAGTACTTTAGAAGTGCAAGAAGAAAGCTATGCCCCACCATATAAAGAAAAGGGAGCATTCCATACTTCACTGCCAGAAGAAATCCGAATCAATGAAGATTTGGGTAGTTTGATAGAAGAAGTTTCTGAAAGTATTGTATCTGAGGCAGAAGCCATTTCGGAAGAAAATGTTTATCCGGATGCGGCTGATCAGGCGATTGAACAGAAAGAAGTCCCTGAGATAGAAGCAGTAAAGGATATGAAGGAAAAACAGGAAGAAAATGAGGAGAGCAGAATCTGGAAAAATGGGGCTGAGATAAAGCAAAGAGATACAGAAGCAAAAGATAATGCTTCGGAAGTTAACGATAGGGATATTGCCATTCAAGAAAAGCAAATGGCAAGGCAAGATACCATTAAGAAAGAAACAGCTCAGAAAGTATCATCTGTAGAAAGCAAAGAAGTAGTTCCAGATAGAAAGAAAGCAGAAGGAAAAGATTACCTGTTTCCTCCCGCAAGTCTTCTTATAAAAGAAGAACAGGGACACTCCTCTGGCCAGCAGCAGTATTTACAGGAAACAGCGCAGAAACTGTATGAGACATTAAAAAGTTTTGGAGTGAATGTGACAATTACAGATATAAGCTGTGGCCCTTCTGTTACGAGATATGAGATGTTCCCGGAACAGGGAACAAAGGTAAGTAAGATTCTTTCTCTGACAGACGATATTAAGCTGAATCTTGCAGCATCTGATATCCGAATCGAGGCACCGATTCCGGGAAAGGCAGCAATTGGAATTGAGATTCCGAATAAACATAATCAGACCGTACATTTTAGGGATTTGATAGAAAGTCAGACATTTAAAACATTTAAATCCAAATTGGCTTTTGCAGTTGGAAAAGATATTGGAGGAAAGACCGTAGTAACAGATCTTGCCAAGATGCCACATTTATTAATTGCAGGAGCGACAGGATCTGGTAAGTCAGTGTGTATCAATACTTTGATTATGAGCATTTTATATAAGGCAGCACCGGAAGAAGTCAAGCTTATCATGATTGATCCTAAGATGGTAGAATTAAGTATTTACAATGGAATTCCACATCTGCTTATTCCAGTTGTTACTGATCCGAAAAAGGCATCAGGAGCATTAAACTGGGCTGTAGCAGAAATGACAAATCGTTATAAGAAGTTTACAGAAACTGGTGTTCGTAATATTGAAGGTTACAATAAAAAGGTAAGGGAACTTCAGAAATCTGGAGAGATTGATCCAGAAACTATAAAAAAAATGCCACAGATTGTCATTATTATCGATGAGCTTGCAGATCTTATGATGGTGGCTCCTGGAGAAGTAGAAGATGCTATTGTAAGATTATCACAGCTTGCAAGAGCAGCAGGAATTCATCTGGTTATTGCAACACAACGTCCATCGGTTAATGTTATCACGGGGCTTATTAAGGCAAATGTACCATCAAGAATTGCATTCTCTGTTTCTTCTGGTGTAGATAGCCGTACAATTATTGATATGAATGGAGCCGAAAAGCTTCTTGGTAAGGGAGATATGCTCTTTTATCCGGCAGGATACTCTAAACCGGTGCGTGTGCAGGGGGCTTTTATTTCCGATAATGAGATTAGCGATGTGGTTACATTTTTAAAAGAAAATGAAGATGTGGCAGTATACGATACAGAAGTAACTGAAAAAATTGAAAATAAATTAAAGAGCAGTGCGGTTTCTCAGGAAAGAGATGAATATTTTGAAGCAGCAGCCCGCTTTGTTATTGAAAAAGACAAGGCTTCCATTGGAATGCTGCAGCGAATGTTTAAGATTGGATTTAATCGAGCAGCAAGAATAGTGGATCAGCTTTCGGATGCAGGAATCGTGGGTCCGGAAGAAGGAACAAAGCCGCGGAAAGTATTAATGTCTTCAGAACAGTTAGAATCCTATTTTGAGGAATATTTATAAAAATTGCAAAGAATTTGTAAAGAACTGGCGGCAGGACTTTACGAAATGAAAAATTTGTTGTATTATTAAATATCTTGTGGCTATTTAAAGTGAAGATAAATATCGTTAATGTGTTTACTTTTTGATTTTAAATAGGTACAATATCTATGTATAAATACATAATAAATGAAGAAAAGAGGAGATACTATGTCTTTAAGAATTGATGGAAAAAAGATATCTTCCGATATTAAAGAGGAATTAAAAGAACAGGTAAAGCTGTTAAAAGAAGAAGGCATTTCTGTATGTTTAGCTGTAATTCAGGTAGGAAGTGATCCTGCATCAAGCGTATATGTGAATAATAAAAAGAAAGCATGTGCGTATATTGGAATTGAGTCACAGGCTTATGAGCTTCCAGAAGAGACAACACAGGAAGAACTGCTTAGTTTAATTAGCCGTCTGAATAAGGATGATCATGTGAATGGTATTCTTGTACAGCTTCCAGTGCCTGCACATATGGACGAGAAAGAGATTATTCAGGCAATCTCTCCAGCAAAGGATGTTGATGGATTCCATCCACAGAGTGTAGGTGCTTTATCTACAGGAGAGCCAGGCTTTGTATCTTGTACTCCAGCAGGAATTATCCAGTTATTAAAACGTTCCGGCATCTCTATTGATGGAAAAGACTGCGTTGTTGTTGGGCGCAGCAATATCGTTGGTAAACCGATGTCCATGCTTCTTTTAAGAGAGAATGGAACGGTAACAATCTGCCATTCTCATACAAAAAATTTAAAAGAAGTATGCCAGAGAGCAGATATTTTAGTAGCTGCGATTGGAAAGCCAAAATTCTTTGATGACAGCTATGTAAAAGATGGGGCTGTCGTAATTGATGTAGGAATCCACAGAAATGAAGAGAATAAACTTTGTGGTGATGTTGATTATGATAAGGTAGTAGATAAAGTTTCTGCGATTACTCCTGTTCCAGGAGGAGTAGGCCCGATGACAATCGCCATGTTAATGAATAACTGCGTAGAAGCAGCGTTAAGGATGAATAACCGATGAAAAATGTATTATTTGTATCACTAGGATGCGACAAGAACCTCGTAGATAGTGAAAAGATGCTTGGACTTTTAAATGAAGCGGGATACCGTGTGGCACAGGAAGAGTCCGAGGCAGATGCGATTGTAGTAAATACTTGCTGTTTTATTCATGATGCGAAAGAAGAGAGTGTAGAAACGATTCTCGAGATGGCAGAATGGAAGAAAAAGGGCAGACTCAAGGCACTTATTGTAACAGGATGTATGGCACAGCGGTATCAGGATGAGATTCAGCAGGAGATTCCAGAAGTGGATGCAGTAATTGGAACAACGGGATATACAGAGATTGTTCCGATTCTTGATGAGATTCTTGCTGAGGCAGAGGCATCACAGAAAGAAGCTGCAGTAGAAGAACCCAAGGAGAAGTCCTTTGTAAACTGTTGTCCTTCTATTGATTTGCTTCCTGCTTCCTTAGCAGATAAACGTGTAGTAACAACTGGTGGATATACTGCTTATTTAAAAATTGCAGAAGGATGTAATAAGCGCTGTACATACTGTATCATTCCATATATTCGGGGACATTATCGTAGTTTCCCAATGGAAGATCTGTTAGAGGAAGCAAGAAAGCTTGCTGAGGGCGGGGTAAAGGAATTAATTCTTATTGCCCAGGAAACAACGGTTTATGGTATGGACTGTTATGGAAGAAAGGCACTGCCAGAACTTTTAACAAAACTTTGTGAAATCGAAGGAATTGAATGGATTCGTATTTTGTACTGTTATCCGGAAGAAATTACGGATGAATTGATTGCTGTAATGAAGAAAGAGAAGAAGATTTGTCATTATCTTGATATTCCAATTCAGCATAGTGAGGATACGATATTAAAGCGTATGGGCCGCCGCACCAATAGAGCAGAATTAGTTTCTCTTGTAGAGAAGTTAAGGAAAGAAATACCGGACATTGTTCTTCGTACAACTTTAATTACTGGTTTTCCTGGTGAGACCGAAGAAGAATTCAAAAATATGGTGGACTTTGTAGACAGTATGGAATTTGACCGACTTGGTGTATTCCCATACTCAGCAGAAGAAGGAACAAAAGCTGCAGAGATGGACGGTCAGATTACAGAAGAAGTAAAGGAAAGCCGCCGGGATGAGATTATGGCATTACAGCAGGAGATTTCTGCTGATAAAGCTGCAAGTCGAATTGATGATGAAATGTCCGTTTTAATAGAGGGTTACTTATATGAAGACGATATCTATATTGGAAGAACTTATATGGATGCGCCGAAGGTAGACGGAAATGTATTTGTCCGGGCGGAGGAAGAATTGATTTCCGGTGATATCGTTCCTGTTCGCATTACGGGAGCAAATGAATATGATTTGATGGGAGATGTTATTTATGCCGATGAATTTACCGAATAAGCTTACAATTGTAAGAATCATTATGATTCCATTTTTTGTATTTTTCCTGTTAACAGATTTCGTTGCAGGTTCTAAATGGATCGCTACAGTACTGTTCTGTGCAGCTAGTATTACAGACTTTTTAGATGGACATATTGCAAGAAAGTATAATCTTGTAACAAATTTCGGAAAGTTTATGGATCCACTTGCAGATAAAATGCTTGTTTCTTCTGCGTTTATCTGTCTTGTAGCACAGAATAAGATCGCTGCATGGATTGTTATTGTTATTATTGCAAGAGAGTTTGTTATTAGTGGATTCCGTTTAGTAGCCAGCGATAGCGGTGTTGTTATTGCAGCAAGTTATTGGGGCAAGTTCAAAACAAATTTCCAGATGTTTGCAATTATTTTACTGATGCTTAATCTCGGAGAAAACTTCCCTGCATATGCTGGAGGAATACATATCGCTGAGCAGATTCTTATATATATTGCATTAATTCTTACGATTGTTTCTTTAGTAGATTATCTTGCAAAGAACATTGATGTGTTAAAAGAGGGAGGCAATGAAAAATAATGAGTTCCGATCGGATTATGGCAGAAGAACCAATTGAAAAGAAAATTACACGGATTTTGATTCACAGGAAGATGACAGTAACTGCTGCCGAATCCTGCACAGGCGGTCTTGTAGCAGGCACGCTTGTAAATGCCGACGGAATTTCAGAAGTTTTTAAGGAAAGTTATGTTACTTACTCTAATGAAGCTAAGCATAAGCTGCTTGGTGTAAAAAAGGAGACTCTTGAGAAATATGGTGCTGTCTCAAGACAGACAGCGGCAGAGATGGCTGAAGGTGCAGTAAGAGCAGCGGGAGCGGATGCCTCTGTTGTTACAACAGGAGTTGCAGGTCCAGGAGGGGGAACAGAAGAAAAACCGGTAGGGCTGGTTTATATTGGATGTTGTGTAAAGGGACGTACGATAGTGAAGCGCTGTTTTTACGGCGGGAATCGTCAGGGGGTTCGTCACAGCGCAGTAAAAGAAGCGTTGGAGATTCTATATTGCCAGCTTCTCGCAGATAAGTATTAGAGCGTGTTTGAAAAATCATTCCTGCAATCTGCACGCCCCAATTTGCGGGAAATTTTGCCTTCATTCAGTTGACGTAGCCCA
>NZ_ACEP01000119.1 GCF_000173975.1 Anaerobutyricum hallii DSM 3353
TCTTACATCATGCATTTATGCATGAGACTTTTTTCATTGTGGTAAAAAGAAAGGGGGATTGCAGGAGCGTATCAGGATGATAGATTAAAAAAGAAACCGACATAAAGCCGGCTTCAAAAGAGAGGAAAGTATGAAAAAAATCTATCAAAAATCTGTTGTTGTTTTTGATGGTTTTATGATACTGGAAATTTGTGAACAGGTTGTGAGCAAAGAATGAAGATAATCTGACGAAAAAAGAAATTGCTGACGTTTTTCTGTAAGAAATAGAATAGGGCAGTAGTATCAAAAGAAACCTATAACGAAATAGTGTCAAAAGTGGACCGTTGGGTTTGGCAAATCATATAAAAGTGAGTGTCAAATCTAACGGTCGTTTTTTGTGATACGGAAAGGAAAAGAATCATGGGAAAGATTTATGGGTATGTGCGAATTTCAACTAAGAAACAAAACATGGAGAGACAGATTCGGAATATTCAAAAAGAGTATCCCGAAGCGGTCATTATAAAAGAAGTGTATACAGGAATAAAGTTTCAAGGCAGAAAGGAATTAAATAAACTGATAAAGCAATTAAAGGCGGGGGATACCGTAGTGTTTGACTCAGTATCAAGAATGAGTCGTGATGCAGAAGAAGGGTTTCAAGTATATCAAGATTTATATAAGAAAGGAATAGAGCTTATTTTCTTAAAAGAGCATCACATTGATACAATGACATATAAAGCGGCTCTGCATAATGGGATTCCGCTTACAGGAACAAATGTGGATTATATTTTAGAAGGAGTTAATAAATATCTGATGTCATTAGCAAAAGAGCAGATAAGGCTTGCGTTCTTACAGTCACAAAAGGAAGTTACGGATTTGCGGCAAAGAACAAAGGAAGGAATTGAGACAGCCCGGATAAATGGCAAGCACATAGGTTTAGCATCGGGAACAAAGCTTGTTACAAAGAGATCCATCGAATGTAAGGAAAAGATTCAGAAATATAGCAGAGATTTTGATGGGATGCTGAGTGATAAAGAGTGTATACAGCTTATTGGAATTGCACGAGGAACGTATTATAAATATAAAAGAGAAATAAAAGACGGAATTTGTTAAAAGTAGATTATGCAATTAAAATTATCATAGCAGGTTGGACAGATGATAGCATAAGAAAACTGATTTTTAATTACATTACAGGGAAGGATGAGGATTGATTCATCCTTCCCTTTTTTCGACTTTTTTTATTTTCCATAGCAACTCCATTAAAGTTGGATTTTAATTATTTAACTTTCTACCGTAAATTCTCAAATCATAATGATACACCATCTTCCTGTAACAAGAGTAATATTCCATTACCATAAGGAGGATATATCCAATGGGAATTATTAAATCAATCGTAACTATCATTATTGTCATTACAGGAAGAAAAGGAGGAAAGTAAGATGGCAGCAAATGTAGAAAGTATGTTTTATACAAGAACGGCACCCTGGCATGGATTAGGAGTCAGGGTAGAAGAAGTACTAGGTTCTAAAGAAGCATTGATTCAGGCAGGACTCGACTGGAAAGTAGAGCAGACCGATGTATATGCAGCATCAGGAGAAAGAATTCCAGGATATAAAGCCAATATCCGAGATATTGACCGTAGCGTATTAGGAATCGTGGGTGACAGATATAAGATTGTCCAGAATGAAGAAGCTTTCGCTTTTACAGATGGATTGCTGGGAGAAGGGGTAAAGTACGAAACTGCCGGAAGTCTTGCCGGAGGGAAAATCGTCTGGATGCTTGCAAAACTTCCAGAGAAATACATTATCTCTGGAGATGCTATTGAACCATATCTAGTGTTCTGCAACTCTCATGATGGTTCAGGTGCAATTCGTGTCGCTATGACACCTGTACGTGTTGTATGCCAGAATACACTTAATCTGGCATTAAAAGGTGCAAGTCGTGTATGGTCCGCCAGACATACGGGCAATGTAATGAGTCGTATGGATGAAGCAAGAGAGACATTACAGCTTGCCAATGCCTATATGTCACAATTAGGACGGTCTATTAATGAATTACAGGCTAAGAAGCTTACGGATAAGAAAGTACTTGCTATGATTGATTCTCTGTATCCAGTCAGTGAGGATTTAAGCGAGATGCAGAAGAAAAATAATTTAAAACAGCAAGAGATATTAAAAGCCTGCTATTTTGATGCACCTGATCTGCAGGGAGTAGGAAAGAATGGGTATCGCTTTATTAATGCGGTATCCGATATGGCTTATCATGGTAAACCATTACGTCAGACAAAGAACTATAATGAGAATTTATTCAGGAAAACGATTGACGGTCTGCCAGTCTTAGATAAGACATATCAGATGGTGTTATCGGCATAAAGGGAGGGAATAAAGTTGAATCCAGTAAAAGATGTAGTTGAAGGGAAAATTCTTTCAGAGATGAAAAAGTACAGACAATCAAATAGTTTTACAACCACTACAACCGGCTGTGATACTGGAGATACAGAAAACACAGGACATCCGGTCTATGAAATTTTCTGTATCATTTTAAAGAAATTTGACCCAGTACTCTTAGAAAAGTTATTAGGGGTAGCCGATTTATTTGAATACTTAAAGCAGTTATGGAACAAGTCAGAGAAAACAGAAGAAAAGAAAGGTGAGGAAAGATAATGAAAACATTAGAACAGGAAGTATTAAAGAAAATTGCAAAAAAGAGTTTATTTGTAAAGCTGGTTAATACAGAAAGAAATGAGTCATTAGTTGAGCAGTCCATATCAAAAGAATTTTTAGATCTTTCCGCAGTCGTAAGAGTTGTTCTGAAAATGGATAAAGAAGGAATGGCTTCAATGGCATTATCAAAAGGGGATGCTGAAATCTTAGGTATGACCGAAGAAGAAATTTATGCTGCGGCATTGGCAAATACATTAAGACTTTTCCCACCTAAATTAATGAATTTAGGGCGATATGTAGAAATGAGTATTGGAGCAAAGCTTCCACTGGGAGAAGATGAAGTAACAACATATATCCTTACCAATCAAAAGGAAGTGGATGGAGCGATCTATTTTATGAGTCCAGAAGTAGTTGGAGCCATTGCTGAGGCATTAGAAGATGATTTATATATCCTTCCATCTTCCGTAAATGAGGTTCTTCTTGTAAGAGCAAGTGAACTGGAAGACGGAGTCGATGAACTGAAAGAAATGGTTCGAGATGCCAATGAAACCGTTGTGGCTGAAAAAGATATTTTAAGTTATAACGTATATCATTATGACAAAGAACATGGCATTACCATTGCAGCATAAAGGAAGGGGCAGTTAAAAATGAAATACGATATTGTGTGTTCCACGAAAAATTTATCAACAGAAGAATGGCTGAAAATAAGAACGCTTGGAATAGGCGGCAGTGATGCAGGTATCATTGCCGGATGTAATCCTTACCGCAGCATCTTTGAGTTATGGCAGGAGAAACGTGGGGAGATTCCAGTAAGAGAAGAAGAATCCGAAGTAACGCATTTCGGTAAGGTTCTTGAAGATGTCGTAAGAAAGGAGTTCATCCAGCGTACAGGCTTAATGGTAAGAAAGAAAAATTCCATTCTTAGAAGCAAAGAATATCCTTTTATGATTGCAGATGTTGACGGCATTATCAGTGAATTGGATGGTACTTATTCGATATTTGAAGCTAAAACAGCTATCGAATTTAAAAATAATGACTGGAAGAATGGAGAGATTCCTAAAGCTTATCAGTTACAGGTTCAACACTATCTGGCAGTTACAGGTTTTCAGAAAGCGTATATTGCGGTTCTGGTCGGCGGAAATAAATTCTATTGGACGGAAGTATACCGGGATGAACAGCTTATCAAGATGCTGGTAAGCATGGAATCCCACTTCTGGCATTGTGTCCGGGAGGGGGAAGAACCAGATGTGGATGCTTCTAAGGCTACAAGCCTTTATCTGGGGGCAAAATACAATAATGCGAAGGTCGGTTCTGTCATTGATTTGGATGAACAGATGCTTTCAGCTATTGAAAAATATGAGCAGATAAAAATAGAATTAGATTCATTAACAGAGCAGAAACGGCTTGTTGAAAATCAGTTAAAATCTGCATTAGCAGAAAATGAAGCCGGCAGAGTAGGAGGACATATCGTAAAATGGAAACAGGTAGTTCAGACCAGGATTGATTCGAGTAAACTCAAAGAAAAACATAAAGATATTTACGATGACTGCAAAAAAGAAGTAACTTACCGTAAGTTTTCAGTAGCATGATAGTAAAAAGACTGTGAGAGGGTATCTATAATGGTATCCTCTCTTTTTTGGAGGTATAAAATGAAGAAGATTCGGGAATTAAGAGCAGATGAGATTGAAGTTCGTGTAGGTGTTGTTAGGAAAAACGGTATATCATTATTGCTGTACAAGGATGCACGTTGTGATATGAATATATTAGATGAAACATTCGGAATCGCAGGCTGGCAACGGAAACATGAACTGATAAACGGGGCGTTATTCTGTACGGTTAGCATCAAAGACGAGAATGGAGAATGGATTTCTAAACAGGATGTAGGAGTAGAGTCTTACACAGAAGCAGTAAAAGGAGCCGCATCAGATTCTTTTAAACGTGCCTGTTTTAATATCGGCATAGGCAGGGAACTTTATACCGCCCCGTTTATCTGGATTCCGTCAGATAAAGTAAGTATTGCAGAGGGCAATGGAAAGTTAAAAGTAAGAGATTCTTTTAATGTGTCATACATTTCCTATGATGAAAATGGGAAAGTCATTAAAAGTCTGGAAATCCGCAATCAAAAGAATGAGATTGTATGTCAGTTTAACATGGGGAATAAAGTTTCTAAACAGGCTTTTCAAACGGCAAATAAAAACCAGCTTTCCGATTATCGTATGGGAAAACTGTATGATGAAATGAAACGTACAGGTGTGACAGAACAGCAGATTGTAGAACGCTTTCATGTATCTTTGGCGAATTTAACAGAGAGAGATTATAAGAGGGTAATGAGTGCGTTAAAGAATACAGATACAAGAGCAGCATAAGAAAGGAGATTGTCATGGAGAAAAATAAATTTATTGAAGAATTATTCTATGAATTATCGTGTCAGTTAGGTAAAGAATTTGAGATGAAACAGAAGCGTGTCTGGAAGAATAACGGTGTATCTTATGAAGGATTGGTTATTGAAAAGCTGGAAGAGGAGTTATCGCCTGTTGTTTCTTTAGACAGGTGCTATGAAGATTTTCAGGCAGGAATCAGTGTGCAGGAGATTAGCGAACAGGTTTTAAAAGAGTACCGCAGGACAGCGGGGAACATTTCGTTATTAAGTCAGCAGGATATATGGAGTTATGAGCGGATTAAAGACCGGCTCTATGTAGAGATGGTGAACAAAGAATGGAACGAGCAGTACTTGGAGCATAAATACTATGTTCCATTTCTTGATTTAGCGGTCGTGTATTACATAGATACACAGCCAGATTACAAAGAGGCTCAGTCACATCGAGGGACTGCGGTAACAAAGGACATTTTTAAAATCTGGTCGGTAGAGCCGGAAGTAATATGGAAACAGGTTTTAGAAAACATGGGAAAAGAAAGCCTGTTTTTGATGCTGATCGTGACAGAGGAAGAAAATTCACTTATGACTTTGGAAGATGTTTTGCAGAAAAATCAAGGAGCATTAGCTTTATTACAAAAGAGTGTCTTAGATGAAGCAAAGAAAAAGATTGGAGAGTCATTTTATATGCTGCCTGTTTCAATTTTTGAGTTAATGATAGTTCCCGAAAGTCAGGCAGATGAAGTGGAGGAGATGAAAAAAGCAATTATTGAATCTAATAAAGAACTGCCAGCGGAATACCTTCTTTCAAATAGTGTGTATTATTATGGAGACAAAGGAGAGGCAGAGATAGCAGGTTAGGCATATAATAAAAACAGGAAGAAGCATGATGTTTCTTCCTGTTTTTTATGTAAAAATATTTATCAAATAAAATTTTAAAATTAGTCTGCAACGGATAGGAATAAACCGTTTTGAACAGCAATGAACACATTTTTAAAAAGAAATGAACGAGGTGATAACTTATGTATGAGTACATTCCAGAGGTAATGACATTCAAAGAATGTAAAGAATTGTTAAAAGTCGGAAAAAATACTTTGCTTGATTTAATACACAGCGGACAAATATCAGCATTCAAAATAGGGAACCGTTGGAAAATAGCAAAACAGTCTGTAATTGAGTTTATTCGATACAGATAAGTCTATGTTATTATTTTTTCTTGTGATAATATATAGCTATACAGAATTATATAGATACAGGATGAGAGCAAATGTGTAATTTAAGTCAAGGAGTAGAAGAAAGAGGTATTGAAAAAGGATTAGCCGAAGCCGTTCTTAGAATATATAAAAAAGGTTATTCAATAGAACAGATTAGTGATCTGCTGGATATGAATATTGAAAAAATAAAGGCTATTATAGAGAGTAAGTAGTTTGAAAAAATAAAAAATACTGTCAAAGTTAAAAAGAGCTTTGGCAGTATTTTTTTTATGTTATAATGAGTATAAAATTAGCTAAATTCGTAATTATTGAAATAGAAAAATTGTGCTTAAAAGGGGCAGATAAATGAGTCAGATTACAGAAATTACAAGAAGGGATATATATGATTTATTTCATGATGGATATTATATATCAGAATGGCATAGTGAATTAATAAAGTATCCATACTATGGTAATACAGACAAGCTGTTAGCTTTTTATACATATATAGCGGATTCTTTTGGAGCAAACATGAATAGCTGGCTTGGCAGAATAACTAGAGATACAAACGTAAACGGTTCAGCAATGCCTGTAGATTTACTGATTAATTTTGCTCAGGATTATGCGGAAAGAGGCTATAATCATGATACAATTAAAAGAATTTTTTCAGTGAATCGTGAAGTCAGACTTTCTGATATTCAAAGCTAATGGATAATCTGACTCCAAAGCAAAGGCGGAAGAATATGCAACATATTCATTCTAAAGATACTAAGATTGAAGTTGTGCTTAGAAAAGCTTTGTGGGCAAAGGGTTATAGGTATCGAAAAAATTGGAGTGAGTTGCCGGGAAAGCCAGATATTGTCCTTATAAAATATAAAATAGCGATATTTTGTGACTCAGAGTTTTTTCATGGAAAAGATTGGGAAGTTTTAAAACCTCGCTTAGAAAAGGGAAACAATCCAGATTACTGGATTCCTAAAATAACTCGCAATATGGAAAGAGATATGGAAACAGATAAGAAATTGCTTTTTTTAGGTTGGACAGTATTGCATTTTTTGGGGAAAGATATATTGAAGCATCCGGAAGAGTGTATACAGGTTGTAGAAGAAACAATTTTGGCACAAAAAATAGAGTTGGATGCTTACTTATAAGAAAAATAGAAAATTTATTTAAAAAAAGTAAAATAAAAATTTTTAAAGGGTGGGTTAGATGTATTATAAATATGAGGTAAGTAGTAGGATTTTAGATGCGATTGATAATTTGGGTGAATTCTATTTTCAAATTGTTTTGCGAGAAAATATGCCTTTTATATTAGGAGACTGTTATTTTGTGGTTAAGAAATACCATAATCAAGTTTGCTATATTTCTGATAGTTTACAGATTAGTTATTATTCGGAAAGAGACAATCAGAATGAGGCTATGAGAAAAATCAGGGTAGCATTAGAGTTTTTTGTTTATTTAACGGGAAATCCATATAACAGTGAAGGTGGAATGACAAAGTCAATTGTTGATGCACGTCCGATTATTGATATTAACAAAAGCAAGAGGAAGTTATTAAAAATACAGGAAACAGAAACTGCATATCAAAGAATTAGGCAAAAGAGAAAATTGTTAGAAAGTACATTACAACTTTATAACCTAGGGATAAGATTAAATTTTTTATTTGGTGATGAAAATTGTGAGGATGCATTTTTTACATTTTTCAAAATAATTGAGAAAATAGTATCAGATGAATTTGATATTGAAAAAGAGGGAATTGATAGAGGAAAAGAAGAAACAAAAGAGTGCTTAGAAAGAATATTAAGTCAAACATATAATATTCAAATAACAGAGGAAAGATTAACTAAATTCAGTGGGGAGATTAGTAATTACATTTTTAATATTGTATTTGGTGATAATTATTATAGGATAATGTGGTTCTGTCAAAAATATAATATAAGTGTTGATTGTAACATAATATCAAAACTTGTTGTAATAAGAAATAAAATTGCACATGCAGAGAAGGTGACAATAAGTGGAGATGAATATGCATATATAATGAAATTGACTAGAGAAGTAATTAATGCCAAATTTTTTTCAAAAAAGCCATTAATCATAGATTCAAAGATTATAAATATATGAATAGAAAATTTAGTAATTACTTAATAAAAATTTTTGTATAGTTCAAAATAAAATACTGCCGGAAACTTTTTGGAATTAGCTTCTGGCAATATTTTATTTTAAAAACATATGTTTAATTACAATATTTGTCGGTGTTCTTAGCTAAGAGCATCGGCATTTCCTTTTTTTAAATAATCTATTTTAGATAGTTTTGCTTGTGGACAAGGAAAATTAGAAAATAAATAGATTGTGCTGTTTGTGCGGAGTAATCTTGAACGTCCTATGGCTTGTTCCAATTCTGTTGATATGAGGTAAAACTGGATGTTACACAGTAATTTATCTTCATATGACATCATTGGAAAACAGTACCCATTAAAAGAGACTGTCCTGCGTCGTAGAATTTGTTTGTGCAAATTTTTTCCAGTTCCATGTATGTAACAGGCAGCTAGTTTATATACACTTTCGGGAAGATGATATGTTCCAACAATAATTCCATCTTTTCCTGCGTAATAATCAATTCCTGCTACATTTCCAAAATGTAATAAACTTGTTAAGAAAGGCTATGCGCGTGTTTACTAGGTATATGGCAAATATAAGTATACTAATAAGTTAAGAGCTTCTGAAAAGATTGCCAAGCGAAAGAAGTTGGGAATTTGGAAAAATTATAAGGCAGCTTTTCCAGATAGTAAGAGTTCTTCTAATAAGAAGACTACGAAGAAAACTACAACAAAAAAAGTTTCTAATACAAAGAAGAATAGCAGTAAACAGACATCTTCATCTTCTTATGTGTGGATTCCACGCACAGGAAGTAAATATCATTCTCGTTCTTCATGCAGTAATATGAGAAGTCCGAGCAAGGTGAAGAAATCGGAAGCCATTAGCAGAGGGTATACACCTTGCAGTAAATGTTATTAAGATATTTTATAAAAGGAATACCATCATAACATAAAAATCTGACGGTATTCCTTTTATTTAAAAGAACATAGTATTAATCAAGTAATTGTCGATGTTCCCTTCTGGGTCATCGGCATCTTTTAAATAATCAATATTACAAAATGTAGCTTGATTGCAAGGGAAGTTAGAAAACACATAGACAGTACTGTTTGTACGCAATAATCGTGAGCGACCAACAGCCTGTTCTAATTCAGACGAAATTAGATATAGTTGAATTTTTTGTAAAATCTTATTTTTGTAAGACATCATTATAAAATCATATCCCTTATAGCTAACTTGTCTATTTTTATATGAATTTTTGCTTTTTTCCGATATGCCAACAGAATAAGCAATCAATTCATAAAGATATGTAGGAAAATGGGGTGTTCCAATAATTATCCCATTTTTCCCAGATAAATAATCAGTACCCGTAAGATTTCCAAAATGGAGTGTATACCCTAAGGGAAGTGCTTCTTCATATCTTTTAAAAGTAATGCCATAAACTACGTTATTTGTGTGAGATATAATTTTCTCAAATAGCATAGAAAGTGTTGGATAATCGGAGTTCTCATCCAATACAATGTTTTTAATTGCAGTTCTACTCATAGAGTATGCAGGATATTGAATTAAATTTCCAGTATAAGCAGCTTGCTTAACTTCATGATAAATAATATTTCTTGTAGGAAAGAAAATCTCATAAATTGTTTGGTCTAATGTCGCAGATAATATAATCATCTTGCATTTGGGAAGTTTGATAGGAGGAAGATATTTAATATAGTCATCCAACTTCATATAACATCCGGCTTTTAGAAATTCAGCAATATTATCATTTGTTTTACATCTTTTTATTATACGAGTATCAATTTCGTTAGGAATATAATCACGATTAATACAACATTTCTTTTCTTTTAATGCCAATAAGTCTTGAATCATTTCTCTTTTTGCGTATGATAGATAATTTTTTTCCAGAATTTTTTTGAGAGTAGAAATTTTAATTGACCCAACCCGTACAAGAATACTATTATATAAAATATCTTCATCTATTATTATTTCAAATCTTTTTAAAATCTTATCTGGAAGTGAAAGAAGTCGAGCATGAGTCATGATAACACAAGAGGATGTTTGTTCCAAATAAATCTGGGGATTTAAGTATACTCTGAATTTGTTGAGTTCTTCTGGTTCACAAACATCGCGTGCACATTCAATGATACATTGTCTAGCTTTTTCAAAATCTCCCTGATTATAATATTGCTGAATATCAAATCTCCTTCCTATCAATGGTAAATCATCAAAAGATGGAATATCAAATATATTTTCTTTTCCTATTCTTTGTATAAGTTCTGATTTTAAATCACTTGTAGGAACGGCGATTAATAATGGCTTTTTATATTTTCCTGAATTGATTGCATCAATATATAGTGAGGTTTTCCCAATTCCTGTTTGACCGGAAATTAGATGAATTTGATCTTTTTTTGATTTTAATGCTTCTTTTAATTCATAAGATATTTGCTTAAAACTTTCATCTACAGAAACAAAATCATGATTTCCATTGAATGTGATTAGTTTTTTCCCTTTTAGTGTTTCGACAATATTACTTCTATGATTACATGAATTACAATATTTACAATTAGAGCAGCTTGCTGGTTTATATTCTCGGTCTCTCATCCAGTTAAGATTATAACGCCATTTATTTCTGTCTGAGTCAGGATAATTTCTTTTTAATGCATCTAAAAAATCTTTTTCAAAGCCAACTATGTATAGGATGTTTGTGGCTAATAAAAATTTATCCCGATGAGATAAAATATTACCATCACCAGATACAAACTCTTTCCATAATCTGCAAGAGCACATTTTTTCGTAAGAGACTTTTTCAAGTCTCTTAGGTCTACTCTTTTTGCATACATACTTTTCAGACTTTTCTTCCTCTTCATTGGGTTCATAAAAAATAATTTTTGAAGATATGATTGGAATATCTAATTTATATTTAATATTACTTCCAATAATTTCTTCATTTTTGATTGGGGGGTGGATAGGAACACCCTCCTTGTGGGGGTGTGCGGGATTTTTATATAAAAAATATTAAAATGATTATTACTCAATCCAATTTGATATTTGTGAGCAAATACTCTTATATTTCTTGAAAAATTTTTTTTATCATTTGTATATAAAAATTTTTCAAATTGCATTACTAGATTATATACATTAAATGTATTTTCCCCTGTCTCCGCTACAACATCATTGAAGTCGATTAATCCTTTTCCACCGTAAAATAATCTAGCAGTTTCAAAACAGTGACTATCTGCCTCTGGAAACATTTTTTTTAACATTTTTAAAATCATATCAGCTAACCATCTTTCTGTAATTGGAACGATATGACATAAGATAATTCTATATTTTGGGTGTTCTGGAGTAGAACTAAACGTATGATAAGAAAATACAATCGGCAAATGATAGTCTGCAAATTTTCTTTTAATTTTTTCATAGTCTGGTTCTTCATCAAAATCTATACCAAATAATTGGCATTGCTCAAAATTTTCTTGTTTACTTGCCATTCCTTTAAAGGTTGCAGGGAGAAAAGCTTGACCTTGTTCGCCTACGCAATCTGCGATAGTTTTTATATCATAATAATTTTCTTCTTGTGGTAAACGCATTCTCATTTTTTTTGCATCACTGTCTGTTGGCTTGCTTGTATAGCAGTACTTATCAACTGTTGCTTTAATTTTCATTTTTCTTGCCTTCTTTCTTTTTAATATTTAAAAAGTGTTATAGATTTAATTATTTTTTATTAGAAATGGGAGAAAAGGCTTGTTTTATGTATTTTTTCAACATGGGAAAAGGATGTAGATGGTTATACGGGGCATCTTGTATAACCATCTACATCACAACAATTAATGGAATTTATGGATGTGATTGGAATTATAATTTGCGGATTCTAATTTTTATTTTTATATTTTCTTTGGAGTATGGGCGATTTTCCCATATTGTAGAAAAAAATTAGACAGAATAAATTTTATGTGATTTAATAAAAGGGGAGGCATAAAAATGACATTTACAGAATGGATAAATACACAAGAGGATATATGTAGTAAACTAAGAGAGCAAGGATACGAAGAAAAGAATGACATTCGTAAATTTTTTAATGATAGAATTAGATGTATTTTAAACACACGTGATATACCTCTCAAAAATTTGTCACCTAAAAGAAGTTACGAACGAATATTTCAAATTAATAGGGATAACGAGAGAAAATGTTTTTTTCCAGAACTATTCAAAGAAGACGATGAAGAAGATAATACAGAAGCAGAAGAGAAAGAAAAAAATTGAACAAAAAGTGAAACACATTGAAAAATATAGATACATATAGCCTAAAAAAGAGATCTTAAGGAAATCTTTAAGAAAATTTTTCTGGAAAATGGAACAAAATAAGAGGAGGAGACAGCCATGGGTGTTGTAATCGGAAGAATGGACGGGCAGGTTGAAAAGATATTTTTGGGTAACAATTTAACAAGAAGTACAAAAAATTATGCTAAAATCTTGAAAGATGAGAGCTTGTCAGAAGAGGAAAAACAGCGTATTCTAGCAGCAGAGAAGAAAAAACAGGAAGAGGATATCATTTTATGAAGATTTCAGTAGCAATGGCATATTATAATGGCGGTACATATATAGAAGAACAGATGGACTCTATCTTATCACAGCTTGGAAATCAGGATGAGGTGATTGTATCTGTAGATGGGGCGAGTGATGGTTCAGAGCCCATTCTATTGAATATGGAAAAAAAGGATTGCCGAATTCAAGTTATAAAGGGTCCAGGTAAAGGAGTAGTGAAGAATTTTGAAAATGCGATTCGGCATTGTACAGGGGATATTATTTATTTATCCGATCAGGATGATATATGGAAGCCCGATAAGGTGAAAAAGGTGAATGCAGCCTTTGATAATTTAGAAGTAAAAGCAATTCTTCATGATGCAGAGATTATAGATGAGAATGGAAAGGCAACAGGAGCAGAAAGTCTTTTTGCTTTAAGGAAAAGTAAGCCAGGTATTTTAAAAAATCTTATCAAAAACAGTTACGTTGGGTGTTGTATGGCATTTCGAAAAGAGCTTATTCCAGTTATTTGCCCGATTCCTAAAGAAATGTATATGCATGACTACTGGATTGGAACAGCGGCAGAATATATGGGACAGGTTTGCTTTTTAAAAGACAAGCTCATTGGATATCGTAGGCATTCTTCTAATGTGACACAGATGACACATGGAAGTATTGACTTTATGGTAAAAAAGAGGATTGATATTATACGTTGCCTTGGTTTATTGAAAAAGCGTGTAAGGGAAATAGGATAATAAATATTAGAGATAAAAACAGTAAAAAGCAAGGAGAAAAGGCAGGTAAATAAATATATGAACATAAAAGAAGAGGGAAAGAAGATATGGCAGATAAGAAAGAAAATAAATAGAAAACATATTATTATTCTTTCTTTTTTCATGCCATTAATCGTTATGATTGGCTGCTGTATTGCATTTGGAGTACAGCCATTTGGAGATAATTCACTTTTAATTATTGATGGGTTGCATCAGTATATGCCATTTTATTCTATTTTATATGATAAATTAAAAAGTGGAGGAAGTCTTTTCTATAGTTTCCGTGCTGGACTTGGAATTAATTTTTTATCATTATATGCGTACTATTTATCCAGCCCTTTGAACCTTTTAATTTTATTTTTTAAAAAGAGTCAGTTAAATATGGCAGTTAGTTTGATTATTGTGTTAAAGGTTGCAATCAGCGGACTGACAGCAGGAATTTACTTTTCGTCAAAGAGCAAGAAACCAGGGCTCCCTGTTTTAATGATTTCTATGGCATATGCTTTATCGAGTTATATGGTTGGTTACTGTTGGAATGTTATGTGGCTTGATGCGATTATGATTTTTCCGATTGTCATGATGGGATTAGAAGATCTGATAGATAGGAAAGACGGAAGATTATACTGCTTTGCCTTATTCTACGCTTTATATTGCAATTACTATATTGCTTTTATGATTTGTATTTTTGTAGTAATCTGGTATATTTTATACTCATTTAAAAGTGTAAAGCAGTTCTTCTTCCGGGGAATAGCATTTACATTCTATTCATTTCTGGCAGCAGGAATGGCGGCGCTTATGCTTATTCCGGCATATCTTGGAATTAAGCAAACAGCATCCGGGGAATCCATGAGTTTGCCAGAGCATAGCTTTTTAACGAACGCAGCAGATTTACTTAATCGGCAGTTTGCAATGTGGACACCAATCACTTATGATAACTTCGATGGAAATGCG
This sequence comes from Anaerobutyricum hallii DSM 3353, assembly GCF_000173975.1. Taxonomy (GTDB): domain Bacteria; phylum Bacillota; class Clostridia; order Lachnospirales; family Lachnospiraceae; genus Anaerobutyricum; species Anaerobutyricum hallii. The sequence continues at coordinate 14,549 of NZ_ACEP01000119.1, forward strand.
AATCTTTATATTGGTATTTTTACAGTTTTAGCAGTGGTGCTGTATCTACTAAATAGTAAGATTAAAATTAGTGAAAAAATAAAAAAAGTATTGTTGATTGGATTTTTCTATTTAAGCTTCAGTGAGATGATTTTGAATTTTATCTGGCACGGATTCCATGATCAGTATGGAATACCAAATCGTTTTTCATTTTTATTTGGATTTGTGCTGCTGTATATGCTTTGGGAAGTCTTTGAAAACTTAGAGGGGACAAAAGGATGGCATATAGCCTTAGCCTGTATGGCAGGAGTCGGACTTTTAGTATATGCCAGAGCGAAAGGAACGAATCCACTTGATGATGAAGTCTATGGTGTGGCAGGAATGCTTTTTATCTTATATGGAATGTTATTATTCTTGTATACATTGTCTCGTAAGAGAAAAGGCTGGTATAAAAATGTTTTTTGCATAGTAGCACTTATTGAAATTGTAGCGACAGCATTTATGGGATTTAATGAAAATGGACAGATTGCTGTTCCGAAGTTTTTCTATGGTGTAAATGATATGGAAAAGGCGGTAGCTTCACTAGAAGATAAAACATTTTATAGAAGTGAACTTGCCAGTTCTCTGATTGTTGATGAAAATGCATTATATCCAATCAATGGTGTAGGGTTATTTGGTTCTACCGCTTCAGATAGTATGGTTAATCTGATGGACAATCTGGGATTTTATACAGGTTGTAATGAATATCTCTATAAAGGCGCGACTCCGGTAACGAATCTTCTTTTAAATGTAAAATATCTTTATTACCATCAGGAAGATACTCTGAATACGGACTTTGAATATGTAAAGAGGGAAGGCGCGTTTAATATTTATAAGAACCCAGCAAGAGAAATGTCAATGGGATATCTTATGAATCTTTCTGTAGAAGACTGGGATTCTGAAAGTGCTTATCCATTCCGTGTACAGAACAGTCTTGGAAAGCAGGCATTTGGTGTTTCGGAGCTATTTCATAATGTTGAGATTGCTGATCCGGCAACGAATGGCTGTACGGCATCGAAAACGAATGATGGAGAATATTATTTTGAATACAAAAGCACACAGGCAGATAATATGGTCTTTACGATTCCTGTCACAAAAACAATAGATGATTTGTATCTTTTTTATGATGGAACACAGGTAGAAAATGCACAGATTACAATAGATGGAACAAACGTAAAGTCTGGAGACTTAGATGGATATATGCTACCAATAGGAAAAGTATCTGCTGGATCTGAAGTAAAAGTAACTTTCCAGCTAAAGGGAGAGACAGAGACAGGATATGTGCGTCTTTCAGCAGCAGATTTTGACCAGAAGGAATACAATAACCTTAAAGAAGAAACAGCAGACAGAGCATTTATAGTCAGAGATTATTCAAGCAATTATATAGAAGGTAATGTAAATGCTAAAACAGACCAAACTTTATTTTTCTCAATCCCATATGATGAGGGATGGTACGTAGAGGTAGATGGAAAACCAGCAGATATGTGGGCGGTAGGAAATGCTTTTCTTGGAATAGATGTTTCTGCCGGCGAACATACCGTTTCGTTAAGTTATACGTCACTAGGAGCCTCTGCAGGATGGAAAATCAGTTCTTTAGCAATAGTAATCTTTTTGGGTAGCTGTTTTGTAAAATCTCGATATAAATCTGATATAAAAAAGAAAGAATAAAGATAGATTTTGGAAATATTTTTCACCTAAAGATATGGTAAACTAGAACATGTTTGAAAAATGCTTTCTGCAAAATTTCCCACGAGTGTGTAGATTGCAGGAATGATTTTTCAAACACACTCTGGAAAAAGAAAAGGAGGAAATGATGATGTTTAGAAAGAAATTGATTGCTTTATCCGCTATGCTGATAGCGGGTTTACTGGTATTTCAGGCCAATGTATCAGCAGATGCTATAGAGGAGAAGCCATATCTGTCACTTGGAGCAGATTTAACGGCTACTCAAAAGAGAAAAGTGTTGGAACTTCTGGATGTTAAGGAAGACGAATTTGATCAGTATAAAGTTGTAAAAGTAACAAATAAAGATGAGCATGCCATCATTAAAAATTGGTATCCTTTATAACTAACTTTTCGATTTTTTAGGGAACCGTGTTCTGATATACCGATAGAAAAGGCAATCAACTGATATAGATAGGAAGGAAAATGTGGAGTTCCAATAATTACTCCATTTTTTCCAGAATAATAATCTGTACCAGTAAGGTTTCCAAAATGTAAGGTGTGTTCCAGAGGAATATCATTTTCATATTTCTTGAAAGTGATACCATAATATACATTGTCTGTGTTGGTTATTATTTTTTTGAATAACGCAGAAACAGTAGGACAATGTAGCGTGTTTTTTTCTATAAAGTCGTTTATCGTTTTTCTGCTCATAGAATAACAAGGATATTGAATTAAGTTTCCTTTATAGGCAGCTTGTTCAATTTCATGATAAACTATTTTTCTTTCAGGAAAAAACAAGTTATAGATTGTTTCATCTAATGTTGCGGATAGAATAATCATCTTACATTTAGGAAGTTGAACCGGAGCAAGATATTTAATACAATCTTTCTGTTTTATATAGCAGTCAGCTTTTGCAAAATCAATGAGGTTATCTGTGGTTTTACAATTCTTGAGTGTTCCCATATCAAGTTTTAGTGAATAGAGATTTCTGTTACGGCAGCATTTATTATCTTTTAATTTTAATAGTTCTTCAATCTCTATTTGTTTTTCTGGAGAAAATACGTTTGCTTTTAAAGCTTTTTTGAGAGAAGAAATTTGAACAGAGCAGTACGAGTAAGCATAGTATATAAAATATCTTCATCTATTAATACTTCAAAATTTTTTAATACTCGATTAGGGAGTGTTAAAAAACGGGCATGGGTCATAATAACGCATTTTGAAGAATGAGCTAATGCTGTCTCTGGATGGAGATAATTCATAAATATGGAATTATCTTTTGAATTATGAGAATATGTTTTTATGCTTTCTAAGGCATCATTAATGAATCCCATACTATAGTTCTTTTCAATAGTTTGACGAAGTTCTGGTGGTAAAGGTAAATCCTCAAAAGAGGGAATTTCAAGTACTTTATCTCGACCAATTTTTTGTACGAGTTCGCTCTTTAGATTGTTTGTAGGTACTGCAATCAAAAATGGCTTTTTGCGGGGTCTTGATTTTATTAACTTAACATAGATTGTCGTTTTGCCTATTCCGGTTTGCCCCGGAATTAAATGTATATTTGTGGTATTTTTTTTGAGTGCAGCATTTAGTTCAGAAGATACCTGTGCTACGCTTTCATCTACAGAAATAAAGCTTTGTTTATTGAAATATGTAATTTGTTTTCTTCCACACAATGTTTCTAATAAATTTGTTTTATGATTACAGGTATCCTTATATTTACAATCGTTACATCCAGTGGGATTATAATTTTGTCTTTTCATATAATTAAAATAGCCTTTCCATTTGGATATATCGGTATCAGGATAATACTTGTTCAACGTATCAAAGAATTTCTTTTGGTATCCAGTTAAAAAGCGAATATTTGTAGCTAATGAAAATCGTGTATTGTGGTCCAGTGGTTCCCCATTAATAAAATCTCTCCATAGTCTACAGCAATTACAAATTTTATCATTGGATACTTTTTTCATTATAGTAATGGCTGATTTTTTGCGTATACGCTGTGAAGAAGACTCTTTTTTTACTGCTTCTTCTTGTAATTCATAAAATATGATTTTTGAAGAAGTATTTGGAATGTATAATTCATATTTAATATTGCTTCCTATTTTTTCTTCATTTGTATTAGGGTCTGTTGAAATACACCCTCTTTGAGTATTGTATTCGTAAATATCAAAATGATTGTTATGTATATTAAGTTTATAATTACGAGCAAATAATTTTAAGTTTCTGGAAAAATTCCTTGAATCATGTATATAAAGGAACTTTTCAAATTCTTGTATTAAATTATACACATTGAATGTATTTTCTCCAGTTTCTTCTATGACTTCGTGAAATTCTATTAATCCTTTTCCACCGTAAAATAATCTAGCAGTTTCAAAACAGTGTTTATCTGCTTCCGGAAACATCTTTTTCAACATTTTTAAAATCATATCGGCTAACCATTTTTCTGTAATTGGAACGATATGACATAAGATAATCCTATACTTTGGATGTTCTGGAGTAGAACTGAATGTATGATAAGAGAAAACGATAGGAAGATGATATTCCATTAATTTCTTTTTAATTTTTTCATAATCTGGTTCGTCGTCAAAATCTATTCCGAATAATTGACATTGTTCAAAATTTTCTTGTTTACTTGCTAGTCCTTCAAATGTTGCAGGGAGAAATGAGTGTCCATGATTCCCTATGCGTTCAGCAATGGTTTTAATATCGTAATAATCTTCTTCTTTGGGCAACCTTTTTTTCATAAAAGCGGTTTGCCTATTGGTTGGTTTACATTGAAATGCTGTTTTATCGAAAGATATTTTAATATCCATAAATAAAAACTCCTTCCTTTAAATTAATTAGGAAGGTGTTTGGAGAATAATTTGTTTTTATTAAAATGCAAAAAGAATTTTTTTATTTTGTTCGGAATATGGGCGATTCTCCCATGTTGCAAAAAAAAATTAGACATGATTAGGATTATGTGATTTAATAAAGAAAAGTAATGGGGGTACATGAGAATGACATTTAATATGTGGATAAAAAAACAAAAGGATATATACGGAGAGTTACAAAATCAACAATATGATTCACCCAAAAAGCAATGGGAGTTTTTTGATAATAGAATAAATTGTGTACTTGGAACAGCTAGGCACTCTGAACAATCGTATGAAGGTATGTTTCAAGAAAATAAGGATAGCAGGAATAATAGCAAGAAGGAAGAAGAGGCAAAAAGGGGACGCAAACATTTAGATGAAGATATAGAATTTGGAGAGGAAGAACAGAAATTTTTTAGAAAGATATTTGAAATGTTTCCTACCAGTGAAAAATTGACGTTAATAGAAGAGGATAAATGGGAGGAATTTGACATAGAGGATAGATTAGAATTATTTAATATTACAGTAGATATGCTGGAAAATAATGGATATTGGTTTCCGCTTAGTTTTGGTAACTGGGATTTATGTAATCAATGGGCTGGTGGTAAATATCAATGCAAAGAAGATGAGTTAGAAGCAAAGTTATTTTTTCCACATATGTATAGAATTAAAAGTAAATTAATAGAATTAAAAGGAGAAATGCTTCAATATTCAGAATTAAATAAAGATAAATTGATAGATGAAGAAAAAGAATTTGAACAAGATTTAGATAGGTATTTATCTATATTAGATAGCAGAGCAACAGAGATGAGCTTTATTCAGAGAGTAAATAAAAAAATAGCGAAAATACAACAGTTACGGTGTGGTTTATTTAGAGAAGAAAGACTTAGAGAAGAAACAGATGAGAGAGAAATAATTACAGAGGAAGATAGATACTTCGAAGCTGGCTTGGATAGATATTTAAATTGGCTAGATGAAGATAAAAATGGGATTGATTATGCTCGAAGAATTATAAATAAAATAGAATATATTGAAAAAATGTAGAGTATATATGATGTGAGGTATAGCAGTGCGCAAATAAATAAAAATTTAGATATTTCAGAACTAAAAATAACAATACCAGAGGTTATACTCGAAGCAAATGAAGATATATATAATAGATACTGTAAACTGGGTGAAAAGATGGAGCAAGATAGCAAGGAAGATGATGTTTTTGAAGAAAAATTAAAAGAGTATATAGAACTTCTTCGTAAAGCAGGTGAAAGGCAGAGGGTTGGAAAAGAGTATATAGAAGAGACGGCAAAAAAATATGCAAAGAAATTTAATAAAAATGTTAATATAAAAAATTAGTTAGTAAAAAACAGTACATGGAAATCATATCTTAGAGTTGAAACTGAGATATGATTTCTTTTTTGTGTAAAATTGTTTATTATATCATAAAAATAAAAAAATAAAAATAGGTAAATTCGATAATGCAGAAATTAACTTTTTAAGAATTTTTTTGTGATTAAAGAACCGATAATATAGAGACAGCTTCAAAATACAGAGGAGCGGTATCAGATACCTTGGACTGACGAGTTCAAAAGAGTTTAGTTTTAGGAGGATTTTAAAATGTTAAAGAGAGTATTAAATACAGAGCTGGAGAAAAAAGTATTCGAAGATGAAATGATGGAGAAACTTAGTGTTGTTCCAGCGGAGTATGAGGTTTACGAAGAATATGCTTCACGGCAAGAGAACTTCGATAAAGATTTCTTCACTTATTGCAACAAAACTCCGTTGCTAGTAGATGCAGATGAAGCATCGTATGACGAGTCAGAGGAAAATGTGGGCGTGCCAAATTGTAAGGAAAAGAGTTTAGAAACATTTATGGCAGAAAGTCAGGAGGAGATTAATAAGAAAAAGCTGGAAGAGGCAAGAATTAAATACCATTATAAATGGAGTACACAGTATATCAGAAAGCTAGAGGAGGAGAATCACAGAATAAGACAAAATAATTGCCGCTTGGCTCGAAGAAACGAACGGTTGGAAGAGAAAAACCAAAATTTGTTAAGCGAGTGCAAAGATTTAAGGAAAGAGAATAAGTCTAAAAAAGAAAAATTGAAAAGACAAAAGCAGGTCTTAAAAAAATACAGGAAGACAGTCTTCAAGAATATTAAGAACGGCAAGTGGGATAACAAAAGAAGCCGTAGACTGATAAGTAAGCAGGATGTGGATGATTTGTTACTGTTATTGTGATTTTTATTGTTACATAAAAGAGGCTGCGGGCTATTAGTCCGCAGCATTGAGAGTCGCGTGAAAGAAAAAATAAAAGGAGAATAATCATAATGAATTTTAGTTTTGTACCGAACCAGGGTTTAATGGTAGATGGAAGATATATAACAGAATTTGATGTAAAGGTGAATCGAATCTTCTATTACATAGAGGAGGATGAGAGTAAAAAGAACCATATGGAGTATGAATTAGTGGCAAAAATGCTTGATGGGACAGAATTATCTCCCCGTCGGGTAAAAAAACTTAATAACCTGTCGTACTTTACTCTGTGGACAGAGATTATGGATGCTGGATTAGATAGATGGGAAAGGCAGATGCTTTTATTACGTTTACAGACATCCTGTAAGGACGCAAAGCAGGTTAAGATGTATCATATAACTTCTAATGGATACCAGAGATTAGAAGTTGGTAAAGAGATATTCATTGCCGGTGATTATACATATATGTCAAATCAGGATGGGATACAGATTGAAGTTGACGAAAATGTTAAACAAATGAAATGGAAAAATAAGGTACGATTAGCAGATAAGAAAAATGCTGATAGAAATGAAGAAGATTACCTGACAGTATCACAGGGAGCCAGTGAAATCTTATTTACAGCGGTTTTATTATCAGCTATAAAATTCTTATTTATAAAAGCAGGTTTTAATCCGGCAGTGTGCATCAATCTTTATGGAAAAACAGGAAGTTATAAGACCGCTTTAACGCAGGCGATGATGTATATGGAAAATCCTTCGCAGTTCATGTGTAGTTTGGTAAATGACCAAAAGAAGATGGCGGTGAAGAAAGTACAACAATGTTATGGATTTCCTATGGTATTGGAAGATTATCACCCTGCGGCAACTGGTTACGATTATAAGCGGCAGATCTCTATGATGGATGCAGTGGTACGTCATATAGAGAGTAATCCTCAAAGTGCAGTTGTGTTTATTACATCAGAATTTCTCGATGGGGTAGAAAGTTTACAGTCAAGAACTCTTCAGATAGAGGCTCAAAATGTGGATTTGAAAACGCTTACTAAAATTCAGCAGGAGCAGACGATGGCAACTATTGTAATGAATTTTTTGGATAAATTATTAGGAAACATGAAAGATGCAATAGAAACCATTCGTACTCAGTATGAGGCTTTAAGCAGGCATGGAGAGCAGTCTATGCGAATTGAGGAAAGCATAGTTTTTCTTAAAATAACAGCTATTTTATATGGAAAATATGTGGACAACAGCGATAAATTGAAGCTTAAATCTAAATTGGATAAAGCACTTACACTTCAAAAGGAGAAGCAGAAGTTACATTTAGAGCAGCTCAGTATGTCAGAGGAAGATAGGGTTATCAAAGTTGTTTACGAATTAATAGATGATAAGCTATATGAAAAATGCAGTTATAAAAATAAAGCATTATATAGAGGAAAAGCAGATGAAATGTTGGTTAGTAATAGAGGTGTGTTTCTTAGTAGAAAAGCATTAGTTTATGGTCTCAAAAAGCATAAGTGTACAGGTATTAGTGTAAATAAGATTATTTTAGCATTATCGCAGATGGAGCTTTTAGATGAAGACCGGGGAGGAACGCATACTACAAAAGTACAAAATATACGGACGTATTGTATTTTATATTATGAGTTGAAAGAACGGTATGAGGAATTAAGAGGCACAGGGGAATAAGACCATTGTAGGTAAAATAAGGAGCGGTAATTATATATTATCCTTCTGAAAGATTCATAGGAGACTATATACCTTCTGATATATGGTTACCTATGAATCTATCATTTATCGAAATCAAGTGTCTGTATAGCTTAAAACGATACAGTCATAAGACAACTCATGATTTCAATACGATGTATAGGAGGTTTTTGTATGAATCAGACAACAAAGCGAAGTAAAGAATTAAAAGAAGTCCATGTAGGCAGAAATGAAACAGGGAAGTCTATTACAGGTATTTCTTTAGAAGCTCCAAAGTATTCCTGTATAGAAACAAAACAGGATGGTATAAAAGTTATTTTGGAGTTTCCAGAGTTTGATGAGACAAGGGAACGGACAGAGGCAGGATACCATCAAATGGAGATTCAAAAAGAAGTAAATAATGTACTGTCTCATACATTAAGGGAGCAGATTAAAAATCATCAGATTTATCATGTAGAAAGGATTTCCTAAGATGGGCGAGAAAAAGAGGGTGCGGATGTTGCTTCGTGTAAGTTCTAATCAACAGTTGGAGGAAGATGGAGACTTAGGTATCCAGAGACAGTTGGTGAAAGAATTTATCGCACAACATGAGGAATGGCATCTGGATTCAAAGGAATACTTTGAGGGAAGTAATAGTGGATACAGTAATGCCGTAGAGAATCGTGATATTTTACAGCAGGCATTGCGAGATGCACAAAGAAACGAGTATGATATTCTTGCAGTCTATAAGGATGACCGAATCGGTAGAAGAATGTGGGAAATTGGTGCATATGTTATGCAGCTTAAAAGCTATGGTGTGGATATATATACGGTAAAAGATGGCTGTATCTCACCAGAGAGTGATGATATTATGGGACAGATGATGTTAGCTCTGCGTTATGGCAATGCACAAAAGAGCAGTTCTGATACGGGAATGCGTGTCAAAGATACGGCACAAAAGCTAGTACAGCAGGGGAAGTTTGTCGGGGGGAAGGCTCCGTATGGATATAAATTGGAGCTGTCTGGAGAAATCAGTAAGCATGGAAGAGCATTACACCATCTTGTGATTATTCCCGAAAGGGCAAAGGCAGTAAAACATATATACGAGCTTTCTCTTGATAAAGAGTACGGTTCTTCAAAGATTGCCAGAGAACTGAATCTGGATGAGGAATATAAAGAACTTGCTCCATCTGAGGTATGGAGAGGTGGAACGGTAACCAGCATTTTAACGAATCCGATTTATGCAGGTTATACGGCTTATAAACGTAGAGAAAAGAAAGAAAACGGAAAAAGTAAGCGGTTAGATAGTTCTGAATGGATTCTCTCGGAAGAACCAAATCCAGAGATACAGATTATTAGTCCTGATGACTGGAATCTGGTTCAGATAAAAAGAAAGCAGAGAGGGATGAAGTATCGTACCGCTCCGCAGAATAAAGGTGTAAAGGTTATCGCAAGAAATGAGGGGATGCTTCCCCTCATTGATGTTATTTACTGTGGATACTGTGGCTGCAAATGTACAAATGGAAGTAGATATAACTATTGGACAATTAAAGATACGGGAGAAAGGAGGGCGAGCAGACAGGCAATATATAAGTGCCAGGATGCATGGCAGGGAGTTCCACATTACAAAGTCTATCAATTTAAAGCAGAAAGAATTGAAAAGATTGTGTTTCAGGCGATTGCCGAGTACATAGATAAGCTTCAGGAAAACGAGGATATTTTCGAGCAGATTTCCGAGAATGGGCGAAAGGCAAAAAAGGAGAAAGCGAAAGAACTTTCAAGAGAACAGGAAAGACTCAAGCATATCCAGCAAAAGATTTCTGTCATGGAAGATAAGATTCCAGAAGCGATGCTTGGAGAGTATCCTGTACCTGTAGATAAGCTGGTAGAACTGATTGAAAAGCAGAAGCAGGAAAAGGAACAGCAGGAAAAAGTGATTGCAGAGAAACAAAAGGAACTTGACGGAGCGGATGTCTCTTTTAATGAGTGGGATAGTCTGCGTATGCAGATTCCAACATGGAAGGATGTATTTCTGAATGCCGACAATCCTACAAAGCGTGTCCTTGTGAATAAGCTTATTGAAAAAATATCTGTAAAAGAGGATGAAGTTGTGATAAGATTTAAGATAAATATAAACGAGATACGGTCAAAAGCTTTAAAGAAATCAGGAAGTATAGTGCCGGAGAATAAGCTGGAAGATAAGTCCGTTATCTTAGATAGTCTCAAGATTTATCCAAACCCCGAATGAACGATGGTTTCGACGTATCGGGGAAAGGGAAAAGACTTCACCATCACATCATCCACCGCCTTTGACCAAAAGTGGATTAACGGCAAAAACACCTATGATTCCATCAGCAATGTAGTAGATGAAATTTTCAATTCCTACCTTTCAAGACCAGAAGTGACACAGCCAATACTCACACAGTACTGTGACGGCAAGCGGGTAAGCTGTCCGGAGTTTATGAGCCAGTGGGGTTCGAAGGCATTAGGGGATGACGGGCTTTCTGCGATTGAGATTTTAAGATACTATTATGGGGATGATATGTATATTAATGAAGCGGAGACGATTTCAGGAATTCCGGCGTCATATCCGGGATATGAGCTGACAATTGGAGCTTCGGGACAAAAAGTGAGACAAATGCAGGAACAGCTCAATGTAATTGCAGGGGACTATCCATTGATTCCTAAAATCAGGGTGGACGGCATTTATGGACCGGCAACGGCAAATTCTGTAAAGATTTTTCAGAAGATTTTCCATTTGCCGGAAACGGGAGTTGTGGACTTTGCAACGTGGTATAAAATTAGTCAGATTTATGTCGCAGTAAGTCGAATTGCGGAGCTGAAATAATTTCTTGCTGACAGAAAATTAGTTATCGGAATTATGCACAAAGCAACATGGTAATAAGGGGGGGAATGGGCGGCGAAAGATAGAAATTGTAGTTTTTCGCTGTTCCTCTCTTGTAATTGCATTCGATGTATGCTAGAATTTGTACAATTTAAGTATTTATGCAAAGAGCGGCAACGTAGATGTCAGTTTTTTTCGCAAGTCTGAAAAGACACGTTCCCGGCCGATTTGTTTGATAAGCATAGTTTTCGCACAATGAGCCGGGGGAACCCGTCTTTTTTTTTGCAAAGAACTGTAATTAGGAGTGACTTACTCCAGTGCTGTTTTTGCATTTTCCTTAATATGCAGTTGCAAATGATTGAATATAGAAAGGAACGTGAATCATGAAGGCATTTCTAATCTTAGAAGACGGAACTGTGCTGACCGGCGAAAGCTTTGGAGCAGCCAGAGAGGTAATCAGCGAGGTAGTTTTTAATACTTCCATGACAGGATATCTGGAGATATTGACAGACCCATCCTACGCAGGACAGTCCGTTGTTATGACTTACCCATTAATTGGTAATTACGGAATCTGTATGGAAGACATGGAGTCCATTCATCCGTGGCCAAAAGCTCTTATTGTAAGAGAATGTGCCAAACTGGCAAGTAACTTCCGTAACGAGATGACATTAGATGAATTCTTAAAGAAATATGATGTTCCGGGAATTTCAGGAATTGATACTAGACATCTGACACGTATCTTAAGAGAGTACGGTGTTATGAACGGAATGATTACAACAAGAGAAGATTTCGACCTGGACGAAGTAGTAAAGCAGTTAAAAGAATATAAAGTACAAGGTGTTGTTCGTGAAGTTAGCTGTAAGGAAAAGAGAGTGCTTCCAGGAGATGGTTTTAAAGTTGCCCTCATGGATTTTGGAGCAAAGAAGAATATTGAGAAGTCTTTAAATAAGCGTGGATGCGAAGTTACGGTTTACCCTGCTTACACAAAGGCAGAAGAGATTATCGCAGCAAATCCAGATGGAATCATGCTTTCGAACGGTCCTGGAGATCCAAAGGAATGTGTGGAGATTATCGAGGAGCTTAAGAAGTTATTTGCTACGAATATTCCAATTTTTGGTATTTGTCTTGGACATCAGCTCATGGCACTTGCCAACGGCGCAGATACAAAGAAGATGAAATACGGACATCGTGGAGCCAACCACCCGGTAAAAGATTTAAAAACAGGAAAGGTTTATATTTCCTCACAGAACCATGGATACATGGTAATGGAAGATTCTCTGAACAGAGATATTGCAGAAGTAAGCTTTATTAATGTAAATGATGGTACATTAGAGGGAGTTCACTATCTTGGAAAGAACGTTATGACAGTACAGTTCCATCCGGAAGCTTGTCCTGGGCCAAACGATTCCGAATTTTTATTTGAAGAGTTTATCAATATGATGGAGGTTGCAAAAGATGCCTAAGAATACCAGTATTAAAAAAGTCCTTGTAATTGGTTCCGGTCCTATTGTTATCGGACAGGCTGCAGAGTTTGACTACGCGGGAACACAGGCATGTCGTTCCTTAAAAGAGGAAGGAATTCATGTTGTCCTTGTTAACTCTAACCCTGCAACAATCATGACAGATAAAGATATCGCAGATGAAGTATACATTGAGCCATTAACACCAGAAGTTATTAAGAAGCTCATTTTAAAAGTTTCTCCGGACAGTCTTCTTCCAACATTAGGTGGACAGGCAGCGTTAAATATCGCTATGGAGTTAGATGAGTGTGGTTTCTTAAAAGAGCACAAAGTAAAGCTTATCGGTACAACAGGTAAAACAATCCGTAAGGCTGAGGACAGAGAAGAATTTAAAGAAACGATGGAAAAGATCGGTGAGCCAATCGCACCAAGCCAGATTGTTACGAATGTAGAAGATGGTCTGGAATATGCGCAGAAGATTGGATATCCAGTTGTTCTTCGTCCGGCATACACTCTTGGAGGAAGCGGCGGCGGAATCGCAGATAATGAGGAAGAATTCGTGGAAATCATCCAGAACGGTCTTCGTTTGAGCCGTGTAGGCCAGGTATTAGTAGAGAAGTCCATCGCAGGATGGAAGGAAATCGAGTACGAAGTAATGCGTGACGGAAATGGAACATGTATTACCGTATGTAATATGGAGAACCTTGACCCGGTTGGTGTTCATACCGGTGACAGTATCGTAGTTGCTCCTTCTCAGACTTTAGGAGATAAAGAGTACCAGATGCTCCGTAATTCCGCATTAAATATCATTGACGAACTTGGTGTAGAAGGTGGATGTAACGTACAGTTTGCTTTAAATCCAGATACATTTGATTATTGTGTAATCGAGGTTAACCCTCGTGTAAGCCGTTCTTCTGCATTAGCTTCTAAGGCAACTGGTTATCCGATTGCCAAAGTTACTGCAAAGATTGCGCTTGGTTACCACTTAGATGAGATTAAGAATGCCGTAACAGGTAAGACATTCGCAAGTTTTGAGCCAGCACTTGACTATTGTGTAGTAAAGGTTCCAAGACTTCCATTTGATAAGTTCATTTCTGCCTCCCGCCATCTGACAACACAGATGAAGGCAACTGGTGAGGTAATGAGTATCTGCACTAACTTTGAAGGTGGTCTCATGAAGGCTCTTCGTTCTTTAGAACAGCATGTAGACAGCCTGATGCATGGCGATTTTGACAAGTTAAGCGACAAAGAATTAGAAGAACATCTTCATATTGTAGATGACCTTCGTATTTACTGTATCGCAGAGGCACTCCGCCGTAAAGTGAATCCACAGAAGATTCATGACATTACAAAAATTGATTTATGGTTCATCGATAAGTTAAATAACATCGTTGAGATGGAAGCAAAACTTAAGAACGCAGAAGAATTAGACCGAGACCTTTTACTTAAAGCAAAAGAAATGGAATTCCCTGATAAAGTTATCGGAGAGCTTATCGGTCAGAGTGAAGAATATGTAAAGAACTTAAGAAGACAGATGGATATCGTTCCTGCCTACAAAGTTGTTGATACTTGTGCGGCTGAGTTTGCGGCAGAAACACCATATTATTACTCTTGTTTTGGAAGCTTTAATGAAGTAGAAGAAACTTCTGATAAGAAGAAGATTATGGTACTGGGTTCTGGTCCGATCCGTATCGGACAGGGTATTGAGTTTGACTACTGTTCTGTACACAGTGTATGGGCATTTAAAGAAATGGGTTACGAGACGATTATCGTAAATAATAACCCTGAAACAGTAAGTACTGACTTCGATATCGCAGATAAACTTTACTTCGAGCCTTTAACAGAGGAAGATGTAGAACATATCGTAGAATTAGAGAAACCGGACGGAGCAGTTGTACAGTTTGGTGGACAGACAGCTATTAAGTTAACAGAAAAGTTAAATAAAATCGGTGTTCCAATTCTTGGTACAAGTGCTGAGAACGTAGATGCAGCCGAAGACAGAGAACTTTTTGATGAGATTCTTGAGCAGTGCTGTATCCCAAGACCAAAGGGAGGTACTGTATTTACAAAAGAAGAGGCAATCAAGACAGCCAACGAGATTGGTTATCCAGTATTAATCCGTCCTTCCTACGTACTTGGTGGACAGGGTATGCAGATTGCTATTTCAGATGAGGATATTTCAGAATTTATGGATGTTATCCAGAGATATGCACAGGAACATCCAATCCTTATCGATAAATACCTGATGGGTGTTGAGGTAGAGGTTGATGCCGTATGTGATGGTGAAGAAATCGTTATCCCGGGTATCATGCAGCATGTAGAGAGAGCCGGAATCCATTCTGGAGACAGTATTTCCGTATATCCTGCAAGAGACCTTTCTCCTAAGATTAAAAAGGTTATCGGACATTATACAAAGTTACTGGCAAAGGCTTTACACGTTATCGGTCTTATCAATATCCAGTTCATTGTATATCAGGATGAAGTATATGTCATTGAGGTTAACCCTCGTTCTTCAAGAACCGTTCCTTATATCAGTAAGGTAACAGGTATTCCTATCGTTGACCTTGCAACAAAGGTTATGACAGGAATGAAGTTAAAAGACTTAGGTTACGAGCCAGGACTTCAGCCAGAATCTCCATACTGGGCAATCAAGATGCCAGTATTCTCATTCGAGAAGATTCGTGGTGCGGATATCAGCCTTGGACCAGAAATGAAGTCTACAGGTGAGTGTCTCGGTATTTCCAAGAACTTTGAGGAAGCGTTATTTAAAGCATTCTTAGGTTCTGGTGTAGATTTACCAAAGCATAAGAAGATGATCATGACTGTAAAGGATTCTGATAAGTTAGATGCAGTAGAAGTTGGTAAGAGATTTACAGCACTTGGCTACGAAATCTATGCGACAAGAAATACATGCAAGACATTACAGGAAAGCGGTGTGCCGGCGAAGAGAGTCAATAAGATTGAGGAGTCACATCCAAACCTGCTGGATTTAATTTTAGGACATCAGATTGATCTTATCATCGATACACCTTCACAGGGTATTGAAAGAAGCAAAGATGGTTTTGTTATCCGTCGTCATGCGGTAGAAACAGGTGTGAACTGTCTGACTTCTCTTGATACAGCAAACGCCTTACTTACCAGCTTAGAGTCTTCCTGCCGAGAAGATTTATCTTTAGTGGATATCGCAGAAATTGATAAAGAGATTGAGAGCAAGATTAACGAGGCATAAAAAGGGAAGTGAATCCCTGATATAAATAAATATGTACTCATGGAGTCTTTTATGCATTTACCCTTGCAAAAGATTTCATGGGTACATAGCATAATTGGGAGGATACCAATGGGAAATTATACAAAGCAGGATATTATTCAGCTTGTGGAAGAAAAAGATGTACAGTTTATAAGACTTCAGTTTACAGATGTATCTGGTACCTTAAAGAATGTGGCAATCACAGCCAGCCAGCTTGAAAAAGCATTAGATAATAAGTGTATGTTTGATGGCTCATCTATTGAGGGATTTGTCCGCATTGAGGAATCCGATATGTACTTATATCCAGATCTTAATACATTTGAGATTCTTCCGTGGCGTCCACAGCATGGCAAAGTTGCCCGTTTCATGTGCGATGTATATCGACCAGAGGGCGTGCCTTTCGAGGGAGACAGCCGTTATGTATTGAAAAAAGTATTAAAAAAAGCGGCAAAGATGGGATATACTTTTGATGTAGGACCAGAATGTGAATTCTTCCTTTTCCATACGGATGATAATGGACAGCCGACAAATATCACACATGAAAAGGCAAGTTATTTTGATGTTACTCCATTAGATTTAGGAGAGAATGCACGAAGAGATATCGTTCTTACATTAGAGAGTATGGGCTTCGAGATTGAGGCTTCTCATCATGAAGTAGCTCCGGCACAGCATGAGATTGACTTTAAGTATGATAATGCATTAGTAACAGCAGATAATATCATGACATTTAAGATGGTTGTAAAGACCATTGCAAAAAGACATGGATTGTATGCGACCTTTATGCCAAAGCCAATTACAGATGTAGACGGTTCTGGAATGCATATCAATATGTCCCTTGAAAAAGATGGAAAGAACATTTTCTTTGATAAGAGCAATCCGATGGGACTGAGCAAAGAATGTTATCATTTCATTGCAGGTCTTATTAAGCATGCTAAAGGTATGTCCTGTATTTGTAATCCTCTTGTAAACTCCTACAAAAGACTGGTTCCGGGTTATGAAGCACCGGTAGCAATCTGCTGGTCTTCCATTAACCGAAGTCCATTAATCCGTATTCCGGCATCGAGAGGTGCAGGAACAAGAATCGAATTCAGAAGTCCTGACCCGGCAGCAAACCCATATCTTGTTATGGCACTTTGTCTTGCAGCAGGTCTTGATGGAATTGAGAATGAATTAGAAGCGCCAGAACCAATCGGTAAAAATATGTATTTACTTACAGAAGAACAGATTGCTGATATGAATATTGATGTCCTTCCGGCAACACTTGGAGAAGCCTGTGATGCCTTTGAAGAGGATAAATATATTCAGGAAGTTTTGGGAGAGCATATCAGTAAAAAATATTTGGAAGCAAAGAGAAAAGAATGGCATGAATATTGCAGACAGGTTTCTGATTGGGAAACAGAAGCATATCTTTA
The DNA here is from genome assembly GCF_000173975.1 of Anaerobutyricum hallii DSM 3353. Classification (GTDB taxonomy): domain Bacteria; phylum Bacillota; class Clostridia; order Lachnospirales; family Lachnospiraceae; genus Anaerobutyricum; species Anaerobutyricum hallii. The sequence continues at coordinate 31,977 of NZ_ACEP01000119.1, forward strand.
TAAATACTAACAGCTCAGCTGCCTAAAATATCGACTGTAGATTGAAAAACTGGAATCCTTATGAGGGTGAGTGGAAAGTGCTGAATATTGTTGTTGTGTTTCCGAAAAAGGAAATTGTACTAAAAATGAAAAATGTTCTAATAAAGAATGGCTTTGATGTGTCAGCTGTCTGTGTTACCGGAGCACAGGCGATTCAGGCAGTGGAAAGACTGGAAGCGGGTGTTGTTGTCTGCGGCATCCGCTTTGCTGATATGATATATGATGAATTAAAAGAGTGTATTCCAGATACTTTTGAGATGGTCGTTATTGCCAGCAATGCCCAGTGGCAGGAATATGGAGATGATGATGTCATTTATCTGCCATTGCCGTTAAAAGCATATGATCTGGTAGATACCGTATCGGATCTGCTGACAGATATACATAGAAGATTAAAGCGGGAAAGGGAAAAGCCGAATAAGAGATCTTCTGCTGATCAGGGAGTTATTAATCAGGCAAAGTCTTTATTAATGGAGAAAAATGAATTGACAGAAGAAGAGGCGCACCGTTACCTTCAGAAGAGAAGTATGGATAATGGAACGAATATGGTAGAAACGGCCTATATGGTTTTGCAGGTTTTTTGATCCGGCATTTTTGAAACTGTATAGAATGAAAGTAGATTTTTGCGCTTTTTAATAAGTTGTTTTGGAAATCTTTGCTTAATTTCATAAGTAAAACACACTTTATAAATGAAATCTTGCAGGTGAAATCTAAATAATTGTAAGAATTTTATTGAAAAATGAGGATAACTCTTGTTAAATAACGAAGATTATCGTATATTTTAAGTTGCTTATATGTGCAAAAGAAGGGAGCAGCCTATGAAGTTTACAAAGATGCATGGAATAGGAAATGATTACGTTTATGTAAATTGTTTCGAAGAATCAATAAAGAATCCTGCAGAAGTATCAAAGTTTGTCAGTGACCGTCATTTTGGAATCGGTTCAGATGGATTAATTCTTATCAGTCCGTCTGCAAAAGCAGATTTTCGTATGAATATCTATAATGCAGATGGTTCTCAGGCAGAAATGTGCGGAAACGGTATCCGTTGTGTGGCAAAATATGTGTATGATTATGGTCTGACAGATAAGACAGAGATTTCTGTCGAAACTTTAGCGGGAATCAAATATTTAAAACTTCAGGTGGAAAATGGCAAAGTAGCAACCGTAGAAGTAAATATGGGTGCACCAATCCTTGAACCAAAGAAAATTCCAGTTGCAGTAGAGAATAATCCAGTAGTGGATGTCCCTGTTGAAGTAAAGGGAAAAACTTACCATATGACATGCGTATCTATGGGGAATCCTCATGCGATTATCTTTATGGATAACGTAAAGGAATTAGATATCGAAGCTATTGGGCCATATTTCGAAAATCATCCGGTATTTCCGAAAAGAACAAACACAGAGTTTGTGGAAGTGTTAGACAAAAACACAGTAAATATGAGAGTATGGGAGCGCGGCAGTGATGAGACACTCGCCTGTGGAACAGGTGCCTGTGCAACTACCGTTGCCTGTATATTAAATAACAAGACAGAAGACGAAGTTACAGTACACTTACTTGGAGGAGATTTAAAAATTCGCTGGGACCGCAAAGAAAACTTAGTTTATATGACCGGTCCGGCAACCGTTGTATTTGATGGGGAAATTACTCTTCCGGAAGGAATACTGTAATAGACAGCAGTAGGCGAAAGCCAGTTAGGAGCAGCTATGTTTAAAGTAAACGAGAATTATTTAAAACTGCCAGGAAGCTATCTTTTTTCTAATATTGGGAAAAAAGTAGCAGCATACAAAGAGGCAAATCCAGACAAATCTATTATCAGTTTAGGAATTGGTGACGTAACACAGCCATTAGCACCAGAGATCATCAAAAGTCTTCACAGTGCAGTAGATGAAATGGGAAAAGCAGAAACTTTCCGCGGATATGCACCAGACCTTGGATATGAATTCTTAAGAAATGCAATCGTAGATGGTGACTACAAGAGCCGTGGATGTGATATCAGTGCCGATGAAATCTTTGTCAGCGATGGTGCAAAATGTGATTCCGGAAACATTCAGGAAATTTTCAGTGTAGATAACAAAATTGCTGTATGTGACCCTGTATACCCAGTTTATGTTGACACAAATGTTATGGCAGGAAGAACAGGAACATATAATCCGACAACAGAAACATGGAGCGATGTAATCTACATGCCATGTACAGCAGAGAACGATTTCGTACCAGACTTCCCAAAAGAAGAACCAGATATCATTTATCTTTGCTTCCCAAATAATCCAACAGGAACGACAATCACAAAAGCACAGCTTCAGGAATGGGTTGACTATGCAAACAAAATCGGTGCAGTAATCATCTATGATGCCGCTTATGAAGCATATATCAGCGAAGATGATGTAGCACATAGCATCTACGAATGTGAAGGAGCAAGAACTTGTGCAATCGAGCTTCGAAGCTTCTCCAAAAATGCAGGATTCACAGGAACAAGACTTGGTTTCACCGTTGTCCCTAAAGACTTAAAAGCAGGAGACGTTGCTTTACATTCCTTATGGGCAAGACGTCACGGAACAAAGTATAATGGTGCTCCATATATCATCCAGAGAGCCGGCGAAGCTTGCTACAGCGAAGCTGGAAAAGCACAGTTAAAAGAGCAGGTTGCGTTCTACATGAACAATGCCAAAATCATCAAAGAAGGCTTAAAAGACGCGGGATATACTGTATTTGGCGGAGTAAACGCACCATACATCTGGTTGCAGACTCCAGACAAAATGCCATCCTGGGATTTCTTTGACTTCTTATTAAATAAAGCAAACGTAGTAGGAACACCAGGTTCAGGATTTGGACCAAGCGGAGAGGGATACTTCCGACTCACAGCATTTGGCTCCTATGAGAATACATTAGAAGCTATCGAGAGAATTAAGGCTCTCTAAATTCTGGTTTGCGTAGCAAAACAAACAGACGGCGCTACAGAAGCATAGCAATCGGATTGCCAGAAGAATTATTAAGAAGAAGCCCTAAAAAATTTATTGATTTTGTTCCGTTGTGCTAAACGCTCCATTTTGCCCAATAAAGCAGAAACTTCGCAAAAA